>JABXYP010000001.1:315681-631362 GCA_024701455.1 Bacillus sp. A301a_S52 | reverse complement strand
TGGAGATATACCATAACCATTGACTAATAAATTGAACGATCGCTCCGCAATCGCTACTTTTCGCTCAACACTCACGCCCATTCCTTCTTCATCTATCGTCCCGACGACGACCGCTGCGCCAAATCGGTGAATAAGTTCTGCTACTTTTTTAAATTCTTCTTCACCGTCTTCTAAGTTAATTGAATTAATAATTGCCTTCCCTTGTGAATAAGTAAGGGCCTTCTCAATAACCGATGTATCCGTTGAATCTAACATGAGAGGGACTTTTACTTTGTTAATCACATGATGAAGAAAGTTCTCCATATCTGCCAGTTCATGACGATCAGGATCAGCTAAACAGATATCAATAACATGTGCTCCACGCTTCACTTGTGCCCGGGCAATTTCAGACGCTTCTTCAAACTTTTCTTCTGCAATAAGTCGTTTGAATTTTCTAGAGCCAATGACATTCGTCCTTTCTCCAACGAGTAAAGGGCGCATATCCGTGTCGTATATGAGTGGTTCAATGCCTGACACTTTGTGCCGGGCATTGTCTGGTAGACGTCTCGGTTCATACCCTTTTACCGCTTCAGCCATTTCACGAATATGATCAGGTGTAGTACCACAACAACCTCCGACGATATTTAACCACCCCTTTTCGGCAAAATCTATCAACTTTTTCGTTAATGACTTTGGTGATTCATGGTAATGACCTTCTTCATCAGGTAATCCGGCGTTTGGATAACAATGAACGTACGAAGGGGCGATTTCAGATAACGTCCTGAGATGATCTTGCATAAATTCCGGACCTGTAGCACAGTTAAGCCCGACGACAGTTGGCTTCATATGGGCCAATGATATATAAAAAGCATCGATCGTTTGACCTGCCAATGTTGTCCCCATAGGCTCAATCGTGCCAGATACCATTATGGGAAGGTAGTTATTTCGCTTTTCAAATGCTTGTTCAATCGCCACGTAAGCTGCCTTCACATTACGCATATCTTGGCTTGTCTCTAAAAGTAGAATATCCACTCCCCCATCTAGCAAACCTTCAACTTGTTCACGATAAGTACTCGTTAGCTCAGTAAAGCTCGTGCCTCCTGTAACAGATAAAGATTTTGTTGTAGGGCCCATGGCACCGGCGACAAATCGCGGTTTATCGTCTGTGGAAAACTGTTGTGCTTCCTTTACAGCTAATTCGGCTGCTTTTTTATTCAACTCATAGGCTAATGCCTGAAGGTCATAATCTGCCAATACAAGACTTGTTGCGCCAAATGTATTCGTTTCAATAATGTCCGCACCAGCCTCTAAATAAGCGCTATAGATATGACTAATCACATGAGGGGCAGTGATATTTAAGTACTCATTACAACCTTCAAACTCTTCCCCACCGAAGTCCTCTGCCGTTAAATCAGCATTTTGAAGCATCGTTCCCATCGCCCCATCTAACACTAAAATCCTTTGCTTTAATGCGTGTTCAAAACCAGCTTTTGTCATCTGTTCACCTCTTTACCTGTTGCGTTTGATTTTGTCCTTGAATCAATGACTCTTCTTCACTTATGTTTCGAATGTAACGTGTTAATTCTACTGTCATCTGATAACGTAAAAAAGGCGTGATTAAATAAATATGGTTAAAATACGTTTTTGCTTCGTCAATGAGCTCTTTTGCTAAACGAAGGCCTTCCTTTTCCCCGTCTAATTTACTATCGCCACAAGCAGCCATACGCTTTCTCACATCATCAGATAAGATAATGCCAGGTACTTCATTATGCAAAAATTCAGCGTTTCGGCTACTCACTAGGGGCATGATACCAATATAAATCGGAACGGTTAAATGTTTCGTCGCCTCATAGACGGTCTCTATCTGTTTGAGACTATAAACTGGCTGGCTCATAAAATAGTCAGCACCCGCTGTAATCTTTCTTTCTAGTCGCTTGACTTCCTTTTCAATATAACGGGCATTTGCATTAAATGCCCCTGCTACTGTGAATACTGTTTTTTCACCGAGGTCTTTCCCTGAAAAAGAAATGCCTTCATTTAATTGTTTAATAAATTTGATTAAGTCTAGTGACGCCATATCGTAAACAGAAGACGCCCCTGGAAAATCCCCCACTTTAGCAGGATCACCTGTAATCGCTAATACATCATGAATCCCCAGTGTATGCAAACCAAGCAGATGGGATTGCAGCCCAATAAGATTACGATCACGGCATGCTAAGTGTAAAAGTGGCCTCGCCTTTGTCTGTTGCTTCATTAACACGCCTAATGATAGATTATCTATTCTGGCAGAGGCTAAAGAATTATCAGCGAGGGTTACGGCATCAACACCAGCCTCTTTTAACGCTTTCGTTCCTTTCAAGAATTCTTCTGTCCGCGACAGCGATTTAGGAGGATCTAGCTCTACAATGACTGAATGGCTTTTAGGCGAGATGTCAGTGAGAGAATTAGTCACATTTGGTGGTGTGACGCTAACGATATTCGCCCTTTTTTCCTTTATAGGTTTACTAGTGACCGGCATTAATCCTTTGCCAATGACCGTGGCCTTAATCGCCTTCACATGGTCGGGTGTGGTCCCGCAGCACCCACCAATAAGCCTTGCTCCCTCCGCTACCAATTCTTCCGTCATCTTGCCAAAATAATGAGGGTTAGATTGATAGAAAAAACGGCCGTCCCGTACATTTGGCAAACTAGCATTCGGGTAAACTGATAAATGCGTTTTTAGCGGTAAAGGCAGCTCTTCCAATGAACGCAGCATGTGATGGGGGCCCATTCGACAGTTCAAGCCCACCACATCAGCCCCTTCTTCTCCAAGTCTATCGATAGCCGCTTTTAACGATATTCCTCCTTGCAGAACACCAATATCCCCAAGTGTCACTTGTGCTATGATTGGCACCTTTGTCTGTTGACGTAAATGACGAAGTATAAGGCTTAATTCATCAATACTGTAAAACGTTTCTAGCAATATGCCATCTACACCGGCTGTTAGCAGCACATCAGCTTGTTCTTTAAAGCTCGCTTGGACCTCTTCTGTTTCAAACTCTGTTAAGTGGACATTACTAATACCTCCGATTGTTCCTAAAACATACGTATGATCATCAGCAGCCTCTCTAGCTATAGAGACTGCTTTAAGATTAATTTCCTCTGCTAAATGTTCCAGCTGATAACGCCTTAGCTTTAATCGATTCGCTGCATACGTATTCGTTTGAATAATATCCGCTCCAGCTTCAATATACTGCTGATGGACTTTTAATACTTTTTCTGGACGATCATAATTTAATAGTTCGAAGCAGCCATGAATACCTTGCTGATAGAGGAACGTACCCATTGCGCCGTCACCGACCAAAATCTTCTGCTGTAAATCATTTAATAGTCCCATCTCGACTCCTCTCCCCTGTCTAACAGTTGTCGGTCTACCTTTTTAATGATGGTACTTGTTTTTCTCCCTTTGTCGAGATTTTCTGAAAAGCCTGCTCAAAATCTGCTATTAAATCATCTTTATTTTCTAGCCCAACAGATAAACGAAGTAGACCATCTGTAATACCTCGTTTCTCCCGTTCATAGGCAGGCATGGCTTCGTGCGACATTTTAGCGGGATACGATAAAATAGATTCCACAGCGCCGAGACTTACTGCAAAAACGGGTATCGTCATAGCTTCAACTACAGCCTTGACAGCGTCCCGATCAATAAGCTCAAACGAGAGCACTGCCCCTGCTCCTTCTGCTTGAGAGTTGTTTAACTCATAACCAGGATGGTTCTCAAGCCCTGGATAGTAGACGTGTTTAACAGTTGGATGATCGTTTAACCAAACAGCTATGTCATGGGCAGTAGCAGAGGATAACGTCATACGGGCGTGCATTGTTTTTAGACCTCGCATAATGAGCCAGCAATCATTCGGTCCGAGAATGGCCCCAAAGCTGTTTTGTAAAAATTTTAACTGGTTCGCTAACTCACTATCTTTTACGACTGCTATTCCCGCCACCACATCACTATGCCCACCGATAAACTTCGTAGCACTGTGCACGACCACATTCACCCCTAAATCTAATGGGCGCTGCAATACTGGGGTCATAAACGTATTGTCTAGCACGGTAAGACATTCATGATTTTTTGCCAATGTGACAATCTCTCGAATTGGCGTGATTTTCATCGTAGGATTAGATGGTGTTTCCATATAAATCATGGCTGTGTTTGGCCGTATTGCTTTTTTTACTTCTTCAATATTGGTCATATCCACAAACGTATACTCAATACCGTGACGGGGGAGAATTTCTGTTGTGAACCGATATGTTCCTCCATAGACATCTTCAGTAATCACAAGGTGGTCACCAGCAGAGAGCATCATAAAAGTGGACGAAATCGCCGCCATCCCTGAAGCAAATGCAAATGCTCGCGTCCCATTTTCAAGCTCTGCAAAGGTTTCTTCCAATGCTTGCCTTGTGGGATTTCCTGATCGCGCGTAATCAAACGTACCGAAGTGATCCACACTTTTCTGATGAAAAGTTGATGCTGGCTGTATCGGTATACTAACCGCTCCAGTTGAGGCATCGGTTTTATGAGAATGATGTAAAAGACGCGTTTGAATACTTAATGAATGGCGTGCTTCAGGCATGTCTCTCCTCCTCCTTTTTGACCGCCGCAGCAAGTGCTTGATCAATATCTTGCCGTAAATCATCTGCCGACTCAATGCCAACGGAAAAGCGTAACAGTCTGTTACATACGCCTAACTCATTTCTGACTTCTTCAGGGACGTCTGCATGGGTTTGCGTCGCTGGATACGTCATTAAGCTCTCTACTCCTCCAAGACTTTCAGCAAATGTTATTAGTTTTAAACTCTGTAGAAAAGGATTGACCCACTTCTCATCTTTCACTCGAAAAGAGAGCATTCCCCCTCTCCCCGGATAATTCACATTAAGTACAGCAGGATGCCCCTGTAAAAAGTCAGCTAGTTTCTTTCCATTCGCTTCATGTTTTTCCATTCGTAAGGCAAGGGTTTTCATTCCCCTAATCACAAGCCAAGAATCAAGCGGTGATAAGATCGGACCCATGCTGTTAAAAATATAATATAGCCGTTCTGACAAGGCTTCACCTTTAGAGACGATAAGGCCTGCTATCACATCATTATGTCCTGATAAATACTTAGAGGCACTATGAATGACAATATCTGCCCCTTCTAGTATGGGCTTCTGCAAAAACGGTGTGTAAAACGTATTGTCTACAATTAATAGCAAATCGTGTTCTTTGGCAATTTGGCTGAAAGCAGCCAAATTAGCTTCGTACATTAACGGATTAGTGGGAGTTTCAATAAAAAGAGCTTTTGTTGTGGGCTTTATATGTTGTTTAAAAAACTCAATATCTGTTACATCACCATATTGAAATGTGACTCCCCAACGCCGCCAGCACTCTTCAAATAAACGGTAAGTTCCCCCATATAAATCACTCGTTGCTAAAATATCATCACCACTATTAAAAAGTGATAGGACAACTTGAATAGCGGCCATTCCAGAAGAACAGGCAAACCCTTGATCACCACCTTCTAATGACGCGATCGCCTCTTCCAGTACTTCTCTCGTGGGATTTCCTGATCTCGAATAATCATAACCAGTCGATTGCCCAATCCCTTCATGTCTGTATGCCGTGGAACAATAAATAGGAACACTAACCGTTCCAGTTGTTGACTCACTGCGGTTTCCGATTTGCACAATCTTTGTTTCTAACTCGTTAGTGTCTTTACTCATTTAACGTCAACCCCTCCTTTAGTAACGTTCTTGCATACCTTTGTTCCTATCCATATTTATGAGCATTTAGAGAAGAGACCCGCAACGACAAAAAAACCTTCTTCAAAAATAAGAAGAAGGTTGCTTAATAACATGGCAATTGAGTCCTCTCCTTATCTTTGCAAGTTTTCTTCTTGCAGGAATTAGCACCTGACCGCTTAAAGCCGGCTGGTTGCTGAGGTTTCGTAGGGCCTTTCCCTCCACCTCTCGTGATAAGAACGTTCCATTATATTCATTTATTTCCCAATCTAAAATCTAATTGTTCCCAATTGTACCGAAATTTCAGAAAATATGCAACTCTTTTTCAAAAAAATATCCGTCAATGATTTCCTACACAAATCGACTCTTTTTTCATCCCGTTCCAATTTTTCTATTGAAGCACGTAAACGCTTAATTTCTCATAACGGTTAAAAGGTTCACCCATAAACAAGTAGCCAAAAGTAAGACTAACGTTACCAGGGACGACTCAATTTATTATCTTCATATGAAATACGGCCAAATCAGTGCTCATTTGCTATAGACAGACACTTTTCGAGAGGACTTACCTTCAGCTAAACAGTCCGATGAAAACCTATAACATTATTGCCACTTCGCACCTGACTGATTCTCTGAGATTCACTGTCTTTCACTCGCTCATTTTTAAAAACAAGTATAATATAAAACGCACTTTCAATCAGTGGGAGTTGAGTGAATTAGGACATTAGCGTGTGATAAAAACTAGGAGATTGCTTAGCCACCTCCTAGTTTTACAAATTTTATCTGGCAACCGGGATATGAATCTCAAATACCGGTTCGTCCACTAATATTTTTTCGGCGTTATGAAGCTCGATCTTAAGGGGAATGTCATCAAAAGCGTCTATGTCCTCAGGCTTCAATGGCGTCAGACCTCTTTCTATTAACTCTTGTTTAATTTCCTTATAGGTCTCACTAATATCTTTATCTTTTCGATGTTTATAAATAAGATAATCACCTTCAGGAATAATCCGATATGCCATGCCACGAGGGACATCAGTTCCATTATCCACTTCCCAACCGCCGATGTACGTAAAGCCATCTCTCCTGTCATGGGTAGACACTCCGATAAATTCATGAGGATTTACTTTCCCTTTGATATCTTCTATTCGTTCTTTAGCTTCAGTGATAACTGGGTGTATCTTCCCTTCAGCCGCTTCCTCAAATGTCCCTGACCACTCTAAACCGATAATCAACCTTTCACGCATACCTCTTATTTTCATTCTCGAACCCTCCTATCAGTTTATGATAATTACCTTTTATTCTTAATGACTTATTCTTTGTTGTGAAGTCACACTGTATAATGTGGCTTATCAGACTCTCTTTCCCGCTAAATTTCTCTTCTACACTTCGTATTTTATCTTGTTTTCTTTCATAACACACGAACTTATTTTTTAAAGATGACCATTTCCGCATGTCTAGATAGCTCGTTACTCAGCTTATAATGCCAATTTGCCCGATGGTTTAATAGTGTTAAACTTTCACTTCTTATTGACTTTTAAGAGACGTTTGATACAATCTAAGACACACAGATGAACTACTAGGGGTGCCCATAAATATGTGCTGAGAGAAAGGTAAAAACCTTTTAACCCTTGAGAACCTGATCTGGCTCATACCAGCGTAGGGAAGTAGTCACGTAACAGTCAACGTCTATGTTTATGTGACCAAAGTCAGGTTCTTTCATCGTCATGAGAGGGCTTGGCTTTTTTTAGTCCTTTAATCTATTATATCTAGGGAGAGACTCAACACATGACACAAACTTACAAATTAACATTAATGGCTATGCTAATAGCCATCGGACTTGTGGGCGCAATGTTTATATGGTTCCCAGCCGGTGTGGCACGAGCGTTTCCTGTCCAACACGCTGTGAATGTCATCGCCGCTGTTCTTTTAGGACCTGGACCAGCCGTCTTGATTGCATTTGCTATCGGTTTATTGCGAAACCTTCTGGGGATAGGAACATTGCTTGCTTTCCCAGGCGGAATGGTTGGAGCCTTATTGGCTGGCATCGCCTATCGTACTTTTAAGCATAAAGGTGCTGCAGCTGTCGGTGAAGTAATTGGTACAACCTTCATTGGTGCCTTGCTCGCAGTCCCCCTCGCCCATGTATTTTTAGGCCAAGCTGCCGGTGTGTTCTTTTTCATCCCTGGCTTCTTTGTATCTAGTATTTCTGGTGCTTTATTGGCATGGATAATCCTTTCACGTATTCCTTCTCACAAACTACCTCACTCATTTATGAAAAAATAATCTTACGTTACTTACGTAAAAAGTCCTGTATGCTACAGGGCTTTTTATATGTTATTTTTCCACAAATGTGCGACACATAACTCATGTCCCCATTACAAACTCATGACAATTATAAAAATACATTGACAATGATAATCATTCTCAATAAAATTAATACTAGGCTGATTATTTGAGATGAGGTGACCTTATTGCGTTTATCTGATTGTTTTGAGGGGGCTACGGCGGTTGTTAGCGGGACAAACAACGACTATTTCCTTGCTGTTTCCGATGGTATTTTACACATTACGAAAGAAGGCATCCATGAGAAAGCATGTGAAGTAAAGGATCGCATTTTAGATTTAACATCACGCGATCATATTATTGCCGGGTCTGGTGATGCTGGGAGATTTATTATTAGTTTAGACGCAGGACGGACATGGTCACACAAAAAACTTCCTGCCTCTGATGCTGCTTGGAGTATATGTATAAACTCAGCACACATGATCGTCACCCACAGTAATTATCAACTTTATCTATCATTGGACTACGGTGACACATGGCAGACATATCAACCTTTCCAACTCCTTGGCCGAGACCAGCCAGCGATCCGTTCCATTTGCATTGATGGGTCAATGCTTTACATCGGTACAAAAATTCATTCCCGTTACGGCGGCGTTTGGTCTGTTGATTTAGCAAATCATCACGTAAAGCGCCTCAAACATGATAGACGTATGATTGCCTCACTATTAAAACGTGATGATACGCTCATATGCGCTGCTGGTACTTGCCGAAAGAATCAAGGAAGCGTTGATTATGCCCAACTAACATCTCAAAACACCACTAGCTTAACTTGGAGAACATGTCACGCTGCAGTAAAGGAAGCATGTTATTTAGATCTTTCTGAACACAACGGATATCTTTACACGACCACCTCCCACGATAAACAAGGCTTAAGCCACGTAGCACGAGTCTACCTATCTGAGCAGAAAATCGTCCCGTGTACGCAGATTCACGGGCACGGATGGCGTGTCACAAATCACGAAGATCGTTTTCTCGTAGCAGGACTTTATGAATCATTGTTTTCAACGTCTTACATGCCCCAGCATGTTCATTAAATTTCTAAAGGAGATGTTTACTTATGTCCAAAGTATTACTCGTATTTGCTAGCATGACAGGGAACACGGAAGAAATGGCTGACATTATCGAAAAGGGCTTAAAAAATGCTGGCCTTGAGGTAGACAAACAAGATGTCATGGATACGGAAGCAAGCGAAATGGACGATTATTCTTATATCATACTAGGCGCTTTCACTTGGGGAGACGGCGAGTTACCTGATGACTTCTTAGACTTTCATGAAGAAATGGAGGAGATGGACCTATCTGGAAAATCATTCGCCATCTTCGGATCAGGTGACACCGCTTATGAAGTTTACTGTGGTGCCGTTAATATATTAGAAGATACGGTTAAAGAATGCGGCGGTCAAATCGTGACGGACAGCTTAAAGGTCGAGCTATTCCCTGACGATGAAGATATTTGCCTTGATTTTGCTAATAAATTCGCTCAAGCAATTGGACAAAAAATTTAAGTTACTTCCTCAAACATAACGATAATGCGAGGATGTCTCTTTAAAGCTACGTTTCTACTACTCGAAGGAGACATCCTCATGTTAGATTTTAAATCAGTTAGTTATCCAAATTGGCATTCTCGCTTAAAGACATGCCAGAAACCCGAGGTGTCTTTAAGATGTCGCTAAATTTCTCGACAATACCGGTGAGACACAACGTTATCATCCTCTGCCGACTGATACGTTTTCTGCTCATGTTGATAGTGAAAGCCTTTCGCTTCATAAAAATGGAATCCCTTTATTATTATTCTTCATAACGGAAACCCACTGCCATTTAGCGCCGTGCTGTTTATGCCAGTCTGTCAATCTTTCTAAAAGCTTCGTTCCGATTCCTTCATGACGTCGATTTGGATCGATATAAAGAACAAATACTTCTCCCGTCTCAGGACTTGTCATTCCACCCCCAATTGCTCCTACGACCACTTCACCTTCACATGCAATTATCCATCCTCCCCAATAAGCACTCGTTTCACTAATTTCGTTAAGAACTCTCTCCGTGTTATAGAACGAACCTTGACTCAGTGGGAGTTTCTGCTCTTCCCCCACTGAGTGATAGTTGAGTTAATCAGGACATTAGCGTCCGTTATCTCCCGCCTAAATTGCTTTAGCTCTCCTCTGTATTTTGAGCCAGGAGGTTTACGGACGCTTATCTGTGATAGAACGTTTGAATCGTTTTTTCAATATAGTTATGATCACATAAGTCTCCATATGTAGCTCAATAAGCTTTCGAACAGACAGAGACAATCCCAGGTGCATGCTTCGGTTCTGCCCATTGTATCGCCAACATCTTATCTCTCCTCCTTGATTTATCGTGAAAGCTTCATAACTTGATCATTTCCTTCACTTATTTCTATTCTTTCTTTAAAATAATAGTATTTGAGTATCAAACATCTTCTAAAACAGTAGCATACTTTTCATTGATTTTATCTCTGCTCACTGTTTTTATCCATTAACAACTACCTCCCCATCTCAAACATTTTAAAATTTTTAAAGCAATCTCTTTTATACCTTACACGGGTATGGTAAACTAACATTGTAAGTTCTTTTAATTTTCACTAACGATTGTTACTATATCAACACATACCCTATGTTTTTTACAGGAGGCATCAAAAAATGACCTATAAAACACAAGATTTTTTCGTACGTGGAATGACATGCGCCTCTTGTGTCGCTCGCGTGGAAAAAATCATTAATCGAAAAGAAGGCGTCTCATCAGTCAGTGTCAACTTAGCTACTAACCAAGCTCAAGTGACATATGACCCAGAAATAGCGACTGAAAAAGAGATTGTTAACGCTATTCATAAAGCTGGCTACGAAGCGGAACCTAAGGCTGATCCGACTGAAAAGAAATATAGTTATTCGGTGAAAGGGATGACGTGTGCCTCTTGTGTGTCTCGCGTTGAGAAGGTAATTAGCCGATTAGATGGTGTAGAAGAGGCCAGTGTAAACCTTGCATCCAATCAAGCTCAAGTGACCACGTCAGACCCGTCTTTCAATCCACAGATGGTTGCTGAAAAAGTAACGAGTATTGGCTACGAGTCAACTTTACTGGAAGAAGAAACACCGCAACTAGCTGACGATCCTCACGAACAGGAAGCGGCTAAATTAAAGCGAGACGTGGTCAGCGGGGCAATCGTCACCACCATCGTGCTTATTGGTAGCCTGCCACACATGATGCCGCACGTAAGCGGTTGGGTGCCTGATTGGATGGCCAATCCTTATTTCTTATTGCTTCTTACAAGTTATGTCCAACTCGTCCCCGGGTGGCGTTTTTACAAAAATAGTTATAAAGTATTAAAAAATAAGTCGGCAGATATGAACGTGCTCGTGGCAATGGGGACAACCTCAGCGTGGGTATACAGCGGAGCTATGACCTTATTTCCTGAAACCTTAACAACGATGGGATTTCCTTATCAACTTTATTACGATGTCACGACCGTCATTACGACCTTAATACTTCTAGGACGTTATTTTGAAGTTAAAGCAAAAGGAAAAACATCGACTGCTATAAAGAAATTAATGAACATGCAGGCTAAAACAGCTAGAGTTGTGACGAATGGTGAAGAAGTAGATATACCAGTAGAGCAGGTACGAATTGACGATCTCATCATCGTCAGACCAGGAGAACGTGTACCGGTTGACGGAATCGTCGTAAAAGGATATTCCTCTGTAGATGAATCAATGCTAACCGGTGAATCTATTCCCGTTGAGAAATCAAAAGATGATGAAGTTATCGGCGCTACCATCAATACGTCTGGCAGCTTCACCTTTAAAGCAACAAAAATAGGGAAAGATACCGCCTTAGCCCAAATTATCCGACTTGTCAATGAAGCCCAAGGTTCCAAAGCCCCAATTCAGCGAACGGTGGATATCATTTCAGCCTATTTCGTGCCAACGGTGGTGATCATAGCTACGTTATCAGCTATCATTTGGTACATGATTGGACCTGAGCCTTCCGGTATTTTTGCTTTAACGACGTTTATCGCTGTTCTCATTATTGCCTGCCCTTGTGCGCTCGGATTAGCAACACCTACAGCGATTATGGTAGGCACGGAAAAAGGCGCTGAAAACGGGGTTCTTATTAAAGATGCTACAAGCTTGGAAAAAGCCTATAAAACAACGACGGTCGTCCTTGATAAAACAGGCACGATTACTGAAGGAAAACCGACCGTAACTGATATTCTCACGAGCCATTCATACAGTGAAGATCACTTATTAACGATTGCTGGATCAGTTGAAACAGCCTCTGAACATCCGTTAGGGGAAGCAATTGTACGTCATGCAAAAACGAAACAGTTACCATTAGCGGAACCTGAAAACGTAAATGCCATTACTGGGTTAGGCATTGAAGCTTCGATAGATGGACAACACATTTTGATCGGCAATGCTAAATTAATGCGCGATCACCAAGTGGATTTCACCGAGTTACTTCCTCATGCCGAACACTTAGCTAATGAGGGAAAAACACCGATGTTCATCGCTATAGATGGCACTAGTGCTGGTATTATCAGTGTTGCCGACACAGTCAAAAAAGACTCTACTCAAGCGATTAAACACATGAAATCATTAGGTTTGGACGTGGTCATGATAACTGGTGACCATCATAAAACAGCACAAGCTATCGCCAACGAAACAGGTGTGGATCGGTTTATCGCTGAGGTTTTACCTGAGGATAAAGCGAAAGAAGTGGCGGCCCTTCAAGCTGAAGGGAATGTGGTAGCCATGGTTGGCGATGGGATCAATGATGCGCCAGCGCTCGCTCAAGCAGATGTAGGGATTGCCATCGGCACAGGAACGGATGTGGCGATGGAGACAGCTAATATGACACTTATGCGTGGAGATATTATGAGTGTGGTGACAGCACTACGCTTATCTCGTTCAACAATGCGGATGATTTGGCAAAATCTAGGTTGGGCATTCGGATATAACGTTATCCTTATTCCAGTAGCGGCAGGTGTGTTTTATCCGTTCTTTGGCTGGTTACTCAACCCAATGATTGCTGGGGCCGCCATGGCTTTCAGCTCCGTATCAGTCGTTTTAAACACTCTTAGACTCCGTTCGTTTAAATCTCTATAACGATTCACCTCCATCCACTGTTGTTTAGCTTTCCACCAAATGTGGTAAAGAAAGGACAACAACGTGATGGAGGTGTTTCATATGCCATGGGATACAAACGATTATCCTGACTCTTTAAAAAACCTAAAGACGCCTATTAAGAAAAAGGCGATAGACATTGCCAATGCTATGGTTGATGAAGGGTATAAAGAAGGCCGCGCCATTCCAATCGCAACAGAGCAAGCTAAAGAATGGTACAGTCACGCCAGTGAGAAAGAGATTAAAGAGATAACATATAAACGTGATAAAGATTTAAAAAAGCGCGATGGTGACAACCACTCATCTTCCCGACCCAAACTGATGGAAAAAGGCGAACACGTTTATCCGCATGAAAATGGCTGGGCGGTGCAAGCGGAAGAGGCCAAACAGCCGTCTGAAGTCTTTGAGAATAAACAAGAAGCCATTACGCGAGCTAAAGAGATAGCTCAAAATAAACACACACACCTCGTTATTCACAAATCAGACGGTTCCATTCAGGAACGACAATCATATGATATTCAGTAAGAAAGCGGACCTTCTAGTCATATAAAGCTAAGCTTGAATCAGTGGGAGTTTTACTGCCCCTTAAGAGTGGGATAAAAATTGATCAAAGTAGTATTAGATTATTGGGCGGTTATTTTCTTCTAACAAGATTAATTAAAACAGCGTGTGGGAACCTCAGCTCAGCCACACGCTGTTTTATCTACTCTCTGCACTCATCACAAACGCCAATCTTCAAATTTAATCCCTCAGCCTAGCTAAATCACATTTAGGTACAACCCCTTCGGCAGCCGCTCTACTTAATAGTGATTCAATCGCAGCATAACCATCTTCACCTAAACTTTTCGTAAACTCATTGACATATAAATCAATATGCGCTGTTGCTACATCCACTGACATTTCGTCTGCATGAGCCATAACATAGTCCCTGGAAGCTTGTGGGTGTTTCCAAGCATACTCTACAGATCGGCGGATCCATTCCGTGATCTCTTCTTTTTTCCCTAATGATCTTTTAGCAATGATCGCGCCTAATGGAATCGGCAATCCTGTATCCTCTTCCCACCAATCACCTAAATCCACCAACATTGTCAAATCGTACTGTTCATATGTAAATCTGGCTTCATGTATGACGAGACCCGCATCCACTTTACCAGCTTTAACGGCTGGCATAATTTCATTAAATGGGAGGACCTTTACCTCACCTACTCCGCCTGGGACCTTTTGCGCGGCCCATAACGTGAACAACATAAAAGCAGTTGACTTATCACTAGGGACAGCCACTGTTTTACCTGTTAGATCGATAGTCTCTCCCTTCTCCTTTGTCAATACTAAAGGGCCACACCCTCGACCAAGCGCACCACCACACGGGATCAACTGATAATCATTTAACACGTACGGTAATGCTGCATAAGAAACCTTCATGATTTCAGGCCCCTTATGAGCCATTGCCCAATAGTTCGTCTTATCGATATCGGCATACGTCACGTGAAGTTCAGGTGCACCGCTAATAAGTCCGTGCACCCATGCATGAAATGTAAACGTATCGTTAGGGCATGGTGAAAATGCGATATTCATTTATAAAACCTCCTTTAAGTGCTTACTGACATGTTCTAGTGAACGAAGTGCCACATCAAGCCGCCAAGCTGATTTATCTCTCGGTCCTACCAAATTTGAAATCGTACGGATTTCTAAAACCGGCATCCCGGCAATATGAGCAGCCATTGCCACCCCAAATCCTTCCATCGCTTCAGCCACAACACCCGGTACTCGCTTTTCTAATTTCTTCAATGTTTTAGTTGTCCCGGTAACAGTGGACAATGTCACTACAGGACCAGTATGGACAGAAAGCATCCCTCCTGTATTTAGCTCTTTTGCTAAGCGTTCACACAACGCTTTGTCGCTCCTCAGAGCCGACTGGCCAAATCCTAATTCTTCAATTGGTTTAAAGCCATTATCACTTTCAGCTCCAAGGTCTGCAGCCGTTATATCAGTTGCAATGACAGCATCTCCAATGTTTGCCTTATTAGGGAATCCACCGGCGACCCCCATATTAATCACTACGTCATACGAATGTTTCGCAAGGAGATTCGCTGTATTAACCGCAGCTGTTACAGCCCCAACTCCTACTGTTTGCACGTCTATATTTAAGGTGTTTTTACTTTGAACCCCTGATAAAACAGCATTTTTTTCTGCATCTACCGAGGTGACTATTAACACATGCTTGGCCAATTGTTCCATATGATAACTCCTTTTACTGAGACTCTTTTTAGTTTATCAATACGACATGAAAGATGAAAGTTTTGACTCTATTATGTTTCTGTTCGTCTTATTTGGAGTCCTACCACTCTCCTGTCTCAGTTCCGCTATACATCTCTAATTGAGTAACTCGCATTCTTTTATATGGAGGTAAAAAATAGACACCACTGAAACTAGTGCGTAAAAAACAGTTATCACATTGTGATCTAAATGTAAGATTCTCATCTCTTCATAACGGGTAAAGCGATATTGTTTAAGAGATTTAAAGATATTTTTATTTAGAAACTACTTGTTCTTACATGCCCTTATGATATTCAGACCAACAGATCAATGCTGCTGACTAACTAGGAGGTACGACTATGAACGAATTCATCTATCTATCTATTTTAGCAGGAATCGTCCTTTTCATAGGAATACGTGAACGGAGAAAATTAGACAAAAATATTAATACCATTCCCACCCGCATCCTCGTGAATGGCATTCGAGGAAAATCTACCGTCACGAGATTAATTACCGGGATTCTAAAAGAAGATGGGCAGCAGGTATCAGGAAAAACGACCGGCACGTCTCCCCGGTTATTTTATTGGGACAGTGAAGATGAAGAACCTATTACCCGCAGTTTGCAGGGCCCAAACATTTCTGAGCAAAAAATGATGGTAGATAAGGTATCTAAACGAAAAGTAACAGCCTTTGTGTCGGAATGTATGGCAGTTAATCCCGACTACCAAGATGTTTTTCAAAAGCGATTTGTAAAAGCTAATATTACTATTATTACGAATGTCATGGCCGATCATCTAGATGCAATGGGACCGACTATCAATCAAATCGCTGAAGCATTTGCCCGTACGATCCCGAAAAATGGATACTTAGTCGTCCCTCCCACCACTTTTAACCGTTATTTTAAAAAGGTCGCTGAAAGTAGAGGAACTAAGATGGTCGTAGCGGATGTTGCTTCAGTAGATGACGCGTACTTAACACAATTTCCTTTTATGATGTTCGCTGAAAACGCCGCAATCGGGCTCGCTGTCGCTGATATTCTAGGTGTGAATCGGGAGGTGGCGTTACGCGGGATGCTTCACGCACCTGTAGATCCTGGTGCAATGAAAGTCCATCAATTCGGCCAAGAAGAAGCCCCAAGCTTTTTCTTCAATGGCTTCGCTGCTAACGATGCGACCTCAACACTTAATATATGGCATAAGATTTTGCAACAAGATTACCCACACAATCATAAAACCATTATTATGAATTGTCGGGATGATCGTATTGACAGAACGATTCAATTTATAAAAGATGTTCTCCCTCATTTAGAAGTAGATTCATTAATACTAACAGGGAAAAGTGTCGCCCCTATCGTTACCGCCTATGAAAACGGGACACTGCCTGTTAAAAAAATTATTAATTTAGAAAAACAATCGACTGAACATGTATTGGGGGAAATTAGACAATTGCCGGAGAAAAGTCTTATATATGGAATTGGCAACATTCATGGTGGTGGTCAAGAGTTAGCAGAAGGTATTGAACAATTTGAAAAAGAAACTTGTGACCTATCTGACACAATGTCAAATAGTAACCGCACCTCATTGTCGTCACTTAACAAGGATAAAGCATTCGTCTAGCGGTTGTTATCACAGATATGACCACTCTTCTCAGTGAGCACTTTCGTTCTTCTCCCACTGAATAGATTTCGCTCTCCTCTCTATTTTGAGCTGGGAGCTTTACGGACCTTTATCTGAAAAGACATTCTATCATTATCTTTAATTATGACATTTCATAGAGATTGAGAAATACGTCACCTAAGGAGCTGGCTAAACGTGTTTGGGACAGATTTATATATAGCGATTATTGTAGGTGTATTGCTATCACTGCTCTATGCCGAGAAAACCGGAATTGTACCAGCAGGACTCGTTGTCCCTGGTTACCTCGCACTCGTTTTTGATCAATTAATGTACGTGGTCGTAGTAGGTATGATTAGCTTACTTACCTTCCTTATTGTCACACAATTAATTGGAAGAATGACAGTGTTGTACGGACGGAGAAAATTTGCGGCCATGCTAACTGTCGGTGTGTTATTAAAAATGGGGATGGATTATCTCTATCCACTGACCCCCTTCCCAATTATGGAATTACGGGGAATCGGGGTGATCGTTCCCGGTTTAATCGCTAATTCTATACATAAGCAAGGGGTTTTACCAACGTTCGCTTCAACATTTGTTATCGCTTTTTTTACTTTTGTCATCATTACCGTCTATCACTTGTTTTAGATTAGGAGCGTTTTATCTATGTCTGAAAAATTATCATTTAAAGATCGACTAAAGTTAGTGACTATCCGTCATCGTCAAAAAGCTGTTCTTCATGCTACTATCGCTATCGTTATTTTAGCTATTCCATTTTTCGGGCATCATTGGTACTTTTCTGCAAACACACCTACTGAGACACGTCCGGATGATGTCAACTATCGCATATCCATGGTAGGCGATATGATGATGGGACGGCATGTTCATGACGCTGCTGTTCAAAGTGGTGAACCGATTGATCGCGTCTTTGAATACACCTACCCTTTTTTTGAAGAGTCAGACTATGTGACAGGTAATTTTGAGACACCGATATTAGATAAGGATGATCCAGAAGTGGCCGCCCATATGGATGATGCTGAGTTACATAATAAAGATATTCACATCTATTCAGAACCTTGGGCAATGGAAGCGTTGGAGAATGCAGGTTTCGACTCTGTCAATTTTGCAAATAACCATGCTCTTGATTATGGGGATTTATCGCTCCAACAAACATTATCTGCTATTAGCAGCTCTTCCATTGAAACACTTGGGATCGGTGACGCCATCAATTTATCAGAAGAAGAATTAAAAGATGGTGCTATTGATGCCGCTGACATGTCCTACTTTAACATTAATGACGATGTGAGAGTTGGTATTATAGGCTTTACAGACGTTTTTGTGCAAGGATTCAGTGCACAAGACTTTGTGGGTGGGGTCTTCACTCCTCAATATCAAGGGCTCGCCGAACTGCGCAACCGACTGCTAGAAGCAAAAACACCTGAAGAAGAAGGCGGCGGTGGGGCTGATATTGTCATGGTGCATATCCATTGGGGCGACGAATATCAAGTAGGGTATAACGACCGTCAAGAGGAATTAGCCCACTACATCACTAATTACGGAGCAGATGTTATCATCGGACATCACTCACACGTGCTAGAGCCTGTGACAGTGGTAGATGGCACGAACGGCAATCGCGCCATCGTCATGAACAGCCTTGGAAACTTTGTATTTGATCAAGGGTGGACCCGCACGAAAGAATCAACCATCGCTCAGCTTGATTTTTTAAATGATGGCTCGAAACAACTCTCCTTTGTCCCTATGTATATTGAGAATACCCAGCCCCGTGAAACAGCTGGATGGACAAAATTTTATCGTGACTATCGTATTTTCCGCACACTTCGCAAAGAACTTCCAGATGAGTGGTGGACAATTGAAGACGGTAGATTAAAGATTGACTTAGATGCAGCAGGTGTACTTGAAGGAGTGGACTTAACCTCATGAATTATAAACGTTATTTAAACGTCACTTACGTCTTTGCCAGTGTTATTTTCATAGGCTTAATCAGTTGGTATTTTTATTTTGAAAGTGAGTTTGATCCTTTTCGGGAACCGTATTCTGATAGTAGCTTCACAAACAGGCAAGTGGAATCCCTTATGACTAGCGAAAATAATAGTCAAACCGCTGAACAAAATAATGGCGAGGCACGTGTCGATATTTATGGGACGAGCTCCACCCATCCGTTAGCAGCAGAAGTTGGGATGGACGTTATCGAGAATGGCGGTACTGCTATCGATGCCGCTGTGGCTGTTTCATTTATGCTTAACGTAGTTGAGCCTTACGGATCTGGAATTGGAGGCGGTGGGGTTATGCTCTATCACGACCCAGCAGAAGGGGTCATAAGTTATGATTATCGGGAAGCCGCCCCTATAAGCGGAAATGATGACCCTACTGGCCGTGGGGTTGCAATCCCTGGCTTTGTTAAGGGAATGGACCTTATTCATGAGAATCATGGGGAACTTCCGTGGGAAGACGTTATCGCCCCTGCCATTGAACGGGCTGAAACAGGTTTTCAGGTAGGTGATATTTTTCACCAGCAAACAGGTAATGCTGTTCGTTACCTTGAAATGGAAGAACATGAGCGTCAACTATTCTTTCCTGAAGGACAGGCTCTCGGTGTCAATGACCTACTCGTTCAAGAAGATTTAGCAGATACGTTACGACTCATTCAGGAGAACAGGTCGGATGGTTTTTACAGTGGACCAATCGGGGATCATTTACAACAACAATTCAATTTTACTGAAGAAGATCTGGCTAGCTATGAACCACAAATAACTGAACCTGTCTCTGCTGAAGTGGGAGAACAAATTGTCTATGGTGGTCCCTCCCCTTCATCTGGAACAGTGGTCGTCCAAGCTTTGCAAGTGGCAGATCAGCTCGATTTAAATGACGTTTTCCCGGATGAAGACCTGCCTGAAGATTTCTCATTCGGAGACCTTGCTAACTCTGAGGATTTACAGCACATTTATATTCATTTAATAAATGAAATAACAAAAGTCACCTATGACAGCCGCCTTGACACTCTAGGTGACCCTGCGTTCGATGATATTGATCATCAAGCACTGACAAACGATGATTATATTCAACAATTACTAGACAATATTTCTATTAATGAGATTACACCTGGTGATACATCCGAGTTATTCGATTCCCCTGCAGAGGAAGCCGATTCTCGACATACCACTCATTTCGTTATTGTAGATAAAGAAGGCAGAATGGTGTCCGCCACCCATTCACTAGGTGAATTTTTCGGTTCTGGTATTTATATCGACGGCTTTTTTATCAACAATCAAATGACTAATTTCAGTGATAATCCAAATTCCATTAATCGTTATGAGCCAGGTAAAAGGCCACGTACTTTTGTCGCACCCATGATTTTTGAAGAAGAAGGCCAGCCAGTTCTCGGGATGGGGTCACCAGGTGGAAGACGTATTCCTGCTATGGTATTTCAGACGATCATGCAATATCATTATGGAATAAATGACGATGGTGAGCCCATGACACTTCAAGAAGCGATCGAGGCTCCCCGCTTTTATAATGAAGAAGATGTCATCTATTTACAAAAGGAATTACCAGAAGAAGTTAGCAACGAGCTTCGCAATATGGGATACTCTGTCGTTGAACATAGCTCACCATTATTTTATGGTGGTATTCAAGGACTTGGTGTGGTCATCGATGATAATGGGAACGTCGAAGGAATGTACGGTGGCGGTGATCCTCGTCGTAACGGTGCATGGCAAATCGAATCAGAATAATAGCAAAAGCCGTCCTGTTTATTAGGACGGCTTTCATGTGTTATTAACTTTACGAGCGTTATCCTGTAAACACATCGCCTTTCGGATAGCGAACATGAGCTGTTTCAGCTTTAGCTAATGCAAATGCTAGTGTCACAGGGCCGATCCGTCCTATCACCATCAGGACAATGATAACCTGCTTCCCTATAAACGTTAACTCATCAGTAATCCCCATGGACAGTCCTACAGTTCCAAAGGCTGAGAATGCTTCAAAAACGAGTGTTAAATAGGGGGCTGACTCTGTAACTGATAACATAAAGATACTAATAAAGACGGCGGTCAGACTAACGCCGACAATGGAAAGGGCACGAATCACAATGTGATTATCAATGCGACGTTCAAATACAACCGTTTCCTTTCGTCCTCTTAAATAGGAGCTAATCGCCAACACGATAATAATAAACGTTGTCAGCTTAATACCACTCCCCGTAGAGGCGCTCCCAGCACCAATGAACATCAATAGCAACATAAACGTGATCGTACCTGGGGTCAGACTTCCGATATCAACGGTATTAAAACCTGCCGTTCTCGGAGTAACCGCTTGGAAATAGGAAGCCCATAGCTTTTCACTCCCTGTTAAACTTCCAAGTGTATTAGGGTTACCGTATTCCAGGACAAACATCAGGAACATGGCGACTATATTTACAACCAACGTCCCTACTAACATTAATTTTGTGTGGAGAGACAGCTGCCTAAATGTTTTCGTGCGAAATAAATCATAGACGACAGTAAACCCGATACCCCCTGTTATAAATAAGAACGTGATAAGGATATTAACGACAGGGTCACCAACATATCCAGATAAACTGTCACTCCATAACGAGAAACCCGCATTATTGAACGCAGAAATAGAATGAAATAAGCTCGTAAAGAAGCCAAATCCCCAACCATACTTCGGAATCCAATGAAATGACAAGAAAAGGGTGGCGATAGCTTCCACAGAAAATGCAAAAATAAGCAGTACTTTAACGAGTCGAATCATGCCTCCTAAGGAAGTTTGATTTAAAGATTCTTGGACTAGCAATCTTTCCCTTAAACCGATACGTTTCCCTAATGCTAAAACAATTAAAATAGCAAATGTCATTAAACCAAGACCACCTACTTTTATTAAAAGCATAATGACAATTTGCCCAAAAAACGTAAAGGCTGATCCGGTATCTACCACAATAAGACCTGTCACCGTCGTAGCCGACGTGGCAGTAAACAAAGCATCGATCAGAGTAATGCCTTCCGTTGTAGCAAAAGGCAGCATAAGTAACAACGTTCCTATAACAATCGTGACAAGAAATCCAATAGCAAGGACTCTCGGTGGTGATAGTTTTTTATGTTTCATTGATGATAATTTCATATGTCTTCCCTTCTTATCTAGAATGATATAAAGCGAACCTTCAATCAGTGCCACTGACTGAGCGTTGAGCCAATTAGGACTTAACGTCCGTTATCTCTCGCCTAAGAGTTAGCTCTCCTCTCTATTTTGAGGCGGGAGTTTAAATCTGTGATAAACTTCCACTAATTAATAAGAAAAATTTACGCCTATTTCCCGTTAAAGTCAATCACTATTTTTGTAACCAAATGTGGTGACTAAAACTACCTGAAAACACTCGCTTTGCTTAAATAAACGTTTTCCCTTTATACTGAAAGGAGACTATAGAATAGCGGGTGATAAAATGGCTTTTTTTGAACAAAATATAGACCGAACAGGCACATTCTCTGTTAAATGGGAACGCACTAAGGAAGTCTTTAAAACCGAAGAAGACGTTTTACCGATGTGGGTAGCTGATATGGATTTCAGACCGCCGCAAGCTATTAGCGATGCCCTTAAAAAGCGAGTTGAACATGGTATTTTTGGCTATACCTTTACTGGAGAAACAGTAGCTGATGCAATTATTAATTGGCTAGCTGATCGTCATGGATGGGAAATAAATAAAAGCTGGATCACCTACAGCCCTGGTGTTGTCCCCTCAATAGGCAAAGCGATTCAAGCATTAACAGAACCAGGTGATCGGATCTTAGTCCAATCACCTGTCTATCCACCATTTTTCTCAATGATTACGGATAACGACCGTAAAGTTGAAAATTGTCCTTTAATTAAAAAAGAACACCAGTATGGCATTGACTTTGACGCCTTTGAGCAAGCGCTTAAAAACGGCGTAAAACTTTTCATACTTTGTAGTCCTCATAACCCCGTTGGACGGGTATGGACCGAGGAAGAGTTACGCCGTATGGCAGAACTTTGCCTAGCCCATGATGTTGTCATTGTCTCAGACGAGATTCATTCTGATTTAATTTTATCAGGCCATCAACATGTTCCAATCGCCTCTTTATCTAAAGAGATTGCAGAAAATACGATTACATTAATTGCACCGAGCAAAACCTTCAACTTAGCTGGGCTTCAGGCGTCAGTCATTGTTTGTGCTAACAATGACCTTCAGAAAAAGCTACACACCATTGCCAAACGACAAGGAAGCTTTACCCTTAATACGTTTGGTATCGTTGCAATGGAGGCCGCTTATCGATACGGTGAAGAGTGGCTTGACGAACTTTTAACCTATTTAAAAGGCAATGTTGATGTGGTGAAAAGTTATATCGCTGACGAACTACCTGAATTAACACTCGTGGAACCTGAAGGGACATACTTGTTATGGATTGATTGTCGCAAATTAGGTCTTTCAGATGGAGAACTGAATCATTTATTCACTCACAAGGGTAAAATAGGTTTCAACGCTGGAATTAGCTTTGGTAAAGGCGGAGAAGGATTTGTACGAATGAATGTAGCCTGCCCACGTAGCACAGTTATCGAGGGGCTAACTAGGATGAAAAAGGCGATCCATTCCTGATTATTATGACATGATTGGAAAACGAGAGAGCTCTATTGCTAATAAAAACATCACTTTTAGCGTTCGAAAAAAAGTAAATACTCATTAAAAGCCAAGGTAATGCTACTGAAAACAACACGAGCTGAAATCTCCACAGAAGAAGTGCTGTTTGTTTCCATCTGTGATATAACGAACCTTCAATCAGTGGGCATTCGTCCTTCTTCCACTGATTGGTAGTTGAGTTTAATCAGGACATTACCGACCGTAGCTCCATCCTATATCGATTTTGCTCTTTACTCTATTTTAAACTGGGAGCTTTACGGACGGTTATCTGTGATATAACGAACCTTCAATCAGTGGGCATTCGTCCTTCTTCCACTGATTGGTAGTTGAGTTTAATCAAGACATTACCGACCGTAGCTCCACCCTATATCGATTTTGCTCTTTACTCTATTTTAAGCTGGGAGCTTTACGGACGGTTATCTGTGATATAACGAACCTTCAATCAGTGGGCATTCGTCCTTCTTCCACTGATTGGTAGTTGAGTTTAATCAAGACATTACCGACCGTAGCTCCATCCTATATCGATTTTGCTCTTTACTCTATTTTAAGCTGGGAGCTTTACGGACGGTTATCTGTGATAAAAAATTCCGAACGAATTCAAGAGAATCGTTCGGAACTCCTTATAAGTAACAGACGTTCTCTCACGTCCTGCTTTTTTCACAACTATTAGTCTTTACTTCTGTTGTGAACATCCCTATTTTAAAAACATGCGTGCCTACTACCCATCTCTACACTCTTTTAATAGGGCGTTTCTTACTGACTATCGCTATTAGAAATAATCTCTTTCACACGCCCCACTTGTCCGTCAGTGAGTCTCACTTTGATCCCGTGTGGATGCGTCTGTGACTTCGTTAAGAGATCCTTCACAATCCCTTTCGTTAACTTACCTGTTCTTTGATCTTGCTTTAATACAATCGCTACTTCTATACCTGGCTTAATATTTTTTCTTTGCTCGCCATTCATGATCGTTTCCTCACTTTCAACTTGACCACTCACTCGTGTCATTGACTAAAAAGAGTGACTTCTATTTTTCTAAATAAAACGAACCTTCAATCAGTGGGCATTCGTCCTTCCCACACTGATTGTAGTTGAGTTTAATCAGGACATTACCGGCAGTTAGCTCCACCCTATTTCGATTTTACTCTTTACTCTATTTTGAGCAGAGAGCTTTACGGACGGTTGGTTATCTGTGATAAATTTTGAACGTTATGCGTAACTTATATGTATTCCTGATTCTTCTTCACACTTTACGGGAATAAGGTATTAAATACAAGCTATTTTCTTTCAGGAGGAACTCGCCATGTTTAAATTGCTATGGACTCGATTTAATCAGCACAACTTAATCGACTTAGGCGCTCAGTGTGCTTACTATTTTCTATTATCACTATTTCCTTTTCTCATTTTTATTATCAGTCTTTTAACATTTCTTCCTTTCACATTTCAGGATGTTTACCGTCTCTTACAAGAGGCTTATATTCCTACTGGAGTGCTTGAAGTCATTGAAAACCAGTGGCAAGTCCTTGAGCGTAATCAGCAAACCGGTGCCCTTTCATTAGGGATTATCTTTACTTTATGGACGGCTTCCCTTGCCTTAAATGCCATTATAAGAGCATTAAATACAGCCTACCATGTGTCAGCGGAACGCGGGATGGTGATGGCCCGCTTAACCTCTATCATCTTAACAATCTCCATGTTTTTTGTCATTATTGTGGCGCTAGGGGTTCAAATTATTGGCTCTCAGCTGCAACATTACTTAGAGTTTGATTTAGGGCTCTTTGAAATTGATGTCTTTCGTTGGTTATTTACTTCAGCCGTAACATTTTTAGTTTTCTTAATTCTCTATCTAGTCGGCCCCAACATTCGTCTTCATTTTCGCGAGGTCTATATTGGGGCGATCGTAGCGACGATCGGCTGGCAGTTAACCTCATATGGTTTTTCCATTTATTTAAATACCTTTGCTAATTACTCAGCTACGTATGGGACAATCGGGACCGTTATTGCTCTCATGGTCTGGTTCCACTTATCCTCCCTTATTTTACTTCTCGGCGGTGAAGTCAACGCGATATTAAAAGAGGACAGACACCATTTATAGGTTACATCCAACATTCATATGATGAAGCTGGGACAAAACCCAGTTAATAATAATGGCCCTCACTTGTGGGAGCCATTTTTTTAATGAATGTTATTCAACCCCATTGATTGTCCAAAACATGAGACGCCCGTGGGAAAAGCAAGAGCTAATTTATTTGCGACGAGTAATCGCAGGAGCAGAAGATCCATCGTGGTGATCTTCCCCCGATTAGCTGAAGCCTTGTCCACGGCAAGCGAGTGTATTTTTGCCAAGCAATCTAACGCAAAAAGAATTCCTTCTGACAAAGTTAAATGACCACAAAATAACAGAACAGGAGGTATCCTTATGTTTAAAGTTTATAACATACATTTCTCCAAACAAAAAACCAACTGGACGATTCCAGTCAGTTGGAAATTATAAATTATATGACATATAAATAGACACTTAGGAAGTGAGCTAAGCTTCCAAGTAAAATAAAGATATGAAAAATCTCATGGTAGCCGATGTGCTTAAACTCCAGCCAATATGGCTTCCAACCATAGATCACCCCGCCTATCGTATATAAAATGCCACCAGTAAGAAGTAGCATCAGTCCAGGATAGGCCATCACTTCAGATAACGGAGCAAAAAAGAAGACGACAAGCCAGCCCATTCCAATATACAGCCCCGTTGACAGCCATCTAGGAGAATGAAACCAAACCATTTTAAAGACAACACCTGCAATGGCAAGACCCGTAACAACACTAAACAATGTCCATCCTGCTACACCATTCATCGTAATAAGACAGAAGGGCGTGTAAGTCCCTGCAATTAACACATAAATCATCGAATGATCCATTCGCCTAAAAAAAGCAATCACTTTATCTTTGGCAATGACCATATGATAGGTTGCAGAAGCTGAATACAGTAATATGAGACTGATTCCAAAAATAATAACTGCCATAAGCTCCAAAGGAGAGGCACCATCTAGAGAAACCTTAATAACCATTGCTAGTAATGCGATGAACGAAAGCAGGGCACCAGCCAAATGTGTGAGACCGTTCACCGGTTCTCGAATATACATATTCATTAATACAACCTCCAAGTCACTTCATCTAGTTTTAATAACTACTTATTATAATATACCTACAATACTTAATAGTCAACATTTACTTGAGCTGTTTTACCATATATACTTTATCTAATTAGGCATTCATTTTTTTGCAATTATTATTGGAGGTTTTAACTATGGAATCCCTTGAGCAAGTGTTATCTAAACTCCAGATTAACAATCACATTAAGCTGACGGACATCCCTGATCTCGATTTGTATATGGACCAAGTCATTCAATTATTCGATAACACGTTTGATGATGCTAAACGCCATGAAAAGGATAAAGTTTTAACGAAAACGATGATTAATAATTATGCGAAAGGAGGTCTAATTCCTCCTATTAAAAATAAAAAATACACTAAAGAGCATATGATATTTCTCTCTTTAATTTATGAATTAAAGGGTGTATTATCTATCCAAGACATTAAATTAACGTTATCTGAGCTTATTGAAGGATCCAGTCGTTCATCTGAAGAGCTTCAAACATTCTATAGGCATTATTTAAGCCTCTCTAAGAGAAATTCAGATAAATTTCGCCAGGATTGTACTGATCACTTGTCAGAGGTAGAACACCTTCTAAAAGATGAAAATGCCATGAGTTCTGAGCATATTATGTTAATTTTAACGCTTATCAACATGAGTAATATTTATCGAAAAGCCGCAGAAAAATTAGTAGACAGTCTAACAGTCCAACAGGATAAGTAAGAGCCTACAAACACACGCTGTTAACTAACAAGCTCAGTTACCTCAACAGATTTCCTGTTAATTAAGTCAAATGAGCCACTGTAAAGCCTCATTTTAGTCCTAAAAAGCTGTCTCACAAATTGAACGCTGATGACAGCTTTTTCTATGTCCTCCTCTAGTCTTCCCCACACAAGTCGTCTCGTTTCTCGATAGCCACCACCGTTCAACTTCTTGCTATTACTCTTCTTTTTATTATCACCTGTCCTTACTATCGCCTAATCCATGAGTCCTAATTCGCCCTTTTCTATCAAAAAAGATGTTTATTTCTCTCTCCTAAATGGAAAACAGTGCATAACACCATAAAACTTACTTTAATCGAAAGGATGATAAGATATGACACCTATTTACAAAGAATTTCACAATGATGAGGAAGTTGTATCATCTGTTCAAGCATTGAAGAACAAAGGTATTAGTGGAGACGACATTTATATTGTGGCTCATGACGATGATCGAACTAAAAGAGTCGCCGACAATGCCGATGCAAATACAATTGGCATGAGTGAGCAAAGCTTTGGAGAAGCAACAAAAAATCTATTCCGTCAAAAGGGTGATGAGCTGCGTACGAAATTTAATGAAGTTGGCTTCACTGACACTATGGCGGAAGATTTAGAGGAAAGTCTAGATGAAGGAAAAATTGTCGTGGTCGTTAAAGATGCGCCAGAAGATGTCTTTATTTAAACACAACAGAATTAGCAAAATATCATGTAACGAAGCAGTAGTATCACTGCTTCGTTTTTCATCATGTATGATAACTAACTGTTCGAATGGGGAGCTTCCAACCGAAATAGGAGGCGAAAAGTCGCATAATAACGACTGTCACAACAATTAATAAAAGCTGCCATGGCGCCGTTAGCCAGCCTGTTCCTACAATGACTCCTGGAATTAATGTCCACGCAATATAAATATCTTTCTGAAGAAATAGCGGCTTCCTTCCTGCTAAAACGTCCCTAATCATCCCGCCACCTGTTCCAGTTAATGCAGCCGCAGCAATACTAGCACTTAACGGCAAGCCCATGGAATAGGCATACATCGCTCCTTGGACCGAAAATGCCCCAAGTCCAATGGCATCAAAAAAGACACCTCTACGAAGAAGTGTCCATCGCACTACTTTCGGAAATACAAATGCTAACGTCATAACAGCAAAAGCAACGGTGAAGAGCGTCCCTTGCTCCCACAACTCTGATACTGGGACACCAATAAGTAAATTTCTCACAGCTCCACCGCCGAATGCCGTAATAAACCCTAAAATATAAATACCCATCAAGTCATATTTTTCTTCCATCGCTACTAGCACACCACTTAATGCAAAGGCAATGGTACCAATAACGTTTAATACATCCCACATGTCTTTACCTTCTTTCTAACGATCAAAATACGTCTCAATTTTAGGCGAATAAAGTGAAATCAGCAAGCCTTTTGTTTCATTGGTGTAAAAAAGCCTATGTCCATTAGCATATGGTAAATTTCATCTACCTTCTTGTTTAGTCTCGTTCTCAATCGGGAATCGCAACACTAAGCACCTTTTAACAAAAAAACAAGTTATTTAGTTGCTTTAGAAATTAATTATTCTTCACAAAGGGAGGCATCAACAATGAAAGAATACACTGTTAGACCAAATAAAGATGCTGATGCATGGTTTTTAAAAATCGAGGATGTAGCACCTGAGAAAGACTTTGATAAAGCTAAGCTTCAATCAGTGGGCGTTTTCCTTCATCCCCCACTGATTGTTAGTTTAACTTATCGGACCTTTAGGGGCAGTTTATCCCCCACCTTAACTTTTCGATTTTCTTAAGTTTTCAGGTTGGGGTTTTACTGCCCCTTATGAGTGGGATAAAATGGATGAGGCCATAGAAGCAGGTAAACAGGTTGCGGAGGAAAATAAACCGAGTCGACTTGTTATATACAATCACCTCAATCAAATAGTAGATGAAAAAACGTTTCATTGAGGATGGAAGATTCATTGATTTTAGAAGCTTGAAAATTGGGTGGGCGACTTCCATAAGAAGAACCATGATGACACTTCTGATCCTCAGATAACCCCCGCCTATATAGATGATATGGTTACTTATTTAAAAGGGTTGCCGCATAAGTATTAACTTATGAAGACAACCCTTTATTTGAAATTTGATATCTTATTTTGAATGATGACATTTGTTCAGTTCATTATAGTTCCAGACCGTCAACTAACCTATTGCCACCTTTAATGTAGGAATGACATCGACTATATGGCGATCAATCGCCAATTCTTCAGGCTCGAACCCTAATGCCAAACCAATTAATTGTGGCAAGTGTAAAATTGGCATTGTAATATCCATTTGGCTTCCTTTTTGCGCCTCTGGTTGGTACATATCTAACTGCATTTGACAAAGAGGACACGGTGTCACGATACAATCAGCTTTAGCTGCTTTAGACGACAAACAATTTTTTTCTGTTAGTTTCATGACTTCTTTTTCAGCAGGAAAGACGGCATGAAAGCCGCAACAAGCAAGGCGTTGATCAAAGTCCACAACTTCCGCACCTAATGCTTCTGCCACCATCTCCATCGATTGAGGGTTTAATGGATCTTCAAAACCCATCACATCTGCTGGTCTTAAAATATGACAACCATAAAAGTTTGCCACTTTCAAACCTGTTAGCGGGCGTTTTACTAGTTTCTTAAGCTCATCCAACCCATAGTCTTTAATGAGAACCCATAATAAATGGGTGACATCAGACGTTCCTTTATAAGTCATCCCAGCCTCATTTAACTTCGCATTAGCTGAGTCCCGTTTTTTCTCACTTTTATCGAGCTTTGTTTTTGTATTTCTAAGCATGAGTGTACATGTATTACATACGGTTAATAAAGGGGCATTCATTTCTTCTGCCAAAGCAATATTTCGTGCATTAACCGCATCGCTCAAATCAGCGTTCACATCTTGTATATGGCTGGCTCCACAACACGTCCAGCCGTTTAGTTCAATCAGTTCGATTCCCATGGCCGCTGCTACTTTCTTCGTGGAAATCATTAATTCCTCAGCTGCAGATTCTAACGTACATCCTGGAAAAAAGGCATACCTCATTAGACTCGCTCCTTTTCATTCTCGCTGTATATTTTTCTCACGCCTTCAATGCCGTCAATTTTCTTAGGAAAATGAAATGGATTTATTTTCCCTTTTGCTATCATGCGATAAGCAAATGGAATCTTTTTCGTTACCGTTTTGACAACACCATCCGTTTTCACTGGGAGCATCATCTCATTTAAGCGTCCTTTGCTCCTCACATCGTCATGGAAAGCATAGGCATGACGCGCTCCTTGATTATTCCTTTCACCGCTTTCCATCGACCGTTGTCGTAAGTAGGCGATCTGATCTGTTAAAGGAATCCCTTTAGGACATTGTGTCACACACTCATTACAATGAAGACATTTCCATAATCCATTCTCGACTGCCGGCTTTAAGCGTGCGTCAGGCGCATTATCCCTAGAATCAACGAGAAAACGATATGCTTTATTAAAGATAAAGGGATCGAGATATGAGCCATCATTTACATCTAATTGATTACATTCAGAGGCACAGGCCCCACATAAAATACAATCTGTCGGCTTAGCAATGGCATCAGCCTCTTCTTTTGATTGAATAAAACCGTTGCTCTTACTACCATGATTAGCTGGTGAAAGCCATGGATTGACTTTTTTCATCTTCTCCATCTTAGGTTTCCAATCAATCACTAAATCTCTTACAACATCGAAATTCCCCATCGGTTCGAATGTCAGTGTTTTAGTTTTAAATGTTTCTACTAGCTCATCTAAAGATGTTTTGCAGCTTAAGAAAGAGTGACCATTTACTTTAATTCCACAGCTTCCGCAAATGGCATGACGACAGGCCGACGTAAAGTTTAGCGTTGGATCTAAGTCGTCTTTAATCGTCGTTAACGCCCAGAGAACGGTTTTCCCTGGTTCATAGGGAAGTTCATAGCGTTGAAGCCATTTTTTTTCGCCGTCAAAACGTTGTATTTGAAAAATAAATTTATCCATTAGTAAACTCTCTCCTCAGGCGTATATGACGTAATACTCACTGGATAGTGATCAAGGCGATAGTTGTCGCCCTCTTTATAAATAAGGGTATGCTTTAAAAATTCGTCATCGCGACGTTCAGGGAAGTCTTCCCTTGAGTGTGAGCCACGACTTTCTTCTCTTGCAATAGCCCCCATTGCCACTGCCTTCGCTAATGTGAGTAAGTTGCCAATTTCAACGTAATTGACGAACGCCATATTATAACGGACCGCAGCATCTCCAATGAATGTTTCTTTATAATCTTCAATGAGCTGTTCAATTGTCTCAAGAGCATGCACCATCTCATCTTTTTTACGAAAAATACCGACATTATCCCACATTGTACCTGCCATCGTGTTACGAATCTCAACAAGGCTTTTGCCGGCTTCTTTCTGTCGCATCGCATGAAATTTATCATGCCATTCTGTTGCCTTATTTGTCAGCAATGTGTCACCTTTGAACGTCCGTTGTTCAGCCGTTTTTCTAGCACCAATCCCTGCATATTTTCCAAATAGCACAACGTCAGCTACCGAATTTCCACCTAATCGGTTTGCACCATGTAGGGAAACACAGGCACATTCCCCGGCAGCATGAATACCTTTGACAGGTGTTTCAAGTGTTTCCGGGTTGATGACATGAATCCCACCCATCATGTAGTGACAGCTCGGTCTGATCGGGACAGGCTCTTTCATTAAATCTGTTCCCTCAAAGTCTAAGGCCAATTCCCGCACTTGTGGGAGACGTTCCATGATCTTTTCTTCACCTAGATGACGCAGATCCATAAGAACATAAGCCTCTAACCCTTCACCGAATCCTCTACCCGCTTTTATTTCCATTTCAATCGAACGGGATACGAGATCTCTCGGTGCTAATTCCATTTTGTCAGGAGCATATTTTTTCATAAAACGCTCTCCATCTTTATTCAGCAGGTAACCACCCTCACCACGGCATGCTTCCGAGAGTAAAATCCCAGTAGAAGCGAGACCTGTCGGGTGAAATTGAACGAATTCAGGATCTTTAACAGGTATACCTGCCTCAAAACAAGCAGCTGTCCCATCACCTGTCATGTTGAAAGCGTTCGTCGTTCTATTCCAATAAATGCGGCCGAAGCCTCCGCTCGCTATAACGACTGATTTCGCTTTGATCGCATGGATTTCTCCTGATTTAATATCCATGGCTACCAAACCATGGCATTCATCCTCTTCAACAACAAGTGAGAGAAGAAACCATTCGTCTAAAAAGGTCACATTATTTTTTAAACATTGTTCATAAACAGAGTGTAAAATGACGTGTCCTGTTTTATCCGCCGAATAACATGTACGAGGACTAGACGCACCACCAAATGGTCGCTGAGCTACCTTACCATTCTCATCTCTTGAAAACGGGACCCCGTAATAGTCCAATTCTTGAATAATTTCTGGCATACGCTTCGTGAAAAACTCGACTGCATCCTGATCAGCTAAAAAGTCACTTCCCTTAACCGTATCTTTAAAATGCTTCTCAGGCGAATCGGTGTTATCACGGTTACCCATCGCGGCGTTAATTCCCCCTTGAGCAGCTCCTGTATGAGATCTCGTTGGGAATATTTTTGATAAACAGGCCACGTTTAAATTTTTATTTTCACTGGCTGAAAGAGCAGCCATCATTCCTGCGCCCCCGGCACCAACTACAACTACATCATAAGTTAACATATTCGGTTCCCCTTTATCGCTAGAGTTTCTGCCTGCCTCACGACGACGTAGGCTCTGTTTGCTTATATTTTTCAACACCTAATTTGTATAAATCGTTTCCTAAGCTATCAATAGCCACAACACATGGATAGTCGACAACTTCCATTTTCCTTATAGCTTCGGGTCCTAATTCTTCGTAGGCGACCACATCGACTTTATTAATGGAATCAGAGATAACAGCAGCCGCACCACCTACTGCCGCAAAGTAAACAGCACCGTGCTTTTTCATCGCTTCAATCACTTCAGGGCTTCTTGGCCCTTTACCAATCATCCCTCGCAACCCTTCCGCTAATAAAGCTGGTGAGTATGCGTCCATTCTGCCGCTTGTGGTCGGTCCACAGGAACCGATAACACGTCCTGGTTTCGCTGGTGTCGGCCCAGCATAATAGATGACTTGGTCCGTAACATCCATTGGAAGAGCCTCTCCAGCAGATAAAGCCTCCGTCATATTTTTATGTGCTGCATCTCTGGCCGTATAAATCGTTCCAGTTATCGTTACAAGATCACCTGCTCTCAAATCTTTTACTTGGTCATATGTGAGCGGGATGGTCAATGCTTTTTGTTCAGCCATGTATATACCCTCCTTTATAAAGTTGCTTCAGTGTGTCTTGCTGCGTGACAATTTAGTGTGACACATACCGGTAGCATCGCTATATGCGTTGGAAAAGTCTCAATATGAACGGCAAGAGCTGTTACTCGTCCACCAAAGCCTTGAGGACCAATCCCCAGACGATTAATACGCTCAAGAAGTTGTTGTTCCATCTCGGCATATCCCTGTTCAGGATGTGATGAGCCAGCGTGACGAGCCAATGCTTTTTTCGCTAATAGTGTACATTGATCCATCGTCCCACCGATGCCAACGCCTACGATAATCGGTGGACAGGGATTTCCTCCCGCATTCGTGACTGAATCTACGATGAAATCCATTACGCCTTCGATACCTTCTGAAGGTTTACACATTTTTACTGCGCCCATATTTTCACTTCCGGCTCCTTTAGGGAGGATTTGAATATGGAGTTCATCACCTTCTACTACTTCCGTATGGATAACAGCTGGTGTGTTATCCCCTGTATTCACACGATTTAATAAAGGGTCTGCTACGACAGATTTTCTTAAATAACCGTCTGTATAACCTTGTCGCACACCTTCGTTGATTGCTTCAGTCATACTACCGCCTACAATTTTGACTTGTTGGCCAAGTCGCACAAGTATGACTGTAATACCTGTATCCTGACACATCGGCACATTATCATGACGCGCTAATGACACATTTTTAATAATTTTGTCTAAGCTATACTTCCCAAAGTCAGATTCTTCTCTCTCCAACCCTTGCTTCAGCAGTACTTCAACGTCTTCCGGCAAATCATAAGCTGCTTTGATACAAAGTTCTCTTACTTTATCTGTTATCGTTCTCGTCGATATTTCTCTCATGTCATAACCCCCGCTTTTTTAATTCATCTATGGTTTACCAAAGACCTAACAGCTTCCACCATAGCCCACCGATACCAAGCCATACAATTATGTGAATGACGGATATAATAAGCCCTAGTGACCACCACTTGTTTTGACTCACGTAACCCGATCCGAAAAACACAGGAGCAGGACCACAGCTGTAATGTGTTAAACAACCAAACAAGTTACTAAAAAACGCAAGGATGAGTGCAGATACAAGTGGCGGTGCGCCTGCTGCTACTAAAACAGCAAGGAAAGCAGCGTACATAGCACTTACATGCGCCGTATTACTCGCAAAGAAATAATGTGAATAGAAGTAGACGACTGCAAGAATAATCAACGTCCACATCCAGTTAAAGCCACTTACCATATCACCCATGAGTGCACTGAACCAAGGAATCATTCCTAATTCGTTTAAAAAGGACGCTAGCATGACAAGCACAGCAAACCACACGAGAGTATCCCAGGCGCCTTCTTCTTTTTTAATATCAGCCCACGTTAATACTTGGCTTATAAGAAGGACGGATAAACCGATAAAAGCAGTGGCCGTGGCACTGATTCCAAAATTAGACCCGAATATCCACAATACGAGAACGAGGAGAAAGACACCGATCATTGCCCATTCTTCTTGTTTAAGGGAGCCCATCTCTTTCAATTTATCAGCTGCCATTGTTGGTGCAGCTGGTGTTTCTTTAATCTCCGGTGGATACAACTTATAGATGACAAATGGAATTAATATTAAACTAATAAGTCCAGGTACAAGTGCTGCTAATGCCCACCCCGTCCAAGAGAGTGTTTCTCCTGTAATATCAAACGCAATTTGCATCGCTAAAGGGTTCGCAGCCATCGCAGTTAGGAACATTGCCGACGTGATCATATCCCCTTGAAATGTTACCTTCGTTAAGTAGCTTCCAATTTTTCTTTCAGTTCCGTCACCAACTTTTGAGCCATAGCTCTCTGAAAGTGAACGGACAATAGGGAATAAAATACCTCCTGAACGCGCCGTATTTGATGGCATCGCCGGTGATAAAATTAAATCGCTTGCCACTATGGAATAAGAAAGTCCCAGTGTTTTTTTACCAAATCGCTTTACAAAAAGATACGCAACACGTGAGCCTAATCCCGTCTTGATGAAACCGCGGGAAATAAAGAAGGCGATAACGATAAGCCAAATCGTGGAATTTTGAAAACCGGATAAAGCTTCGTCTATTGTCAGTGTCTGTGTCAGGACGGTGGCCGTTAACGCTAAAATAGCCACACTTCCCATTGGAAGAGGTTTAATGATAAGTCCAACTATCGTCGCCACAAAAATAGAAAAAAGATGCCACGCTTCTTGTTCTAGTCCTGCTGGTGCTGGGATAAACCAAAGAATGATACCGATAGCCAATGTGATAAACAAAGGTTTCCATTTCACATCTGTTGGACGCCTGTTGTCTGATTTAGCCGTCTGGCTGCTTTGTCTCTTCTGCTTTACTGCCTGTGCCATACTATTCACTCCTTTTTTTAGACGAAGATCAAAAAGTTTGTGAAAAAAATCACATAATGTTCTAAAAAAAAGTCACTTTCATCTTCGCCAGACTCCTTAATCTTTCATCTTAATCGTATTAGAAAACCTGCGGCACAGATAGAAAATGAAAGTAGTTAAAGTGTTTTGAAAGTAAAAAAAGTAGCGGCAGTAAAACCACATTTTATCCAATTTAATAGCTATGTATTACACAGTCTCACACTCTCTTTCTAAATAGTCTCTTATCTCCCAAGCTTATGGGAAACAACAATCGATTCAGCTAATTGAAAAATCTTATGATGGAGATCTTCAGGTTCAATGATGATAAGCTGGTCTGCAAATCCGAGAAGATATCTTTTGGCGTCCTCTTCTGTATTAAATGATAATTTAACAGGTATGAAAGAGTCATAATCTTGAGCTCTAGCTTCTACTACCCGTACAAAATGATTAGTAAAAGATAATTTTAGCAGCAATGATTTAGGCACCTTCACCCAAACATCATAAATAGGTAATTCTTCTATAAATGCTTTTTTCGAAGCTTCCCAATAACGAGCAATGTTAAAGTGCTTCGGTCTGCAAAATGTCTCGTCAATAGTGACTGCAGTATGAATTCGTGACGCCCTGTAATTTCTAATTTCTCCATTTTCTTTAGCAGCAATGAAATACCAGTTGACCCCTTTAGCCACTAACCCAAGCGGTTCAACAATACGCTCACTTATTTGACCATCTGCTCGCTCATAAACAATTTTTAATTTATGATCTTGCCATATAGCATCTTTCAAAACATCGAAAGTGTCTATTTTTTCTTTCCTACTTCGCCATGAACTGGTGTCAATATAAATCCGGTTCCAAACCTCTTTTGCTTTTTCACGATATATAGCAGGAATTGAGGAGATAACTTTATTTCTAGCTTCCTCTGATGGACGGGTCAATCCTAAATCGTCGAGTAATTGGTCCGACGGTGAAACAAACAACGCCTGTATTTCTGATTCTTTTAATCCCGTTAAATTGGTTTGAAAATTTTCGAGTAATGACCATCCCCCGTTTTTTCCACGTTCAGCCAAAACAGGGATACCGGCCCCGCTTAAAGCGTCCATATCCCGATAAATTGTGCGTTCAGATACTTCTAATTTCTCCGCCAGTTCATTTGCAGTCATTCTCCCTTGAGCTTGCAGCATCAACAGAATCGTGAGTAATCGATCTCCCCTCATTCATCATCACCTTTTCACTCATCATTTATAGCTATAGTCATTAAATTAAATATGACACTTGTTGTCAAGTATAATCTTTTATAATAAACCTATCATATAACGAAAGGAATGGGATCTATGAAGTCACTAAAAGGGAAAGTTGCTCTCGTAACAGGAGGGAGCAGAGGAGCTGGTCGAGGTATAGCTATAGAGCTAGGGAAAGCTGGTGCGACGGTGTATATCACAGGTCGCAGTGTAAAAGGAGCTTCTACTAATCAGTGGCCTGGAACAATCGATGATACTGTTTCACAAATTGAAGCTCACGGTGGAAAAGGGATAGCAATCCAATGTGACCATACTCACGATTCAGAAACGGAAGCCGTTATCAATAAAATTCGTACAGAAGAGGGACAATTGGATGTGTTAGTTAATAATGTATGGGGAGCACATGACCTAAGTATTGATGCCAAACCTTTTTGGGACTTATCATTACAGAATTGGGACACGATGTTTACTGCAGGTGTTCGCGCCCAGTTAGCTACGAACTACTTTGCAATGCCACTCCTTCGTGAAAATAACCAAGCACTTATTATTCATACGACTTTCTGGGATGATGACAAGTACATCGGTCATTTTTATTACGATCTAGCCAAACATTCACTTATTCGTATGGCTCATGGCCTTTCAATCGAGTTAAAGACAGACAATATTGCTGTTCTCGCCGTTTCACCAGGATTTATGAGAACAGAACTTGTGTTGAAATACCATGAATTAGATGAGAAGCATTGGCAAAAGGCAGAAGAATTAACGGGAAGTGAAACGCCCCATTATGTCGGGCGTGGAATATTAGCATTAGCTAGTGATCCCAATGTTATGGAGAAAAGCGGGAAGGTGTTTAAAGTAGGCGACTTAGCCAAAGAATATCAGTTTAGTGATATAGACGGACGTTATATTCCCCCTTTCACACTATAAAACGAACCTTCAATCAGGACATTAGCGTCCGTCAGCTCCCTCCTAAATAACTTTAGCTCCTCTCTATTTTGAGCCGGGATGTTTACGGACGCTTATCTATGATAAATATTAGTATAAAAACTCACAACGCAAATGATTTGTATAAAATAATCATCCTCTTTAAAAATGACCATTGTCTTTATATCTCAGGACACACGAACGTTGGACATTAAAAGGCCATGTTCACTAGCCTCATTGTCTCTCTGAAATTTTACAAAAAAGAACAACCGCAGTATACAAACAGCGGCTGTCCACATACAAAAAGTACTTTCTCCCACAATCGACAAATTCTTCAGGCACTACTCTCATTTTTCACAAATTGCAAAATCTATTGCAGTAACATGATAAATAACAGAGGGCCTTCCAACTGTGTGATAATTCATCGTTTCTTCAACCATGCCTAATTCCAGTAAATAAGCTAAATATTTTCTCACTGACACACGGGATATCCCTGTTTCTTCAGCGAGCATATCTGTCGTAAACGATGCCCTTTCAGAAGCTTCAATGGTCTTTATGACTTTTTTTAAGGTTGGCTTTGTCAGTCCTTTAGGTAATTCTATCGTTTCTCCAGTCCCGTGGTGGTCTTTTCGAAAGAAATTGTTATCCAAATCTTTTTGATGAAAATCATGTTGCTGATTCATGAAGCTATTCTCTTCACGATAATAGGCTAAAGCTCTTTGAAACCGTTCAAATTCAAAAGGCTTTATCAAGTAATCAACCGCTCCAAGTCTAAGCCCTTTTTTTACACTTTCTTTATCTCGCGCTGCCGAAATAATCATCACATCTACGTTCTTATCAGCCATTCTAATTTGGGAAAGGAGCTCCCACCCGTTTTTACCAGGCATATAAATATCGAGTAAAATGAGATCAACGTCATGGGTATCTATAAATGGGAGAGCCTCTTCTACCGTCTTAAAACTGTTGATGAGCTGATACCCGTCAATCTTCTCTAGGTAACGCTTATTAAACTCTGCTACCATTGGATCGTCTTCTACAATGATGACTTTAATCATTCTGTCTCACCCCGTGGTTGATATGGTACTTTCACATAGACTGACGTGCCATTTCCCCATTCAGAATGCAGCTTCAATTTTCCATCGAGCTCTTTCACTGTCCGCTCTACTAAATACAAACCCATGCCTCGTTGCTTACCTTTTGTCGAGAATCCTTTTTCCGTTGCTCTTATGAGCTGCTCCTTTGTCATCCCTGTGCCATAATCAGTGACGATCATCTCAAGTGTACCGTCTTCATAATAGATCTCTAGTTCTATCGGTTTTTTCTTAGTATTTGTTGCGTGAATGGCATTATCTAATAAGTTTCCAAGTATGCTGACGAGTTGATGTGTCGTATCAATCTTGTTTGAAACTGGTAAGTGACTCGTATCAGCTAGTTCCAGTTTAATTCCGTTTTCTCTCGCATAACTCATTTTCCCGAAAATAACACCTGCTAATACAGGATCTTTAATCATTGTAGAAACGTTTCCTACTTCTGATTGACTTTGTCTTGTTGTTTCTTTAACGAACTGACGTAGCTCTTCATACCTTTCCAATGACACCATTCCAAGAATCACATGTAGCTTATTCATAAATTCATGGGTCTGAGCACGTAAGGCCTCTGCGTATGTGCGTACACCAGTCAGCTCCTCTGCCATCTTCTTCACTTCTGTTTTATCGCGGAAGGTGGCAACCGCCCCTACCATGTCACCTTCCACTATAATAGGAACTCGATTGACCACGAGAATAAGACCGTTAAGTTCAAATTCTTGGTCCAATTCTCTTTTTCCTGACCTCACTACTTCATGAAGACGGGTGTCTGGTAAATAGTTCTGAATAAGTTGGCCAACTGGTTCGTCCGCATAGCCTGCTTTTTTGAAAAGTCGAATGGCTTCATAATTAACTAATGAGATTGTCTCGTTTTTATCAATAGCAATAATGCCTTCTTTCGTACTTTGCAAAATAGCGTTACGTTCTTCGAATATTTTGGCAATATGGGCCGGTTCAAGGCCAAACATGATTTTTTTAACTTTTCGTCCCATTAAATAGGCACCTATTATCCCTGCAATGATACCTATAACCATGCCAAACAAAATAATAAAGTGACTTCCCCACACTTCTTTTTTCACATCGTCGAGCAAAATACCGACGACCACCGCTCCTACCTGCTCTTCCTGATCATTTATAACAGGTGTGAATGACCGTAACGAGTATCCCATCGTTCCTTCAGCTGTAGAGATATGTTCAAGTCCTTCAAAAACTGGGCCCTCGTCACCTCCTACAAATGTTTGGCCGATCAGCTCTTCAATCGGGTGAGAATGGCGAACACTGTTCATATCCAACACAACAACAAATGCCACCCCGGTAATATCTCTTATGCGCTCTGCATAAGGCTGAATCTCACCGTCGGGATTGCCAGCCTCTAATTGTGACACCGTTAATTCTGATAAAGCCACCATTTGTGACACGTTTCTAGCCCGTTCTTCAATACCACTTATCGTCCTTTGTTCGATGAACTGGCTGATTAAAAAACCAGTTATTAATAACGAAACGATGATCACACCGCACACAAGGATTGTAATTCTCGTAATAAGATTAAGATCATCTATCCGCTTGATCGTCATGACACGCCCCTCATCCTTTTTATCATTAGTAAACTAATTACATTGTATATGAATTAACTCCTAAGAAGGAGGAGGGGTTCTAACAATTCTATGTCTCTTTTAAATCAGAGAGAGATTTCGTTCTGCCCCCTCTGATTGGTAGTTGAGTTAATTAGGATATTAGCGACAGTTAGCTCCCACCTAAATAGGTTTACGGACGCTTATTTGTGATAAAAGAATCTTCAATCAGGGAGAAATTTTTATAACCCTTATCTGGATAAAAATAATGAAAGGAGCTACCTTCGTCGTCACTAGGCTTACTTAATCAGATCTAGTGCCACATCCCCAGCACCTAAATCCACTTTGTCATGCTTTTAAATTGCCAATAAAGAGGTGTTATATATAGCTAAGTTAATTCTTTCTCATGACAGCAATAAGCGCTGGTGAGTCATACGTTAGCCCCTCCCCATCAAACGTGCCGTAAAATTCAGCATGTTGAAAGAGGGAGTTACGAATAATTGACATAAAATCATCTTTCATGAGTGGCGTTAATTTCGTTTCACACTCATAAATAGCTGCTTCAGCATCGGCATTTTCCACTGTCAACTTCATTTGAAAAGAGATATCCTCTTTATTAAACGTATAAAAACGTTCAAACAAAAGACCCTTAGCCTCATTTTTAATAACAGGTAGCTTCGTAATCTGATGTTTAAATATCCGATCATAATTAACGATCTGTACAATGAACGAGCCGCCTCTTTTCAATAGGTGGTACACAGAATTAAGGCATTTCCTCATCGCCTCACCGTGTGGGAGATGAACAAATGAATTACCTATACAATAAATACCGTCTTGATTTGACAATGAGGTGTGATCTAAATGACACATATCTGCTTCAAATGCTGTTAATATAACATCATGTAGGTCCGCTTTTTCTTGAATTTTTTTAACCATTAATGGACTTAAATCTACAGCTGTAAGCTCATAACCTTTCTTTGCTAAAGCCACAGCTTCTGCACCAGTGCCTGCTGCTAAGTCTAGGAGCTTTCCTCCCCTTGATGAGATAACATCTTCAATAAATGTGATCGCTTTCTCTTTTGTTTTAAAAATATCATCATAGTATTCACTCAATCGTTCATAAAAATCCATCATCTTTCCTCCAACTTATTAATGAGTTCTCACTCATCTTTTTCGTTTTATCATATCAGATTGGTTGTTTAAACGTCACTCATGTGGAAGCTTTAAAAATACGATATGCTAACGATTGTATGAGGAAATCAAAGCTAGCATCAAAAACGTCATAGCCAATTTCTCTTTTATGTGTTGACGCAAGTAAAAGGGCTCTTATAGCCCCACTTACTATGGTTGGATCTATACTTCGGTCCAGAACACCTTGGTCCATCCACAAATGAAACAACTGGTTAAAGCTGAGGATATCTTTCTCTTCATGTCGTTCTATCACATCTGCCGGGAGCTTCCTCACAAGCGCTTGGTACTCATCACTTACCATCACACGACGAAGAAGTGGTCGTTCTTCAATCATTCGCAACGCTTTCTGTAACAATTTACTGAACCCCTCTGCATCCATCTTTTCTAAAGCTCCCATATAATAAATCGTCTGATTAATGGATGCCTCATCCTGTTCGAGAAGTCTAAAATATAAAAGCTCTTTTGATTCATAAAATTTATAAAAAGAACCTTGTGCAATCCCTACTGTCTCTGTTAAATCCTTAATACTTGTTTTTCTTAACCCCATTGTTCCAAATTTCTCTCGCCCTGCTTGCATCAAATCATAACGAATGCGTTTCTCTTCATCATCAGTAAATCCACGTGGTGCCATAACACCCTCCTCTTTCGTCACTTATATGAATATTTTGTTTTTTTATTCACACATTCATATTATGGTTAATGCCTTGAACTGTCAATATGATTTTTGAAGGGGGGAATCATGGGTAAAGGGGTATAGATCTCTTTTTTTGTAATCGTTATCATTTAAGCTCAATTAATCACATGAAATCTCTCATTTCCACTTAATTTAAAGTGTGTTCACATTATATGTGCAACTTCTTAATTATTGTAAAGCGATTTTCATACCCCCTCCTCCCTCTTTTTCCATTGTTAATTGTAAAAATATCTACATTGAATTTCAGTGTTAAATTATTTCACACTATCTCCTTAAGCCTCTATCAACTATGTCATAATACTTATCATACTTCCAGGAGGCACGACTAGCCCCATAAAATGTCCGGGAACAATTATCAGAATATACAGAATTAACACTCGAGAATAATGCTGTAACGGGTAATCACACATTTAATTAAAGGAGAGATGCTTCGGTGAAGTTGTCAGATGTTTTCAAATTTAAGAACGATCAGATGAAAATGTTGCACTTAACATGGATTGCTTTTTTTGTTTCCTTTTTCACGTGGTTTAATATGGCACCGCTAGCTACGACAATGATGGAATCAAGCAACTGGCTCACCCGAGAACATCTGGGAGCGTTAGCCATAATTAACGTGGCCTTAACGATTCCAGCCCGAATCGTCATCGGCATGCTACTAGATCGTTTTGGCCCTCGCCGCGTTTATTCAGGGTTGTTGATTCTCATGTCAATACCTACCTTTTTATTTGCCTTTGGGGATTCATGGACACAACTCATGATATCTCGTTTACTGTTAAGCAGTATTGGCGCGAGCTTTGTCGTAGGGATCCGCATGGTATCTGAATGGTTTCCACCTAAAGATGTGGGATTTGCTGAAGGCATTTACGGCGGATGGGGAAATTTCGGTTCAGCAGTAGGTGCCATGATTTTACCTTGGTTGGCGTTGACGATGTTCGGTGGTGATGAGGGATGGCGATATGCCATCGCATTAACAGGTGCCATTTGCTTTATTTATGGCATCATCTATTATCTTCTTGTTAGAGATACACCAGAAGGGAAAGCGTTTATTAAACCTAAAAAATCCGGTGCCCTAGAGGTCAGCTCATGGAAAGATCTTGTGCTCCTTATCATTTGGACACTCCCACTAGGCGGAGCCTTAGCTGTCTTAGCCTGGCGCTTGGCAGGCATGGGATTTATCTCAACGACAGTACTTTATGCCACTTACACTGTTATTGGGCTAACAATGATTTATCAAATTTATAAGATTTTACACGTCAATATTCCTATATTACGGCGTGGCGTTCCCGAGGACGACAAATATGAGTTCAAAAATGTAGCAGCCTTAAATAGTACGTACTTTGCCAACTTTGGGGCAGAGTTAGCAATCGTATCAATGCTGCCAATGTTTTTTCAATTAACGTTTTCACTGTCCCCTGCTGCAGCTGGTATTATCGCATCATCTTTTGCATTTATTAATTTATTTGCTCGGCCACTTGGCGGCGTTCTGTCTGATCGGATGGGAAACAGGAAGAACACGATGCTCCTTTACATGATAGGTATCACGATCGGACTGGTTTCAATGGGGTTCATCGATTCAAGTTGGCCTCTTGCATTAGCTATTGCTGTCACGATTTTCACTTCTATCTTTGTACAAGGGGCAGAGGGCGCAACATTCGCCATTATACCTATGGTTAAAAAACGCCTCACAGGTCAAGTGGCTGGCATGGCTGGCGCTTATGGAAATGTGGGCTCAACATTATATTTAACGCTCTATACGTTCGTTTCCCCACAAACATTCTTCTTCGTTTTAGCAGGCGGAGCGTTAGTCAGCTTTTTCATGTGTTATTTATGGCTTGAAGAACCAGATAATGCTTTCGCAGAGGATTATTATGAATCGTCCGTTGATATAGCAAACGCCATTCAGACTGAACCGGAACTCCCTTTGAAGCGAGCAGCATCAGATAAATAGCGGAAAAGACGTCCTCAAGCGTACACTTTCATTAACGATAACTTTAACTTAGGAGGAATATCATGTCTAAAAGAAAGTTAGTTCTCGTCGGCAACGGAATGGCTGGGGTTAGGTGTCTTGAAGAAATTCTTAAAGAAGATCCTGACCGATTTGAGATAACGGTTTTCGGTAAAGAACCATATCCAAACTACAATCGTATTATGCTTTCTTCAGTCTTACAAGGGGATACCTCCATTGATGACATCGTCATTAACAGCTATGACTGGTATGAAAAACATAATATTCAGCTTTTTACTGGGGAATCTGTTGAGCAGATAAATACTTTCACAAAAACCGTACACACCGACCAGGAAAGACATATTTCCTACGATGATCTCATTATTGCCACAGGATCAAATCCGTTTATGCTTCCTCTTCCAGGAAGTGATAAAGAAGGGGTGATTGCTTTTAGGGATATTAAAGACTGTGAAGCCATGATTAGTGCATCCCAAAAATACAAAAAAGCAGTCGTCATCGGTGGCGGGCTTCTCGGGCTCGAAGCCGCACGAGGCCTATTGAATTTAGGAATGGATGTGGATGTTGTACACATTATGGATCACTTAATGGAAAGGCAATTAGATGCTTCGGCCTCTGCTATGTTAAAAAAAGAGTTAGAGAGTCAAGGCATGAACTTTTTAATGAACCATCATACAGAAGCTATTCTTGGGTCAGAACGTGTGAAAAAAGTCTCCTTTAAAGATGGCCGCACTGTAAAGGCAGACCTCGTCGTCATGGCAGTTGGGATTAAACCTAATATCGCTGTGGCAGAAGCTTCAGGTATTGAAACCAATCGCGGTGTTGTAGTCGATGATTATATGCAAACGAGCGCACCAGACGTTTATGCTGTCGGGGAGTGCGCTGAGCATAGGGAAATGGTGTATGGTTTAGTTGCTCCTCTCTACGAACAAGGGAAAACACTCGCTAAAAAAATCTGTCAAAAGGACGCCGGTCAAGGTTACCAAGGATCTATTCTATCAACTAAATTGAAAGTAAGCGGTGTGGATGTATTCTCCGCTGGTGAGTTCGGAGATGACCCAGCTGCCCGAGCTATTCGAATTCAAGATGAATTTGAAGGTATCTACAAAAAAGTGATTATCCGGCAAGATAAAATTGTCGGTGCAGTCCTCTTCGGTGATACGAGCGAATCTACCAAATTACTAGGAATGATTAATCAAGGGACCAATACGTCTGATATGAAAAATATCTCTATTTTTCAAACGCAAGAAACTTCCGGAGGAGAAAGCACGGTAGCACAAATGGCGGATACGGACACAATATGTGGCTGTAATGGCGTTTCAAAGGGCGACATCGTTACAGCCATTAAAAATGACAACTTAACAACTGTTGCTCAAATTAAAGATTGTACGAGTGCCTCTAGATCCTGCGGGACGTGTAAAGGGTTGGTTGGTGAATTACTTGCCCATACACTAGGTGACGAGTTTGAGACAGCTGATGAAAAGGAAACTGTCTGTAGCTGTACGGATTTAACTCACGAAGAGGTAGTGGCAAACATTCGTGAAAAAGGTCTTACTCATACAAGAGAGGTAATGAACGTGCTCGGGTGGAAAACAGAAGAAGGTTGTTCGAAATGCCGACCGGCGGTTAATTATTATCTCGGTATGGTCCACCCGACAGATTATGAAGACGAAAGAGAATCTAGGTTTGTTAATGAACGCATGCATGCCAATATTCAAAAGAACGGCACGTATTCTGTCGTGCCGAGAATGTATGGGGGTGTGACGAATGCCAAAGATTTAAGGAAAATTGCAGATGTAGCTGACAAATATGACGTGCCACTTCTTAAAATAACCGGTGGACAACGGATTGACATGTTAGGCATTAAAAAAGAAGATGTGCCTAATGTGTGGAAGGATTTAGATATGCCGTCTGGTTACGCCTACGGTAAAGCTGTAAGAACCGTTAAAACCTGTGTCGGCGAAAATTTCTGTCGATTTGGTACGCAAGATTCAATCGGTCTTGGTATCGCCATCGAGAAAAAGTTCGAAAGACTTAATACACCTCACAAAGTAAAAATGGGAGTCTCTGCTTGCCCACGAAATTGTGCGGAATCCAGTATTAAAGATGTGGGCATTATCGGGGTTGAAGGTGCCTGGGAAATTTACGTTGGTGGTAATGGCGGGGCCACTCTAAAAGCAGCCGAGATTTTATGCACAGTTTCAACTGATACCGAGGTACTCGACACAATTTCTGCTTACTTGCAGTACTATCGTGAAACAGCCCGTTATCTTGAAAGAACGTCCCACTGGCTTGACCGAGTCGGTTTGGAACACGTTAAGTCTGTCATTTTAGATAACAAGGAAGAAAGACGCGAACTCATTAAACGTATGGAAATCGCTCTAGACGACTTAAAAGATCCATGGCATGAGATTATTCAAAATAGCAAAGAGCAACGTGATCTTTTTGAAAATAAAGCGGTACCTATCAGTAGCAAATAATCAAAGGGAGTGAAAACGATGAAACAAACCATTGATTCTCAGCTTACAAAACTGAGTAGCCTTGAGGAACTACCCCTTCAAGTTGGAAAAAACATCGTTGTTGGTGATCATGACCTCGCCGTTTTCCGATTACAAAACGGGCAGGTAAGAGCGGTAGAAAATAAATGTCCTCATAAACAAGGTCCGCTGGCAGAGGGAATAATAAGCGGTGAATTCGTTTTTTGTCCGCTGCATGACTGGAAAATTGATTTAACGACTGGAGACGTTCAAAAACCTGATGACGGGTGTGTTCGTTCTTACCCTGTAAAAGTTATTGATGGTGAGGTTTTTATTGAATTGTAACAGCATCGTCATCACAAGACGAATAGCTATTTTATAGGAATTATAGGGAGATCTATCTCTTCCAAATACCCGCTAGAACAGGCAGTGTAGCCTTAGCTACTAGTAACTTCCCTTTAAAAGGTGTGACATCCATGGATGATTTCCTAAAACACTTTCGTTCAAAGCAATTAGAAAAAAGCCATGAAACGCTTTTACCAACACAGTGTCCTTATTGTAGTGTCCAATGCTCAATGACACTAATTGAAGAAGCGTTCTTGACAACGAAACAATTTAAGGCAAAACCGAATAAGCTAGATACCACTTCTGGCGGACGAATGTGTATAAAAGGTGCTAACGCTCATCAGCACGTTTACCACAAGGAACGAATCACCTCCCCACTTTTAAAGATGGACGGTGAATTCGTGCCTGTCTCTTGGGAGTTAGCTATTGAATATATTGCAGAGCGATTTCATTACATCCAAACACAAGACAATAACGATGCTATCGGTGTTTACGGCGGCGGCTCCTTAACGAATGAAGAAGCTTATTTGCTCGGAAAATTTGCCCGAGTAGCTTTAAAAACAAAGCATATTGATTATAATGGCCGCTTTTGTATGAGTGCAGCTGCTGCTGCTTCAAATGCAGCATTCGGGCTTGACCGCGGATTGACTAACAGTTTAAGTGACATACCTGACACCAATGTGATTATTCTAGCTGGGACTAACATTGCAGATTGTCAGCCAACCATCGTGCCCTATTTTCGCCAAGCTAAGAAAAAAGGCGCCTATATCATTGTTATCGATCCACGCGAAACAGCTACCACTAAATTAGCAGACCTTCATTTAAAGGTAAAACCAGGCACAGATAGTGTCTTAGCCACTGGATTATTAAAAGCGATTAAACAAGAAGGCTATATAGATCATGCGTTTATAAATTCAAGGACAACAGGGTTTGAACATTTAGATACTCACCTTGATTCTTTCACATTAGACGATATTTCAGCCATAACAGACGTTCCTACTAAAGACATTATAGAAGCAGGTAGACAATATGGGGCCGCTAAGGAAGGATTTATTTTCACAGCACGTGGGGTTGAACAGCACAGTAATGGAAGTGACACAGTGAAGCAATTTATTAACCTCGTTCTAGCCACTGGAAAGATTGGCCGCCATGCCAGCGGCTTCGGTTCTATTACTGGTCAAGGTAATGGCCAAGGTGGAAGAGAGCATGGCCAAAAAGCGGACCAATTACCAGGCTATCGTTCAATAGAAAACGACATCGATAGGAAAATAATCGCTTCTATTTGGAATATTGATGAAAAGGATCTCCCTCGAAAGGGGGTATCAGCCTATGAAATGATTGAAAAAATGATGGATGGAGATATCACTGGCCTATTTATTATGGGATCTAACCCTATCGTGTCTAATCCAAACGCAATTTTAGCCAAGAAAGCCCTCCAAAAACTAAAATTTTTAGTCGTTGTGGATATGTTTATCTCTGAAACAGCTCAATTAGCTGACCTCATCCTTCCCTCGTCTTCTTACCTTGAGGATGAAGGAACGATGACAAATCTTGAAGGCAAAGTCACCCTTAGAAAAGGGGAACGATCACCTCCGAAAGATGTTAAACATGATTGGGAGATCCTTTGTCTTCTCGCTAAGGCATTCAATAAAGAAAAAGGCTTTGATTTTACGTCACCCGATCAGATATTTGATGAATTACGTTTAGCATCTCGAGGAAGCAAGGCCGATTACTTCGGTATGTCGTATGAACGACTTTCACAAGAAGCAATCGCTTGGCCTTGTCCCTATCGAGAACATAGTGGCACACCGCGATTGTTTGAGACCCAATTTGCCCACAGTGATGGGAAAGCGATATTCTCACCATTAGTCATGTTACACAGCTGTGAGGCTCCTCCAGAATACCCGCTTCTATTGACAACAGGCCGGGTCATGGCACACTATTTAACTGGGGTCCAAACACGGCGAAGCCCAGATCTGTTTAAAAAATCACCTGAGCCGTTAGTTGAAATGCATCCAGAAACAGCTGCGCGCTATCATATTCAGCACGATGAACTCATCCATCTCTATTCAACCCAAGGCTCGGTGGTTATGAGGGCCTGCTTAACAGATAAGATTCGCAAAGACACACTATTTGCCCCTTTCCACTGGGGCGGATCGCAAGCCATCAACCGTCTTGTGGCACCGTTTTTGGACCCTGTATGCCATATGCCAGCGTTTAAATTAACTTATGCCGGCATGAAACCAATAACGGGAGAGATAGACTCTCAAGACTCTGGAGGGCTTATTTATGAAACAGTGGATCAAGGAAGTAGCTAAAGGAAAGAAAAGAGCACGAGACTTAACGTTTGATGAAGCCTCTCAAGCAGCACAAAGTATCATTAACGGAGAGGCAACGGATATTCAAGTTGCAGCTTTCCTAATTGCCCAGCGATTGAAAAACGAGTCACCTGACGAATTAGCAGCATTTGTTGCGCAATTTCGTCAGGCGGCCTCACTCATTCCTGTATCATCAGAAAAACGCCATGAACTCATTGATTTCTCCGGTCCATATGACGGACGAAAAACATTCGCTGCCACCATCCCATCTGCGTTGCTTATGGCAGCCGAGGGAATACCTGTATTTTTACACGGCAGCGAGTCCTTACCTCCAAAATATGGATCCTCTTTAAAAAGTATTTTAGATGAACTCGGTGTGACACCTGACCTCGATGCTGCCTCTATAGGGCAATCAATCGATAAGCATTGTATCGGCTTTGCTCATACCGAGCAATTATGTCAACCGTTAGCGAGTATTCGTCACACTAGAGAAGAAATCGGTGTACGATCCTTTATTAACATGGCCGAAAAATTACTCAATCTGTCTAATGCTCCTTCAGTCATGTTAGGTATCTTTCATAAAACGGTGCTTGATACAAACGTTGATAACTTAAGGCGACTGAATTTTCAAAAATCATTTATTGTACAAGGTGCTGAAGGATCGGAAGACTTACCGATCCACAGAAAAAGCTTCATCTATGAAATCACTAAAGACACTGTTATATCACGCGACTTAGATCCTGCTGACTATCACCTTTCATGTCGTAAAGACCCCGACAAGGAAGTAGTGACCCTTCAGGCACAAGCAGAACTTATTGAAGCGATAGTTGCTGGTGAAACGTCAGATAATCTCACATATTATCGCAACCAAGTGATTTTCAATACTGCCGCTCGTTACTACTTATTTGGAAAAGTCCGTTCATTAGAAGAGGGCATTGATCTCACGCTATCACAATTAGAGAATGGAAGTGGGTTAGCACAATTACAGAAATGGAAATCATTCAAAAGGTGGTAAAAAGAAAAAAGGGGCTATCAAATAAAGAATATGCTCCTTTGTTTTCCATCTCAAACGACCTTTATTTCTAAGGAGGCATACTGTGACAATTTGTAAAGGTACTGTCTATTTTATCGGAGCGGGTCCCGGCGATCCTGAATTAATCACCGTTAAAGCTGTTAACATACTGAAAAAAGCAGATGTGATCGTCTATGATCGTCTCGTAAATAAAGAACTTCTCGATGATACAAAACCACTCGTAGAGTTAATTTATTGCGGCAAACTACCTAATCAGCACATTATGTCACAGGAAAAAATAAATGATATTCTTGTCCAACATGCACTTAAAGGGAAGTTGGTCGTCAGATTAAAGGGCGGTGATCCGAGTATTTTCGGACGTGTGGGAGAAGAAGCTGAGTATTGTGTAAATCACGGTGTGCGCTATGAGATTATACCGGGAATTACATCCGGTATATCAGCTCCTCTCTATGCTGGTATACCTATAACCCATCGTGATTTCAGTTCTTCCTGTGCTTTCATTACAGGACATAAGCGAACAGATGAAGGAGGACCTGAAATCAAATGGGAGAAGCTTGCTACATCTGTTGATACACTCGTTTTTTACATGGGTGTGGGGAATATCTCCCTTATTCAGGAGAAACTTATCCGTTATGGGCGATCAAAGGAGACTCCTGTTGCCCTTATTCGCTGGGGGACAACAACATCGCAAGAAACCTTAACTGGTACTCTTGAAGACATTGTAGCTAAAGTTTCTGAGCGCAAGTTTCGTTCTCCCGCTATTATTGTCGTTGGAGACGTGGTAAAGTTAAGGGAAAAACTGGCTTGGTTTGAAAAGGAAGCGTGTACCCATTTTCCAATAGCCAAATAATTGATAGGTGATATAACATGACTAAACAAAAAGGTATCCTTGTGATCGCCCACGGTTCTCGCAATAACAAATGGGTGAGCTTAATTGAAGAAAGTGTGAGAAAGGTAGAGACCTCTCTTCCAATAGACATAGGCTACCTCGAACTCGTTGAAGGAAAAAGCATTCCGGAGGGGGTTAAACATCTTGAAGCAGCAGGTGTTGAAGAGATTTATGTCATCCCTTACTTCGTTTGTTCTGGCAGCACCCATCTTGAAGAAATCAAGTATGCTCTCGGTTTAATTAAGGAACCAAAAGTGGACACCCATCTAGATTTGATTAATCCCCAAGCAACGATCATATGGGGAGACCCTATGGATGACCACCCGTATATAATGGAGTTGCTTGCAGATAGACTCTCTTCACTCTCTAGAAATGCATCTAAGGAAAGCTTATTCCTTGTCGGACATGGTAGTAACCAACAAGATTTTCAGCCTATTTGGCAAGCTACCTTAGAGCGCATGTGCAGTCAACTCAAAGAAACGTTCGGCTTCGCCCATGCCAGCTATGGAACGATTCTTCCAGACACGGTCACACAATCCGCCAAAAAATTAAGTGATAATACAGATTCCCATCTGGTAGTCGTCCCATTATTCTTAAGTGAAGGAGTCTATACATCGACTAAAATTCCTGAAAAACTCCGTGAGGCTGACATTCACTATTCATACGATGGGAAAACATACCTGCCTCATCCACTTATTAATGACTGGTTACAACTTAAGGTGAAACAGTATGAATGACGCTATTCCAAGTATGATTAGTCTAGCTGGTAAGCGATGTATTGTGATTGGTGGAGGAACGGTCGCATCACGGCATGTGAGAAGACTAATAGAAGCAAAAGGTGACATAATCGTTATAAGTCCAGAACTGTCGCCTTCTCTCTCCTGTCATAGGGCTGACTTTACGTTTTATGAACGCTCCTTTAGATCGGGTGATACAGCTGGTGCATTCCTCGTTATTGCCGCCACAAATCACTCACAGTTAAATGACATTATTTATGAAGAAGCAGTAAAAAATGTCCCTTTAGTAAACATTGCTAGCAACCAAGCATTAAGTAATTTTTTCTTTCCAAAGGTTGTCAAACGTGGCCCGCTTCAGCTAGCCGTATCAACATCAGGAACAAGTCCGTTTCTTACAAAAAAAATCGCCAATGAGCTGGAACACCAGTATGGACGTGAATATGGTGATTACTTAATTAAAGCAGGCGAATTACGTCAACAGATTCTGACTTCCGACTTTACACCTGAAAAGAAAAAACACTTATTAAAACAACTAACAAATCCTGCGTTCCTTGATGCTTTTCGTACACATAATCAAAAAGCCATAAATGAATTTATTGCTCAGCTAAATCTTTGAATTAATTAATCCATAATTGCTTTTCAAGTATAAGCTGTTCAGTATTTTAATGTTGTTTAAAAGGGTATTGCTTGTTTATATTTAGTTACGTGAATGGGAAAAGGCGTTTTTCTTCATTTAAAAATTGCTTACTACATACCTAATATGCATAAGTTATTCTCTCGTCAACACTTTAGCAATATCTAGATAACCACTTTATTTAACAGAAAAGCGTGAAGTAACTGTTACATTTAGTTACTCCACGCTGCATCAATTTTACAGGATATTGAGATTAACAATCAAAGCAAGCAAAATTTGTAAAAGCACCTGTAAATTAATAGCTACTTGAGTATCGGTCGTAGTCACATCAACATTTCGTGAATTTTCTACGACTGTTTTTTGGAAGGTTATTTGCTTCGTTTTAGCGGTTTGAAGTAAATCCTGTGTGATCCGCTCTGCTCGGCTACTATCAGCAATTGAGATATTAATGACTAATGCGATTGCCGCCTGCAGAGCTGCTTGTAAGGAAACTGCAGCTTTTGTATCTGTTGTGGACACCGAGATATCGCATGAGTCTTTAATGAAGATATACTCTTCAGAGGATTGTAACGTTTTATTTACTTGTTCTGCACTTTGTAAGTTCGTATCGACTCGATCTGTCGGATGACAGCAGTCCGGATCTAGTGCGGACCATTTTTTCTTTTTTTCATTACCTGAATAATGCACTTCCTGATTCATTATAAAACCTCCCTTCTGTTTTACTTCATTGTATGTGTTGGTAGGGAGGGTGTGTGGACAAACTGTCTGATACAAGCGACTCAATTTTTATAAAAACACTATCAAAAATCAGCCCCCTTTTATTTGAAGGGAAAAATATTCACTTACTTTTCCCTTACTCATATCAGCCCTTCTCGAATTCTCGAAAATGAAATAAGGCGCGCAAAGCATTTTAAAATTGCCATAACACGCCTAAATTGTCTTACTTATTTCGCTTTGGCAAAAATATTTTTTTAGCATTCGCATCGTTCGGTGTCACCATGACATTGTTAGAAGAAGTTGACGCAGGTTCGGGTGATATGGCTTCTGATGTGGCATCAGACCGTTGTGTATTTTGCTCAGTGATCGTCTTTTTATGCGTTTCCACAAAGTTCTCGACGTCTGCTTTTAGCTGGTCCACTATCTCTTGCAGCTTTATTTTTTCCTCTTCCTGTAGTTCATCTTGTCTCTTTACATTATGTTTAGAGAGCAGATTACTAACCATCATATTAATAATTTTTTCTTGTGATTTTTCCATACTAAAACTCCCTTACCCTTTTTATAATACTCTATGGCGTCTTGTCTTTTATGTGTTACTTGAAATGCGGATTTTCTCTACATTGAAGGGTGCACGTGGAGACCATTTTTTTGCATGGATAGATCCCTTTGAAGAACACATCCTATAAACGGTGGTCAATATTACTCAAAGGAGATCCGCCACATGAATAAAATGAGGAGGCTGTTTATGGGGATATTAAGCGGAAATCAACAGAACGAGCCCATGCATTATGGGGAAATTTTTAGTGCTTGGACTCATTTGGCTGGTATGAAATCAACCATTGCCACATATCAAATTTACGAAAATCATTGTGGAGATGAAGACCTGCTTACTCTCATTAATTCTCTTATTGGTTTAGCACGTCAAGAAGAAAAGCAGTTAGAAACTTTGTTAAAAGAAAATGGTATCGCCTTACCACCAAGTCCACCAGAGCGTCCAAAAGCGTCCATGGAGGATATTCCAGCTGGGGCAAAATACAATGACCCCGAAATAGCGATGGCTATATCTACTGACCTGGCCGCTGGACTCATTGCAGATAGTAAAGCAATGGGACAAAGTACACGTGAAGACATTGCTATGATGTATGGCCAATTTCACACCGCTAAAGCTCAAGAAGCAGGCAAGTTACTAAGATTAAACAAAGAAAAAGGCTGGCTCGTTGTCCCACCACTCCACGAAAAGCCAAGAGAACTTCAAATGAATTAATATCTACCTTTAAGGGGAGAACGTCTGAGAGCGAATGCTTTCAGACGTTTTTTCACTAGATTAAAGTTAGTGGTCTAAAAATGACATCTACATAATAACCTAACAAAAGACGAATTTAAGGAGGAAAGTGCATGTTTTTTCATATGAAAGAGCTCCAGTACGAAGCGAAACCATCAAAACCTGATCCCATATTTGCCAATCAACTTCAAGAAATACTCGGTGGACAATTCGGCGAAATTTCTGTGGCACTACAATATTTGTTTCAAGGATGGAACAGTAGAACGACAGATAAATATCGAGATCTATTGATGGACGCTGGGACAGAGGAATTAGCTCATGTTGAAATGCTCGCTACGATGATCGCCCGTCTTCTCGATAAAGCCCCTCTTGCAGATCTTGAGAAAGCAGCGGAAAATCCCGTAACAGCTGCCATCCTCGGTGGTATGAATCCCCAACATGCTATCGTCTCAGGTTTAGGGGCATTACCTGCAGATAGCGCCGGAAATAGATGGACTGCTGATTATATTGGAGCAAGTGGAAATTTACTTGCCGACTTTCGAGCAAATTTAACCGCAGAATCTCAAGGGCGCCTCCAAGCAGTCAGACTCTATGAAGCGTCGACAGATCCAGGTGTGAAAGATATGCTCGCTTTTCTCATCGCACGTGATACCATGCATCAAAACATGTGGAAAGCTGCAATCGCTGAAATAGAAGCACAAGAAAATATTGTGGTACCCAGTACGTTCCCTAGAGAATTGGAAAATCAACATGTGTCGTATGATTTTTATAACCTTTCGGCAGGGGAAGAAAGTAAAAAAGGACGATGGGCTAAGGGAGCTAGTATGGATAGCAAGGGCGAGTTTAATTATGTCTCTCCTGCTCCTGCCTACGGTGAGCCACCTAAATTAAAGCCCGCTCCCCCCTACATGCACAATACACCCCCCACAACACGTGAGGAGTAACTACGTATATGTCGAAATCATGACGTTTTCGAATGGCAGATTCTTTTTACTCGACACTCCCCCTCCTTTTTTGTCACAATAAGAGTGAGAGTTGGACATTCCTTAAGGAGGCAGATTATCTTGGTACAATCCTTTAAAGCTTTTCAGACCCATGGTGATGGAACAGGGCAACTCATTACGCGAACATTAGATGATTTACCTCAAGGTGACGTAACCATTAAAGTCCATTATTCAGGCGTTAATTTTAAGGATGGTATGGCAACACATGCAGATGCTAAAATTGTTAAAAACTATCCTATCATTCCAGGAATTGATTTAGCTGGGGAAGTCGTTGCTACAACTAGTAACAATTATCAAATTGGTGATCACGTTATCGTGACAAGTTATGAGCTAGGCGTTAGTCACGATGGTGGGTATAGTGAGTATGCACGTGTCCCAGCTGATTGGGTAGTCCCGCTACCGAGCGGGTTGACAACACGAGAAGCGATGATTATCGGCACAGCCGGTTTCACTGCGGCATTGTCTATTCACAAGCTTGAGAAGGATGGACTGACACCCGAAGATAAGCCTGTTCTTGTAACTGGGGCCACTGGTGGAGTTGGAAGTATGGCAGTTGATATGTTAAAGCAACGAGGCTATTATGTCACAGCTAGTACTGGTAAAGCTACTGAGCATGATTATTTGAAAACTTTAGGTGCAGATGAGGTTATAGGGCGTGATGAAGTAACACCTGACACATTAAAACCTTTGCAAAAAGAACGGTGGGCCGCTGCTGTAGATCCCACTGGTGGAAAGCCCCTTGCTTCTATATTAAGTTCAACTAAACGCGGCGGTGCTGTAGCAGCCAGTGGTTTAACCGCAGGCGTTGAAATTCCTGTTACCGTCATCCCTTTCATCTTACGTGGTGTGAATCTTATTGGAATTGATTCTGTTTACTGTCCGATGGACATAAGACGGACTATTTGGGAGCGGACTGCAACAGATCTAAAACCAGCTCATTTAGACGATATAGCCACAGAAATTTCACTTGATCAGTTACAAGAGGCATTAAAAAATATTCTCGAGAGTAACATCACAGGGCGCATGCTCGTTAAAATGGCATAAAACGAATCTTCAAAGACATTAGGCGATCGTTATCTCCCGCCTAAATAGCTTTAGCTCTGCTTTCTATTTTGAGGCGGTAGTTTTGTTTTACGGAGGTTATCTGTGTTAATAACTGGACAAATAAGAAACGGACTTCAAACTTAACTCGAAGTCCGTTTCCTGTTACCAAGCAGTAACCAAAGGAGCGTAAATAATAAAAAGGCCGTTATTTCCATTCCAAGAATATACCAAGGATGCGGTCCTAAGAAGTCTAGTAAACTCACTCCCCTCGGCTTCTGTCTCACAAACCAGTAGTTTCCGTCTACCAAAACGTTGATCGTATAAATCACTGGTAAGAGCACATTCAAGAAGATCATCGCCTTCATAACACTTTTAAACGTTAACATATACATATATCCTCTAAACCATAGAAAGTAAAATACTGCCCAAATCACGAGAATGTGCGTGTAAAAAAAATGTATAAAGCGAAAATGTGGCCAACCAAAGCTTAATACAGGGGTGACAATGGCTTGAATAGCACCACCAATTCCAATAAAGAAGACAATACCGAAAAGCCACCTGTTGCCTGTCCATAATAGTATGATAACTAATATCACACTTATATTGCTTAATTCAAGAGGTAAGGAATGACTGACATGCCATTGATCTGTACCGATGAGCCACACCTGATAACCTGCTTCGAAAAGAATAAGAGAAAGCGCCGCTTTTTTTTGCCACCCTTTTATTTTTTCAGTGACCGGTTTATGGCGAATATAATAGAGCGTTAACAGGCCCACCAACAATATTCCCATCATAACCCAATGCTCAGCAGAAAACATTGCAAAAGGTACCGTTGAGCTATCTTTTCCAACCCACACGTTCATCCCCCTTTTTTTTGTCTTATAATGAAACCTATTTTATTATTATCCGATATAGGGTTCCGCTCGTCTATCTTTCCCCCACTCCACCGCGTAAATCCTATTTCTTCCTAGCGCATATTCAAATAAACCACCCTTTCCCCGCTTTTTAACACAATTGGTACAACTTTTCTATTGGTTTTACTAAAAAGCAGTGAGTTTGACATCTTAATTTAGTATAATAAAAAGTAAGTATAGACAAAAAACAGCTTAATGACATGAATAAGGGTGACACCATAAATAGATAAACGCACCCTATTACTCGTACAAATCCGCTCTTGAGCGCTTTTTTTGTGCCTAGCATGTCACTTTTTTTAGAAAAGAGACACTTTACGATTGATTATTACTGATTTACAGGGGGAACAATTTAATGTTAAAAGGGCTTTTACCTCTGGCAAGTGGCTTGTCACTCGTATCAACCGTTGTGGGATGTTCACTCCAGAATACAGAGGAAATCATAGAAAATGCCACACAAGCTTATGATAACCTTGAAAGCTATTATGCTGAAATTACACATTCTTATTATATCGATGGAGAAAAAGAAACCGTCATTTATAAAGAATGGAATGTAGCACCAGATAAACATCGAATAGAGCTGAGGGACGGTTACACGTATGTTTCAAATGAGAGCGAGTCTTGGCTGTATGACAAAGAAGAAAATATGATTACCATACTTGATAACAAAGACGACACCATGATAGGGATACCAGATGAATCATACGTAGTGAACGACATACTCACAGCAATGCGTGATTCAAGCGAGGTAGTCGTTGAAGGGAATGTCACTGTAGCTGGACGTTCAACAGTTCACTTATCTTTACCACCGAAAAGCTCAACACTCAACTCGGGTAGTTACGATATTTGGATAGATGAAGAAACATATATTCCTTTAAAAATAATGTGGGAAGAAGACAGTTTTCGTTCGGAAACATTGTTCAACCTTATTGACTATAATATAAATGTTAATAACGATTTCTTTCGTTTAGACCCTCCACCTAATGCTGAGATTCAAACAATGGAAGAGTATTTATCTGACTCCCTAACACTTGAAGAACTAGAGGAGAAAGCCGATTACGAGATTCCTCAGCTAACCTATGTGCCATCAGGCTATCATTTTCAAGAAGCTAAGTATTTTGAAGCCTTTCGGGAGAGTATGATTGAATTTAGAAATAACCGTGACGATTATCTGATCCTTTCAGTATCAGAAACCACCCGAGACATTCCTGATGATGATCAACATGAATTGTTAGATATCGGCCGCTATATTGGAACTTACTCAAGCATTGAAAATACACAGCTATTATCTTGGAATACAGGAAAACTTCAGCTTGAACTTATTGCTTCTGGGTCAGACCTTAATAAAGAGGATGTCCTGAAAACAGCTGAGCATATTAACTAACATTCTTTAATGACTTTTCTCTATAGAGACCACTAAGAGGTAAGGTCAATTTAAACATAGAAGATGTCTCTAAAAGTCATTGTATAACGACTCTTAGAGGCACCTTCTTTTTTCGTTTAAAGATTCTAAACGAAATATCTATATTGGCGTGAAATCATGATAGGAATCACACTATTTCATCCCTAACGGCGTCACTCTGCCTCGATTTCCTTCTCAGTTTTCTCAATAAATTCTTCCGCTTTTGGTTTTCAGAGGACAGAATGGTCCAACAAACAGTATTAGATAAAATGCTCCTTCAAAGTGGGGGTTTTCGTTTTTCTCTCACTGTTTGGTCGTTGAGAGAACTAGGGCAGGAGAAAAATCCCCTCCCCCCTAAATTTGACTTTTAGACGCTTTTAAGATAATTGTTTAACGGATTCACTATTAAAGGCTTCTAAATCATCTGGTGTTCGACTCGTCACTAAGTTGCCACAAACAACAACTTCCTCATCAAAAACATTTGCTCCAGCATGCTTTAAATCCACTAGAATAGATTTAAAACCAGTTACCTTTCTTCCATAAAGAATGTCCGCAGTTATTAGCAACTGTGGGCCATGGCAAATAGCGAATACAGGTTTATCTTTCAACATATAATGCTTTGAAAATTCGACAAAACGGTCATCAGCTCGGAGAATATCAGGTGAGAATCCGCCAGGGATAAGTAAAGCATCGTAATCTTCTGGCTTAGCATCTGCTATACCAACATCTACTTTCACTTTAGCTTCACCGTTTTTTCCTTCTACTTCTTGATTTGCTTCTGTTCCTATCACGACGACTTCATGACCTTCGTCTTTAAGCGCCTTCTCTGGTGACGTATACTCTGAGTCCTCAAACATATCTGTCAAGACACAAGCCACTTTACTCATACTACCTACCACCCTTTCATGTTGGTTTCAAAGAGTATCTACCCGTAGAATCTCATTTCAAAACGTCTCTTGTTTTAGCGTTATGACTTTAAACGTCCTTGTTAAATTCTACTGTATTGATACTAACAAATAGAAGCCACCCATATGCGGATTAGACAGATTAGTCCTAACCACGCTGACCTGACCATTAAACGAAGCGTTAATTTCTCCCACTAATTGATAGTTGAGTGAATCAGGAATTTGGCGCTTTTCTTAGTTATTCTTCCAATGCCAGCGCGTCATCATTTGAAAATTAATGTGACTTCTTATCTGTATTGAGTTCGTTGCTACTTGGGCATGTCCCTAGTAGAAGGCTCTATTCCATCATCATTACAAAAATGACTCTAGCCTTCTATCCGAGTAACTCACCTTAATTCCCTTAAGAATGCCGCATATATCAACACCTTTAACAGCCCAATGGGCGCTATGATTCCATACTAAAAACCATAACTCTCTTTAAAAGAGCATGGTTTTACTTAAACTTCCTCACTAGGTGTATGTATCACGTCTCTTTTTTAGAAGTTGTAATAAAGACAAAATAGCCAATGTCTTTATCAAAGTTCCAATCAACAAATGTGTCATCAATGTCTTTTCCTAAAATATTTTCTAATTTACCTTGATCAATAAGTCGCTTTTCCATTGGACGCTTCGTGAGCTTTAATTCTTCAGTGAATTGATTTTTAATCAGTTCCTTCTCCACATTCACAAGAATGCCTGTACGTTTCGTCAATATTGTTCGGTCATTTAGTACAAATACTTCTGTTCTTTCTGGCATTTTCTGACCGCGTTTACTCGCTTCGTTAATTTCTTTATAAAAAGGACCTTCTACCTCTGCTGGTAGAGGAGAGACAGCTCTATGCTCGTGAGAAGTCCCTTCTGTAATACACCCAAAAATGATGCCTGAACGATTTTCAAGATTCCAATCATAATGTAAATCTTTCACCTTAATAGACACAATCTCTTCAAGCTTACACATAATTTCTGGTAATAGTTCTTCCATCAATACGTCTCTTGTTTCTTCGACGCGTTTTTTCTCCCCTTTTTCTAGCAATACCCGCTCCATAGGAGCTAGAAAGTCTTTCAGGTAAATGGTCATATAAGGATGTTTAATTGTCACATAAACAGATGTCGGTCCTTTCCCGAACTTTTCCCTGATCAGACGTCCGATATAACTGGAAATTTGCGCATATACCTTAGAATCATTTACCGTCATTTTCTACACAACCTTAGTCATTTTTAAGTTTTATATTCATTATACTCAATTTGTGATTTTAATCCTAGTAAGCCCATTACAAGTCTTTGATATTCGGCTTAACAGAGATAATCTTACAAAAAGGACATTCCTCAAATTTTTCTTCTTCAATCAGCCTTTTAATATAGGTTTGATCTTCAGAGAATTCCCTTTTTTCTGCTGGTGTAGTGTGAAAGTGGCAGCTATCATTAGCAAATGTAGTACGATGTACAGATTTACGAACATGGTCGATTAAGTATCTCATAAGCTCTCCTTTCATATGGTAGCTACGATGATTAAGAGTAGATTAGGAAGACGTGTTGATCATCAACCGTCATGAATGGACCTTCTCGAGGCTTGAATAGTCAATGCCCTTTGATTATGTACGGTCAAAAATATAGACGACACTAAAAAAGCCGAAAAGGGCACACGTCTCACGTGATCCTTTCCGGCTTATGTTTGGCTCTTTTGTCCAAATCATTTCCACCTAGTTACTTTTATCTATTAATCTGAAAGTCAATTTTGTCATTCATTTTCTCGGAAACGCTATTGTTTTCCAAGCATACACGATTGTACAATAATTTACAGCGAAGTTCAAGAACTATTCACTCTTTAATAAGAATTACTCTTATAATCGAATCAATTTCATAATGTTTGAAGATCCACTTACACGTAGAATTACCGAACAAAAGTTAACTAAATTCAATTTTTCAGTGAAAGCACCTGTCAGAAGGGAAGATCACATTCATTATTCGAATTTTGACATCTTATTTTGAATGAAAGAATTCCTTCAATATTAGTATTTTAAAAACATATTGATTAAGCCATGGCGTTTTTTTACAATAGGACATGGTGATATCGTATTACTTAAGTAAGTTTTCTGTTATCCTCATACTGAAGCTCATAACGTCATGTTCAGCTTAACTAAACAGATGTTTTATTAGAAAATAACAGGAGGAATACTTTATGATTACTGGACTTGCACACATTGCTCTAACAGTTGAAGATATGGATAAAAGCCTTTCTTTTTACTGTGATATCCTCGGCTTAACACATGCTTTTCAGGTTTCTGACGATAATGGTGAACCATGGATAGAATATGTACAAGCCGGACCCCAGCAATTTATTGAACTCTTTTATGGAGATAAGAACAAAGGATCTTCTGTAGACCAAAAAATTGGCGTCCATCACCTCTGTTTTCGTGTTGATAATGTCCATCGTATAGCCGAGCATTTAACGTCTCAAGGCATTCAATTAGATGTGGAGCCGAAACGGGGAAAAGGGGGAAACGATCAATGTTGGGTTAGTGATCCAGATGGAAATCGGATTGAATTTCTCAAACCTGACGACGATTCTCCTCATTTACAGCTATATTAACTCAAAATCACTCTTCATGTTCATTATAGGCGGTCACACTAATAGTGAGTACTCAATAATGTCACAAGACAGCTTATCCTACGAGTAGTTGTCTTGTGACACTCCCTAAAAAAATATGTCAATATTACAACGGCCGCCATGTTACTTGGCGCGCTTCTTTAAATCGATCAGATACATTACGCCAGTTAATAATATTCCAAAATTGCTCAACATACTCATCGCGATTATTTTCATATTGTAAATAATAGGCATGCTCCCATACATCCAATCCTAATAAAGGAATGATATCTTGCTGGCTCAAGAGATGGTGAAACTCAGCTTGTAAAATCTCTAACTTTCTTGCTCTCGGCGCCCATACTAATAATGCCCAGCCTGCACCTTGTACTTTTTTAGCTGCTTCACTAAAGTGCTGTTTAAACGCTTGAAAGCTACCAAAATCTTTGTTAATTTGTTCACGCAATTTACCGCTTGGTTCCCCTCCACCTTGTGGGCTCATATTTCCCCAAAACATCGTATGGAGGTAATGACCAGCTCCATGAAAAGCCGCTTCTCTTTCCCAATGTCTTATCAATTCAAAATCATGTGTTTCTCGTGCTTCTTTCATTGCTAATTCTGCTTTATTTAAGCCGTCCACATAGCTTTGGTGATGTTCGAGATGATGTAACCGCATGATTCTCTCGGAAATATAAGGCTCTAACGCATCATAAGCATAAGGAAGAGACGGTAAGCGGTGGCCTCCCGGTGGCACAGCCTGATTGTTAGCAGCAAAAGGCTCTTTTCTCACTTCTCTATCTGCAGTCCTCCAATGTTCAAAAGCAGTTGCGACATAATCAACTTGCGATGTAAAGGCTAGTTTTAATTTCTCATCATCACGTGGTTCTAACAATTTACCACGGAGACTTTTCAACGCCTCCAATTCAGTAGCAACATGTTCTTTCTCTTTTTGTGCCTCATCTGATCGATAACTAATGGCCTCTTCCACAGCCGTCATCCACTCGTCTACTTGACTCACATACGTATTCCATTCCTCCCGCACTGTAGGCACTGGGATCACTCCTCATATGTTGAAGTAACAGGCGTATTCGCCTTTTCTCCACCTAGTCTATGATAATAAAGAAAAGTGGGTGCCTGCCAACTATAAACAAACCTTCAATCAGTGGGAGTTTCGTTCTTATCCTGATTGGCAGGTGAGTTAGTCAGGACTTTACCGGTCGTTAGCTCCCCCTAAGTAGATTTACCTCTCCTCTCTATTTGGTGGGTACGGGAGGTTTACGAATAGTTATTTGTGATAAAAAGTGAAAACAGTATTAATAACAACGGTGTGCTTTTCATGGTATCAGCGTAGCCTGCTAGCTAACATCCACATCAAAACACTGCTTGAAATTTGGAACCAAGCAGTGTTTTAAGTCTTAGCTTATACTTTTTTATCATGTTACTATGATTTTGCGTTACTCCTCCAATTAAACTATGTTAACTTATCGGTAGATGAACGCTTCTTTGTTTTTGGTTTATTTTTATCTTGCTGCTCTTCCTCTTCATATTTGATCTCCTCCAAAGGAAGTTCATCTATGGGCATGACTTTTTGATCTCTTTCCATTTGCTTTTCTTTATCCTTTTTAAAGCGTTGGTCATGTTGAAAAGGTTTCTTATCTTCACGACTCATGAAATCCCTCCTAGTTTTAATCAATCCCTATTCTACGAGGTGTTCAATCAAATTATTGACAAGATAAAGCTAATTACCACGATAGCACCAATGATCATTAGAATTGTCCGCAGCATCGCTTCTTCATTCCCTTCTCTGGTGGATAGTTAACCGTTCCCTGCTCATTCTAAAGTTAAACAAAGAGTTAAGATGACATATTAAAAGGAAGACATCACCCCAAGGTGTGTCTACAAGAAGCAAACTCAGATTGTGAGCATAATTTAATGACTAATTGGTACTCCCGATACATACATTTTATAAAACGAACCTTAAACCAGTGGGCATTTTGGTTCTTATCCCACTGATTGGTAGTTCAGTTAATCAGGACTTAGCTGGCCGTTAACTCACGCCTGAATAGATTTGGCTCTCCTCTTTATTTGGGCACCGGGAGTTTTACGGACGGTTATAGATGATAACCAATTATGTTTTTAGGAGGTACTCATGTATTATTACCCCTATCCTTTCTACTACCGATACCCTGTTAATACATATCCGCCGGTGGACACTACCTTGTTTCAGCAGTCGTTGCAAACGTACCCTTCATTACTTGATAAAGGGCGTGATGTCGTTCAGCATTTCACTACTTCTTCTGTACGAATGCAACAACTGATGACCGCAGCTCAGGCAGGACAAGATGAGGAAGTAGATAGAATCATGCAGGAAGTGGCAGGCCCTTTTGATGTCAGGACAACGTACACACCAATGTCAGTGACATTTACCATCTCGATTAATCAAGCTAATGCTGCGCCTCAATGTTGCCGCCTTCAAATGTATTTAAGATGGGGCTAGTGTCTAGCCCCATGATTAAGAGGTTTAGCGTTTTATTCCTGTGAGTCTGACATGCGCTATCCCTCGTCAAGCAAATCTACTATCTGCTAATATCTTGAAACGTGTAGGAGGGGACCCCCTTCACTCCCGGTTTAAATTTAAAAAGCCCTCCTGCTTGTGGCTGTTTTGTTAAATCAGCATCCGATAATCCATTTCGCGCTGTAGTTATATACAGCTCATCTAAATTTTCACCGCCAAATGTACATGATGTTACTTGACTCGCCGGTACTTCTACCTCCATGAGCGTTTGTCCGGTTTCAGGATTCAAACGGACGACTTTCCACCCGCGAAAAAATGCTACCCACAGCATCCCTTCTTCATCTATTGTCATCCCATCTGGACTTCCCATTTCCGGTTTGAACGTCACGACTGTTTTGGCGTTGGCTATATTTCCTGTTTCATTATCAAAGTCATAGCTGCGAATCGCCTTTGTTCGTGTATCAATATAATACATACATGATTTCGTAATATTCCATGCTAGCCCATTTGATACTGTCACATCAGCAACCATTAACTGAACCGTTAAATCATTGTCTAACCGATAAAGATTAGCTTCTCCAGGATCTCCATCTAAGACCATCGTCCCTGCCCAAAATCTCCCTTTCGGATCACACTTACCATCATTAAAGCGGTTTGTGTTAATATGGGCTTCCGTATCTTCAATACGGGAAAGCGTCTCATTCTTCATATCAAAACTATAAAACCCGTTCGTCAACGCAAGCAGTAATCCTCCATTTTCACGCACAACTGCAGCTCCGACGTATTCTCCCACATCATAACGCTTATCCTCTCCCGTCATTGGATTAAAGACATTGACGGTATGACCATTTATATCGACCCAAATTAACGTATTCGTTTTTGCATCCCAACAAGGTCCTTCTCCCAACGACGCTTTCGCATCCAAAATTAAATCAGCTCGATTGTTTTCCATTACCATCACCTCATTTAAAATGTTTAAGGCTTCCAAAAAGGGGAAGCTCAAAATGTAGAAAGGGGTACTCATATGTTGTCAACGATACTCATCATCCTCTCCGTTCTTTTTTTACTTGTAAATGTTCTTTCTTTTTTCTTAAAGAAATCTTATAGAAAAAGCTTTTATGATTCTGCTTTATTAACGAAATTATTTCTTATTCTAAGTGGTTTAACCATAGGTTTTGCCTGCCTTTATTATTTATTATCTTTGGAAAAACCTATTTTAAAAATTAATGATCCAACCGATGAGGTAGCTGAAGTCACTTTTTTAGACGCATTGTACTTTAGTGGCGTGACAATGTTATCTGTTGGCTACGGGGATTTAGTTCCAATTGGTAGTGCCCGTTTTTTCTCACTTGTCCAAGCCGCACTAGGTCTCCTTCTACCCACCGTTTATTTTGTAAAAGCTTTAACTGAAACCAATGATAAAAATTGACCAAACTTTTTCAGAAAATTTTACCTGTGTAACCTTCCCCGCTTTTGCTTATTTTAAAACTATGAGGGGAGGGATTACCTATGGCTGTTGATGTCCTTTGCGAAGTAAGTAACTGTGTCTATTGGGCCAACGGAAACAAATGTGATGCCGATCAGATTTACGTGGTCAGTCATACCGGTAAAGAAGCAGACAATCAAAAGGAAACTGACTGTAACACATTTGAACCAGAACAATAGGGTATCCGACATGAGGGGATTGGTGATCCATCCTCTCCTTTTTAACGCATTAGTGCCATAGCTGTTTGACAAATGTGAACGACAGCCTCCGTTCCACTGAGTTCCCCCTCTAAGGTATGCTTCGACTAAATCCATACTTCTCTCTATCACCCTTACATTCCTGCGTAAACCTTTCAAGTCTTAAAATTAGAATTATATCTTGTACACGTATGATTAGTGGCCCTTTCGCTTTTCATAACGTGCTTTTCTACCTTCCTGTTACCCACATACCCCAGACAGGGCCAAGTTACCATCCTTTAATAAAAGCAAATTAGGACTTCCCCACAATTCTATATTTTTTTCCTTTTTCATGTTTCAGGCTTTGTTCACAGGGAAGAGCAGTTAATGACTTTCATTCTATTTGAGGAGGGGTAACTTTGTTTAAGCGCATCGACAAATTGCAGGTAGATTTACCGAAGCCGAGTAAACCGGATCCTGAAGCAGCTGGTGTTGTACAAGAGCTACTAGGTGGCCGATTTGGAGAGATGTCAACGTTAAACAACTATCTGTTTCAATCGTTTAACTTCCGTGCTAAAAAGAAGCTCCGCCCATTTTATGAGCTTATTGCGAGTATTTCGGCAGAGGAAATTGGTCACGTAGAACTGGTTGCCAATACGATTAACATGAACCTCGATGGTTCCGTCGGAAACGGAAGTACGAATCCTGATGACACTCCGCTAAGAGAAGCCCTTGGTTTTGAGAATAAATTTAATTTTATTTTAGGCGGTCAAAATGCTATTCCTGCTGATTCTACTGGGAAAGCATGGACGGGCGATAATGTTTTCTCAAGTGGGAACTTAGTGAATGATTTACTTCATAACTTTTATCTTGAGTGTGGAGCAAGAACACATAAAATGCGAGTATATCAAATGACAGATAACGAAACAGCACGTGAGTTGTGCGGATATCTGCTCGTCCGTGGTGGGGTACATGTTGTGGCCTATGCGAAAGCACTTGAAAAAGTGACAGGAGTTAACGTTATGAACATGCTTCCTATTCCAGATTTAGATAACTCTAAGTTTGATCACGCAAAGAAATACGAAGATGAAGGATCACACTTGAAACTTTATCGATTCAGTGATGACGATTACGGTTTATTAAATCGTATTTGGACAGGCCCTACTCCTGTTGGCCCACCTGGTGAACTTGAAGTGGTTGACGGTGTCCCTGAAGGCGGCGAGATTCCAGACTTAGAACATATTCCAGAGGAATTCGCACCAGGATTTGACGAAGAGCAGTTCCGCGAATTGTCTAAACGTCTGCAATATGAAGCAGGTATGTCATAAGCTTAGAAGGTCAGCTAATAAAAAAGTTTTAGTCACTATTTGAGATAGAACGTACTTTCAATCAGTGAGAGTTTTCGCTCTTCTCTCTCTAATTAGTAGTTGAGTGAAGGCGGACATTGAGCGTCCTTTAGCTCTCCTTCCTCTCTAATAAGAAGCTTTGGACTGTATGTATTCCGGTTAAGCTACTGAGGGGATGAATGATGACAAGAATACTTCTCAAATAAAGTGACATATTTGGCACAAGGCAGTAAGCAGAAATACTCACCTTGAGAGGGTACACAGTTTTTTGGTCTCCATTTCTTAGTGTTTCAATGCTTATACTAGAGAAGCCATCTCTTGTAAAGTCTAGACCGGTAGCCATAGTGTCTATGTCGTGGTGATAAGATAGAAATGCGCATAAGTTGTTTATTTTTATAAGAGGGAGGAAGAACGATGACGATAAAAACGCCAAAACTATTGCTGTCAGCAGTCATAATGCTATTTTCATTAGCAGCTTGCGGCGAAGAAAATACGCCGGAGATGTCTAATGCTAATACAAACTTAAATGGCAACAATGATGAGGTCATAGTGACTAATAATAACACCGAACCGGCCTTTACCAATGGAAGTGTAGCAGAAGCGACCCTTTTAAACGAAGATGAGGAAGAAATAGGAGACGTTTTATTTTTTAATGAAGGGGACTATGTCATTGTCGAGGCTCACATAGATGGAATAGAGCCGGGTTTTCACGGCTTTCATCTCCATGATGAACCAGTATGTGAACATGATGATGACACACCATTCTCGTCGGCAGCTGGTCACTATAACCCTGAAGATGAGGACCATGGGAACCACGCCGGAGACATGCCACCTCTATATGCTAATGAGGACGGAACAGCTTATATGGCTGTACAGCTTGACACGTTCACCCCTGAACAATTATTAGAAGATGGCGTTGCTGTCATGGTTCATGAAGATCCTGACAACTTAGGCCATATCCCTGACAGATACGAATCAACAGATGCTCAAACAAGTGGCCCTGATGATGAAACACTAGATACAGGTGATGCTGGTGCTAGAATTGCATGCGGCGTTGTGACCGAAAGTCCATAAAAGTGTCATTTATAAGAGGATAGAAATGAGAGACAGTGCACTAACGTTCGCACTGTCTCTTTTATTATTTGCACAGTTATTAGGTGTGGTCCCACATTAAATCATATAACGAACGTTCAATCAGTGGGCCATGCGGAATCAAGACATTAGCGTCCGTTAACTCCCGCCAAAATATATGGAGCTCTCTCTATTTTGACACGGGAGCTTTAACTATGATAAATATGTAAAGCTGCTTTCATCCCTTCCACTTCCCATCCCCCTTCTTGAGCCCTTTCAAAAAAATAAGGTACTAATACTCAACTCATGATATACTTTATAACGAATATTCATACATTTTAATATTATAAGACCTTTTTCATCTTCTAAAAAGTGAGCTATTCTTCTTTTTTAGTTGTCAAAGGTCAGAAGGAGTGAGCAATGAAAACACCATTTGTGTTATTAACTACTGGACTATTAGTATTAGCGACAGGCTGCGCCGAAAGCTCTGATAACTTGACTCAAGAAGACGTCATTGAACGTATATCTACAAGTAAGGAAGATGTGGAAAACTATCATGGCGAATTCGTATTAACATTTGAGTTGGAAGCAGGATTATACGGTAGTCAAGCTTCTGAAGCGAGCTATTCCGTAGACATGTTTGAGAATACGCAAGACAGTCATGGTATTTTTAATAGTGTGGCAGATGATACAGAAGATTCCATGGAATATTATAAAGTGGGAGAAGAATCCTATACGAATACGAATAACGAAGGCTGGGAAAACACTAGTGATTCCATAGATGACTTTACTAACTTTGACTCTGATTACAATGCTATGGTGAGTATACTCGAAGATATTATTGATAAAACGGAGCAATCGGAAGAAGAAAATGCCTATATCTATACATACACTGGCTATGATAAAACGGTGTATAAAGCCTTTGAAAAACCATTCTCCGTCGAGCTAACCGGATTCGATTTAGAAAACGATACAGATTTAGACGTCTCAATTACTGTCTCTAAAGACACCTTTACGATTGAAAGTATGGATTACGAAATTTTAGCAGAAAATGAACTAGGTTCGATCTTTATGACTGTTTCGGTCGATTATTCAAATATGAATCAACTTGATCCGATCGAGATCCCGGAAACAGTGATTAACGAAGCTAACTAGTAAAGGATATATCGATAAAACGCCCCTTCAATTGTGGGCGTTTTCGTTTTTATCCCGTTAATTAATAGTTGAGTGAATCAGGACTTTAGCACCCGTTATCTCCCACAAATATAGCTTTATCTTTTGCGGGAGTTTTACGGACAGTTATTTGTGCTAAACGTTTAAGTCTTTTTCACGTGCATGAGACTAGTTGGTGTTGAAAGCTTTCATCTTAATTTTAGTTTACTAAAGCTATTTTAAAGGGGCGATCCACTTATGGACCACCCCTTTTGATCTCTTATCTCATGTCAGTAGCCAGACCAGTCAATGGTTATCCTTGATTCAATGCCTGTTTTAAGTCTTCTATTAAATCATCTGCATCCTCAATCCCTACTGAAATGCGTACAAGACCATCTGTAATACCTAACTCAAGACGTCTGTCCCGTGGAATTGAGGCGTGCGTCATTTTAGCTGGAAGACTGATTAAGCTTTCCACTGCTCCTAAGCTTTCAGCAAGGGTAAAGTAGGTTGTTTCTCGCAACACTTTTTCTGCTCGTTCGCCACTACCGACATCAAATGATACCATACCGCCAAATCCATTTGATTGGCTTTTATGCACATCATGACCAGGGTGACTCTCTAAACCTGGATAATAGATTGATTGAATATCATCTCTTGTTAATAAATAGTCTACGATTTGCTGTGTTGTTTTCTCTGTCTGTTCCATCCGTAAGCCTAGCGTTTTGATCCCTCTCATTAATAGCCATGAATCTTGTGGCCCTAGAATACCGCCTACAGAGTTTTGAATAAAGTGTAATTTCTCAGCAAGCTCTTCCGAGTTAACAACGACCAGTCCTGCTACCACATCACTGTGTCCACCTAAGTATTTTGTGGCACTGTGGAGAACGATATGAGCGCCATAGACCATCGGATTTTGCCAGTAAGGCGTTGCAAATGTATTATCTACAACAAATAATAAATTATGTTCATTGGCGATTTTGCTTACCTCGTTAAAGTTAGTAATCTTTAATAACGGATTAGTAGGTGTTTCTACAAATATCGCCTTCGTGTTATCTTTGATCGCTTCTGTAATAGCTTCAGGCTTGCTCGTATCGACAAATGTCACGTCTATATTAAATCGTGTCATCACTTTGCTCATAAGACGGTACGTACCGCCGTATACATCATCTGTAAAAATGATATGGTCACCGCTGTCAAACAACATGATCACCGCAGAAATAGCTGCCATTCCTGAACCAAAAGCAAACCCGGCATGTCCTTGTTCTAAATCGGCAATTAAACTCTCCAACGCCTCACGTGTGGGATTCCCAGTGCGTGAATATTCGTATTGAAAATTCCCTACCCCATCTTGTTTGTATGTGCTCACTTGATAAATTGGGACAGATACAGCACCCGTATGCTTATCTCCAACAATTCCACCATGAATTAATTGTGTTTTCTTTTTCATATTATCTAACCTCCATATATATCAGTACTTAAATAACGGTCACTACTGTCGGGAAAAACGGTCACAAGAGTAGCTCCTTCTTCTGCTTTCTCCGCTTCACGTAAAATGCCAGCAAAGGCAGCCCCCGAGGAACTACCCACGAGTAACCCTTCTTTTTGCGCAAGCTCTTTAACCATGTGAAAGGCCTCGCGATCTGAAATTGTATAAATCTCATCAAAAAGGCGAGGATCCATAAAGTCAGGCAAGAACTCCATACCGATCCCTTCTGTACGATGGGGGCCCGATTTACCCCCATTTAATATCGAGCCTTCCGGTTCCACAATGACAGTCTTTATCTTGTTATCCTGCTCCTTTAAATAGCTGGCTGTCCCCATAAAAGTACCGCCCGTTCCCGCTCCGGCCACGAAAACATCGATATTCCCCTGCAGGTCCATCATGAGTTCTGGGCCGAGGGTTTTGTAATACGTTTGTGGGTTAGCATCATTTGCAAATTGTGCTGGTGAAAATGAATTAGGCGTTAAATTAAGTAACTCTTTTGTTTTTGCAATAGCCCCGGTCATTCCCTCTTTAGTAGGCGTATTAACAATAGTAGCTCCTAACGCTTTCATTAACTGTTGTTTTTCTTGACTAAACTTTTCTGGCACGACACATATGACCTTTAATTCTGTCCCTATCGCCGCCAGTGCCAAACCAATGCCTGTATTCCCTGCCGTCGGCTCAATAACGGTTCCTTGAGGGGTAATTTTCCCTTGGCTTATCGCATCGCCAATCAATTCCTGTCCAAGCCGATCTTTTACACTTCCCCCCGGGTTAAAGGCCTCAAGTTTCGCATATACCTTCACATTATTCGGTAAAGGTATGCGTGTTATTTCAAATAATGGGGTTTCCCCGATTAATGAATGTATACCGCTATAAATTGTCATCGCTGCACCTCTTCTTTACATAGCCCTCTCTTAGGCAAAAACACGGGACCATTCATGCTTTGCAGCTAACATGTCTTTCGCCAGCGCCTGTGCCTCTTCTAATGAATGGGACGCTGCCCAGCCGCACTGTACTTCGTTACATGCTGGTACCTCTGTCGCTGTTAAGACATCCCGTAACGTGGTTCTAGTAATGTTAAGACATTCTCGTAACTATCATCATTAATAATCGCTAAATAAAAGCCAGTTTGGCATCCCATCGGACTAATATCTACAATATGATCATGATGATTACGAGCCAGTTCTGCCATTAAATGCTCTAATGAATGAAGAGCCGGCATATCCATATGTGCCTTATTCGGCTGACAAAACCTTAGATCATATTTATATATTTTGTCTCCGTGAGCTCCCTCTGTCGTTCCTGCCAGTCGCACATACGGGGCTTTCACCTTCGTATGGTCCAAGTTAAAGCTTTCAACATTCATCTTTTTAGTCATTCTTAATCCCCCTTTTATCACAGTTAACTTCAGTAAAAATCCCGGCACAAAATAGAGAGCTAAATCTATTTAGGCGGCAGGTAACGGATGTTCATGTCCTGATTCACTCAACGAACAACCAGTTGGAAAAGAACGCAAACGCCCACCGATTGAAGGTTCGTTTTATGATTTCACCGCTTCTACTATCCATACAAAGCTGTTCATCTTTTTAAAGTCTACAGTGAAGCCCTCGTTTTCAAATAAAGTCTGCAATGTAGGGAGTGTCGTATAATATTCAGTTTGTAAGTCTTGCGCCAAGTTCAAATAATTCATGGATTCTGCCTTTTTAATCATATCATGTTTGGCCTCATCATTTATAAAAACCGTATCAGCAAACACAACCTTCCCCCCTTCAGATAGTAACTGGCTATAAAGTGCCACGGCCTCTGCTTTTTCTTTATCTGTAAGGTGATGGAAAGCATAAGTAGACACGATCGTATGAACCGGCCATGAAGGCTTTGAAAAAGATAAGAAATCACCATCAAAAAGGGAGATAGATAGCTTTTCTTCTGAGATTTTTCTCATTTTCTCAGAAGGTTCAACACCCATATACTTATTAGAATGCTGTCGTAAAAGGGAGGCAAGATTACCTGTACCTACTCCAAATTCTATAATATTACCAAATGCGCGTCGTGCGACCTCTTGTAAAATCGTATCATAGCCTTCAAACACGGCACGATACTCTTCCTCAACCCCTTGTACTGTTTTATCATAATTATCCGCCCAGCGGTTAAATAATTCCACGAATTCTCTTCCCAAAATAATCACTTCTTTCCAATTTCATATAATACCTACCTGTTTAATAAGGATTATGTTTATTATATGTTATTATTCATGAAAAGTGAAGGGTTTTAGCTCAGGAGAGAGGACATCCACTGTCAGGAAAAACTTAGGAATTTTTTAAAAAAGCGCACGATAGGAAAAAATGATCCTATCGTGCGCAACGAGATTAATAGACTAATTGAAAATTTAAAGACTTCGCTTAATTTAATGGGGTTTTTCTTCTTCATCCTTATTCCCTCTTATATAGGCATACTTATCTTCCAGTTCGGTTAATGTTAAGCGACTTAAATCATGGGTATCCGGCTGGCTATCCTCATCTCCATGTAATTGTACTAAGCGGGTAATAATAAACTCTTTTCTTTTTTTAATGGCTTCTTGTAGATATTTTGACATGATCATCCTTCCTTTCCTTTTAGTTTAATATCTTCTCTTAATTTATAAAACGAACCTTCAATCATGACATTAGCGTTCGTTATTTCCTGCCTTAATAGCTTTAGCTCTCTATTTTAAGGCGGAGTTTTACGGACGGTTATCTGTGATAATTAGACGCTAGTGGCCTGAAGCCTAACTTACTTTTCAACGATAGACGATATAATCGTTATTTTCCGTTGTCTCTTGTCTCTATTATTGACATAATTGAATGAATTTTATAATTTAAAATAAGACGTCAATTCGAATTATGGCTGTGACCTTCAATTCAGACGGCACCTGTCTGTGATAAAACTTCGCGAGCAGCCAATTTACAAATGCCCGTTTGTGGCTTATTCACTTAATACATCCATACAAAAAACCTCTCCTAAACAATAAGAAGAGGTTGCACGTTTTTCCGTTTCATCTCTTCTTATCTTTTCAAACAGTCACGTGTTTGCTGGAGTTGGCACAGACCTAAGTTACTTTATAGGTAGCTGCCGAGGTTTCATAGGGCCAGTCCCTTCACCTCTCTGGATAAGAATCAATTATGTGAGTTGTTATTTAATTTACAGCACTCATTATCGTATGTCAACCGCTGTAACATATCTTAATACTCTTTTAACCACAAGGTCATATCATCGCATTATCAATACAATTTAGTCATTTTCTTTACAATGATCAGTATCTGTCAGAAAAAGACACCTCTCTTTAAACAAAGGTGTCATTTCCCGGGAAATTATTAAGTTATTCTCCATTAACTGCACGCTTTCGATAGGTGATTACGATAAGACTACACATAACGATAAGCCAGAGAACGATAAGACTAAAATAACTTCCTAAGTTTGTCCAACTAGCTCCTTCTTCTACACGTAAGGCTAAAAACTCTAGCTGGAAATTCGGTAAATATTCTAAAAACGACAGGATTGGATATTCACCGATAATTTCAATTAATAAGGTCCCCATTCCTAAAAGAAACATAATAGGCACAATCATGATAGAGGCTTCAATCAATGATCGGGTAACGAGACCAAGCCACGTACCGAGTGCAATGTAAAAACTAATCACGAGGACAAAAGCGACGATAAGAATTGGTGCATCCCCCAGTGAATACCCCATAATACGCATACACACAATTAAAGTAACCACCGTCATAATAGTACTTACGAGACTTTTCCCAATAAGAATTTCACCAATAGAAGCAGGGGACATCATCAGTCCTCTCAGCGTATTCTTTTCTTTTTCTTCTGCTATGAGAGCACTTTGAACAAATGTCGCTACTGTAGCAAAGGTTAGGTTTATAATTAAATAATGCATTTGCAATATGAGTTCATCTTGTCTTGAGAAAAGAAAAGCTAAAACAACGGGCGTAACAATTGTTGTGAGTACATACATATTTTTAGATAAATCTTTCAAGTCTTTATTAAAAATAGCGTACATTCTTTTCATTGAAAATGTCATACCAATTCCCTCCCTGTAATATTTACAAAAATGTCACCTAAAGTTGGTTCATTAGACGTGATAGCCATTACCTCTCCATTTTTCATAAGATCATACAGGGGTTGTGCGCTTTCTGTTCCCATTGATAAAACCCGTTTCTTTCCATTGGCTAATTCCACTGTCATCGTGTTGTCTGAAAACTGACGGCGAAGCTTTCTTGGTTCATCAAGAAGCTGTACACACCCTTTATTTAAAAATGCGACTCGGTTACACAATGTTTCCGCTTCAAACATATCATGCGTCGTCAAAAAAATCGTCGTTCCTTTTTTATTTAGTTCTCTTAACCCATTATGGATATGTTGCGAATTAGATGGGTCAAGAGCTGCCGTCGGTTCATCAAGGAAAAGTAATTCTGGTTCATGCAAAATAGCCCTGGCAAGGAGCACTCTTTGAGTCATGCCTTTCGATAACTTCGACACTTGTTTTTTCTGTGCATTTGACAGATTTACAATCTCCAGCACATCATGTATTCTCTTTTTTGGATTAGAAACCTCGTATAACTCGGCATATAATTTCAAGTTTTCATAAACATTTAGCCTTTGATACAGACCACTGTTATCTGTCATGATTCCCAAACGTTTTAAGTACTTTGGGGTATTCACTGCCTTAGAGTCCACATTAAATAACGTTGCTTTCCCACTAGTCGGAGGAAGTTGCCCCGTCAAAATTTTAATCGTCGTTGTTTTCCCCGCACCGCTTGGCCCGAGAAATCCAAAAATTTCTCCTTGTTCCACATCAAACGTTAGTCCGTCCAGCGCCTTTTCATTAGAGAAATGTTTATTTAATTCCTCCACACTTATCATTGCGTTCATCATGCAGCCTCCTCATTTAGTTGCTTTCGGTACATCATAAGCTTAAAGAATAGTGAGAGGAGGCGCAGCTGTTTTTCGATGAAAAGAGTATTTTAGCAGTTGAACGGCGTTATTTTAGCCCCAATATATCCTTTAATTCTGTCATCTTGTTTTTTGAAAGGGGAATTTGTGAATGTCCTTTGTCATCAATAATAAGGCTATAGCTGTTTCTCGTCCATGTCATAACTTCTCTTACTTTTTGTAAGTTCACTATGTAAGAACGATGGCAGCGAAAAAATCCGAAAGACCGTAATTTATCCTCTAACTCCTGCATCGTGAAGACACACTTAAATGATTCATTACGTATGTGTAAATGGGATTGACCACTATAACTTTCTATATAATCAATTTCTGTCGGATCAAACAGAATGAGTTTGTCGTTTACTTTCGAAGGGATTTTGTTAATTTTAAAATCTGTCAGTTCCTCAATGGAAGCTGGAGGATCTGAATATCCTGTCTTCATATCTACAGTTTCTAATCCATTTTCATTAAGACGGTACACAGATTCACCAAAAGTTATAGCTGCCTCCATGTTACTTGTTAAAATTAACAATGACTTCCCCTCTTCTTTAAGTTCATAGAAAAGATTAATGAGAATCCGCTTTGTTTCTATGTCCACATTTTGATCTGGCTCTTCTATCACCATAACCAATGGATTTTGAAAAAATAACTTCGCCATAGTTAAGCGTCTCATTTCAGAATATGACAGATGTTTAGCTTTCGTTTGCAAACGGTGTTCAAGCTGAAGTTTGCGGGCCACGATCTCAACTTTCTCCCGTGATTGGAAGAGTCTTTTTAAAAAAACGAGATGCTCTTTTACACTTAAACGAGGATATATCCCCTCTTCAAGAAATATCACGCCCAATTCTGGATTATACCGCCAAACACCACTTGCTATTTCACTGTTTCCTATACGTATTTCTCCACCTGTAATCGGATCGTTTCCAGACAACCAATTTAACAGTTGCTTGCGACCATCAGTCGTTGTATGAACCGATACTATTTCACCTTCATTAATCGAAAGGTGGAAAGGTGAAAAAACAATTGTATTTTCTCGGCGTTTTTCCACGTCTTTCATTTCAAATAGAACCATGGTATCTTCCTCCTTGTGCGTAATACTATGCTTATCATACACTACTTTTTACGATACAGGTCGTTTGGATAAAATGGTTTAACCGCCTTTAAGCCCCCTGTTCAGTGTCGCCTTCTTTCCTAATCACTAATGATTAGATTCATGAAAGTGACCTTCACTTCAGACGGACACTTTTATGAGAGTTTGTCTGCAGCTAACTTTTGCTCGGTGGCCCCTAGCAAAGACTGCGTTCAATCCTCAGAGAGTCACCGTCTTACGTTTCGGTCACTTTTTATCACACATAAGCGTTCATAAAATTCCCGCTGATTAAATGTTCGTTTGTTCATCAACATATTAAATGAAATGTATTGCCTATAATGCGTGTTAAAACATCATTGTGAAGTCATCTTTAATATTAAACATCTCATTTTATCCTTTTCTTTTTTCAGCAAACCAATGAGTTGAAAAATCAACAGCCTGTCGAAGCGAAAATAAGCGTGTTTCAGCTTGACCTACATGTCCTTTTATTACTTTGTAGTTTCGTTCAAAGGCATCACCCATTTTAGAAAACTCTTCTTCGGCAAACATAATATCACAATACGTCACCCATTGGTGTTGACCATTGCAGATAACCGGTGCCCCTTGCCATTGGATTTGATACATGGGGGCACGATATTCTCCGAGATGAAAGCATGTGTTAGTGTCATAATGAGTGCCTAGAAATAAGACATAAGCATCCGCATCATACAACTTAGCTAGTGGTGATGCTTCACCTAATCCAAACGCTAATTGATGATCAGCCATCATTTCGCCACTCTTCTTGCCCCAAGAGGCAAAAGACAATAAGGGGTGACCGCTTCTTATAACACCAGGCCATGTACGGAATAATTCTGGGATTTGCCCCATACCGCTTGTCGGTGTCACCTCAGGATCATACGCTGGCATCGTTGATCTAATCTCTTTCCACCACTCTTTCGGTACAGCAGGTGACTGCCAATTTTTTGGATCACTTAAATCACCGCTTTGCGTAGGCATAACAAGTGTGCCTTGCTCGGTTACTGTCTCTATTAACGCCTGTATTACGGCTACTGGGCCGCCATTTGTCCATCCAAAAGCTGATAATGAGGAGTGAACGAGAAGGGTCATTCCGCCTTGAACACCTATCTGCCTTAAGCTGGCCGTTAGTGACTCAACAGTATTCATTTTCTGTGTCGCTTCAATCAAGTTCTTCATTTTCGTCCTCCTCAACAGACGCTAATTCAATGTAAAGCGCCTCTCTTTTTTTCTCTAATATTAGCTGTTCATCAGCTGGTCCCTTGTCTTTTTGTATTTCGTACAGTTGACTTTCCACTCGTTCAAGTGCCACTTCTACATCACCTACTGTTCGTCTTTTTATTTGACTAACTGGAGCTGGCGTGCCCGAAGTAAGTATTTTCCTCTCCTTCACGTCCTCCATTTCCTTCATTTTTCGTTTAGCCCACTCATAATTCCCATCAAATACCTTCATCTTCCCATTATTTAACCAACAAACACGATCGAACAATTTATTAATGAAGTATCTATCATGGGACACTGCTAATACCGTACCCTCAAACGATTCAAGCACTTCTTCTAAGACATCACGTGATTCAATGTCGAGATGATTTGTCGGCTCGTCAAGTATGAGAAGATTAATATCTTGATACATCAATTGTGCTAGCCGCAGTCGCATTTTCTCTCCGCCACTAAGCTGAGAGAGTTTTCGATAAACGGCATAGCCGAAAAATAGAAAGCGTGCTAAATGATGACGAGCTTCCTCCTCTGACACAGCTACTTCCTCACGATACACTTCCATCACAGATTTAGCTTGCAGGTCGTCATCATTGAATACGTGCTGAGCAAGGTAGCCTATTTTCACACCGCTGCCTATTTTTACACTTCCGGTATCTGGCATCACTTCACCTAGAATAATGCGAAGAAGTGTAGACTTGCCTGCACCATTGTTTCCAATGATAACGGTGCGCTCTTTATACCGGAGATGCAGTACAATATTTTGTAGCACGTTTTTTGTGTTAAAGACTTTCGAGAGATTATCAATTACAAGCACATCTGTACCACTTCGGTGCGTAGCCTCTAGGTGTAAAGCCATTTTCTTTTTGTCGATGGGAGGACGAGCTATTTTAGTCATCCTTTGTAATGCTCGTTCCATATTTCTCGCCCTTTTGTGCAAACCTTCATTGGGAGGATTTGCTCTATTTGCCCAGTCTCTTAATCGTTTAATCGCTTCCTTCATTTTTTTAATCTTTTTTTGTTGCTGTTCATATTTTTGAAACTCATCTAACAGCCGTTTTTCTTTTTCTTTCACATAGCGTGAATAATTCGTATGATAAACCGTTAGTTCTCCCTCTTCTAAATCCAATATTTTGGTCACCGTCTCATCGAGAAAATAGCGATCATGCGAGACAATAACAACCGTTCCATCCACGCCTTTCAAAAAGCCAGACAACCATTCGACAGCCTCTAAATCCAGATGGTTAGTCGGTTCATCTAAGAGTAATAGATCGGGTTTTTTAAGTAAGAGGACGGCTAAACAAACTTTTGTTTTCTCACCGCCACTAATGCTGTTAAATGCGGTATCAAGGAGAGACATTATGTGAAGACCAAAAGCAACTTTATTTAGTTGACTCTCTATTTCATAACCTCCAACAGCACTAAAGTGCTCTTGTTTTTCTCCGTAAAGACTGGCTAGCTTCATTAAAACTTGTTCATCTCGTTCCTCAGCCATTTGCCTTTCTAGCTCAATTAATTCCTTTTCCATCGCTCGCAAATTTTCGAAGGCTGTTAATAAGACATCTCTTACTGTCATCTCTTTAGGATAATGAGGTATTTGTGCTAAATATCCTATCTCTGTTCCTTTTTTCCAATGTATATGCCCACTAGTTGGTGTTTCGTCACTTGCTAATAAGCGTAATAACGTTGTTTTCCCACTACCATTCCGTCCTACAATCCCAATACGATCCCCTGCTTTTATCTCAAAAGAAATGTTAGTTAAAATAGACTCGCCAGTAAATGACTGTGTGACATTTTTTCCGCTGCACCTTATCATGGTTTAGCCCTCCTTTTCGTTTTACCAACACAAAAAACCGTGAGGAAGAAATCCCCACGGCCCTAAATTTACATAATATCGTCTACAGAAAAACACATATTTTACGTGTCTTCTGACGACATGCAACGACGTGTGTGACATAGGTAAAAAACCTAAATAACACCACTATAGCTTATATTTTGCCTATAGAAAAAGAGAGCTTTAAGTAAGCTCTCCCACGTCGCTCGTTCTTATTATATCTTGGGATAGAGATGCTCTTACTGTTTTGTTATCCTGTATGAAGTTGCTAAAAAAGGGCAGACTTCTCCCTTTGAGAACAACAGCATAAAAAACAGCACGAACAATATATAAAAATGTAACATAACGTTGTCGTGCTTTGTTAAAAACAGCTTGGTTCATCTCTATCCACCTCCGTTCTATATTAACTCTACTCCTAGAATAGCTAACGTTTTGTTAATCGTCAAGTCCACTATGTCACAGATTCAACTAGATGTATAACAAAGGCTTATTGTCTCATCCACTTCCAAATCTCTTGAGGAGTAGCATTTTTTCCGTACATCAAAATACCTGTTTTAAAGATCTTCCCAGCTAATTTCATTAACAGCCAAATACTTATGACGAGCACGACTAGTGCTAATACGATTTCAATCCAAGGCCATTCCTCCAATATAGCTAACCGTATGAGCAATACTCCTGGAGCTGTGACAGGAACAAAGGAGCCCACCTGTGCAATCAATCCTTCTGGATCATGTAGAATTGGTCCAATTAGTATAAATGGCAGCCACGGTAGCATGAAGATAAGCCCTTGAAAATTGCTCGATGCTGTCATATCCTCCACAGTAGCTCCGATACCTACAAAAATAGCAGCAAACAGTAAGTAGCCTGCTAAAGCGATAAAAATTAAGATAGCTAATTCAGGTACAAATAAATAGCTCATAACAGGAAGGTCAAATCGCCAAACGATTATGGGAGAAGCGATAGCAATCCATACGACACTTTGAATAAGGCCTAATGCAAAATAGCCAATAATTTTCCCTTGCATAAGCTCTGTAGGTGTTAGTGATGACAACACCATCTCGGCCACTTTTTCTTTCTTCTCTTGAGACGCACTTTGAAAGATCATCATCCCTGTAATGACGACTGAAAATAAAATAAGTCCAGCGAACCCTGCCGGGATAATACGTTCAAATGGCGGCCCTATACTCTCTGTTTCATTCATTTCTGAGGAGGTATCAGGACTTTGTCGCTCTAAGGCGATCGGATTAACAGCAACAGCAACTTCATCATCTGTAAGTCCATATTCCTCCAGCTGGGCTGCTTTTATAATCGGTTCAATCGTCATAAGCTGACTAAACTCAACATCACCCAATTCTGTTGAAGCAACCACATCAATCGTACCAGACGTTATATTCTCCTCTGTTAAAGGAAGGTAAACTGCTCGTTCTGCCTCCCTTACTTCTTCTAACGCCTGCTCAGGATCAGCTACTCTATGGACCACCCAATAATTCGCCATGTCTTGAACACGTTTTTCAATATCATCAGTCACACCTAATTCGTCTGTTACATACACATCAATAATAAGCTCTTCTTGGTCATCGTCAGAACCTTGAAATAACGTGGGGATCGTAAAAAAGAAAATAAAAATAAGCGGCGTTAGGAATAATGAAATAAGAAATGATTTATGTTTCAAATTTCGTTTCACTTCCCACTTAGCTACTTTTAAACTGTTACGCATACGGCACCTCCTTTTGATTATCCTTTCCTGTGGCAATATCAATGAAGATTTCGTGTAACGATATACGGTCAATTGCCATTTCCTGAATGGATAACGCTTTTGGAAGCTGTTGAATCCATTGTGAGGCATCAACGTCTCCTTCTAAATAAAGAACAGATTTCCCCTCCGCATACTCAATACGCTGAACATTCGGAATATTCTCTAAGAGCGAGCGCTCATTTACCCCTTTTATCGTGCACTTAAAGTTAGCATACTGTTCCTTTACGTCATCCATTGTGCCATAGATGACTTTTCGTCCTTGGTTAATCATATATAGGCGATCACACAGTTCTTCCACTAGATTCATTTGATGAGAAGATAATAGAATCGCCGTTCCTTTGGCAGCGAGCGCAATAATCTCCTCTTTAAATAATTCCTGGCTGACGGGGTCCAGACCAGAAAACGGTTCGTCTAAAATGAGAAGTTCCGGTTCGTGGATAATGGATGCGATTAATTGCACTTTTTGTGCCATCCCTTTGGATAGCTCTTCCACAGAGCTTTTTTCTTTCCCTTCAAGTCCTAATTTTTTTAAATAGGTTAACGCCCGCTCCTTCGCTTTTTTTACAGGGTAATCTTTCAGTTCAGCAAAGTAGAGGAGCACATCCATCACATTGACATTTTTATAAAGTCCACGTTCTTCAGGTAAATAGCCGATGGAATGCCTCGGTAAATCTCCTTCTTGGTGGTTATGGAACGTAATCGTCCCCTCATCTGGATACATAATGCCCATGATGTTGCGGATTGTCGTGGATTTACCTGCCCCATTCGGTCCTAAAATAGCCATGATTTCTCCTCTGTTGACGTGAAAGGAAATATCTTTTATGGCTTGGGTTGTTTTAAATTTTTTACCCAATCCTTCCACACTCAATACCTTCTCCACATTTATCACTCCTTCATTTTAATGACCTCACACCTTCTCCTTTTGCTTATTCTCTTTTAAAAGCGCGTGTAAAATATCTGTGAAGCTAAGAGACTGGCGCATAACAATCTCATAATCTTTATTAGCCAGCATTTGCTCTGTTTCTGGTAATGCTTTTGTCATGACCTCGCATGCCATACCACTAAGCTTTACGTCTATGACACCAGGGAGGTTTCGTAATTCTTCTTCTCTAGCAGTGACCCATATTCGCCCGTATTGTTGCTGAAGCTCATCCTTTTCATACGTACCAGTAATTTTCCCTTCGTACATACACACAATATAATCTGCAAATTCTTTTACTTCTTCTGGGATATGGGTGGCAAATAATATAGCTCTTTCCGGATCTTCATCAAGGTAATTGACCCATAACTCTCTCATTTTAACTTGACTTTCTATATCTACCCCAGCTAACGGTTCATCCATAATAAGTAGCTTTGTTCTCCGTGCTAAAGCAAGCACGAGTAGTCCTTGTTTTTGCATACCAGTAGACATAGCATCAAATCGTTTTGAAAGTGGCAGGTCAAACATGTCTATTAATTTTTGAAAAGCCTCCTCATCCCACTCTGTAAACCCAATCTTGTAGAGATCGGCTAACTGAGATAATGTAAAGTAGTCATAGCCAATCATTGTTTGGGGAACGTAACCGATGTGCTCTTTCCACTCAACATCCTTCATTTGAAGACTAAACCGCATGATTGTACCTTCATCATTAAATACCATCCCCGTCAATATGCGCAGTAATGTGCTTTTCCCTGCGCCATTGTTACCGATTAAGGCTGTCACTGTTCCCGGCTCAATCTTAAAATCAACTGGTCCAAATGTAAAGGTCTTATCAATTGCTTTCGTCACGCCTGTCATTTCAATCATACTGGTCAGCCTCCTTTAATAGTTCTTGAAATAAGCGAGATAATTCGTCATGTGAATATTGATAGCTTTTTCCAATACGGATAGCCTCGCTTAATACTTCTTTAACCGCTTCCTGTTTTTGAATATCTTGCTCCTTAATATCTATTTTTTCAACGAACGTGCCTTTTCCTTGAACGGTTTTAATATAGCCGTTTTGCTCTAAATTTTGATAAGACCGTCGGGTTGTAATGACGCTACATGATAAGGTAGAGGCTAACTTTCTAATTGAAGGGAGTGCCGTTCCAGCTGGTAATTTCCCACTGACGATTAACGCTTTTAATTGAGTTTCAATTTGGTCGTAAATCGGTGTCCTGCTATTTTCATTAATCGTAATCGGTAATAGTTCAGACATGGTAATCCACCTGCCTCATACTGACAGCGATACGCCGATTCCAAAGGCTATAAACTGCAAGCAAGCTTCCCGCACATAAGAATACATACTGTCTTATAGGTGTATGTTTTAGCTCAAAGCTCATTAATTGTCTTATCATGCTAAGACATCTCCTCTGCTAAACATCATAATTAGTCCTTTTCATATAGCGTTTCATATAATAGCACCATGCACAGGTAGCAATCATCGGCAATGGGAGCAAGAGAAAAGGAAAGAGAGTTGGCATCGTTTTTATCCCTAATAACACCCATTCAAACAAGAAGGACCCAGTCATAAACCGCACTCCCAATACAAGCATCCCGCCCAAAATAATAATGATAATAAGCCAAATGTACATTTCTACTGTTTTTATCACGTCACCTGGTTCGGCCGCAGGGATCATACCAGCTAACATGAGAACGAGTAACACCCATACAGATGAAAAGGATATGAAATGAGGAAACATTTCCGTCAGTGTCTGTTGCGGTAAAAGACGATGAAAAGTTATAAGAAAGATGATACTCCACCCTAGTATCATGATACTATTCGCAATCATTCTGCTAGTCATGATCGTTTCAGGCTTAATCGCCATCTGCCGTAACATCAATTGAATAGGCGCCACATGCAAATTGTTTTTTACTTCCTTTAACGTGAATGCCTTAGGTCTATACAAGTATGCGTTTATGATGAGACCAAAGATAAACACGATGTCCAGCCCCATCACTTTATTCTCTGCTTGGAGCATTTCTGGCATCACCTGCGCACCAAAATACCCTGCCAAAATGGCTAGTGCTCCATTTAATAAATAAAAGTAGAATGGGGTATTCGTCCATTCATATACTATTAATTGTCGACACTGCTTCCAATTCACAACTGTGACCTCCCTACCATATTCTTCAAAAGGTTAAACTGTTATTATCTATATATACAGTAACACACCTAAAGAACACAGTTCAAGATTTTTTTCCTGGGAAAAGTCACTGTTGTATGTTTCGTATTTGGCATGTATAAGCAGAACTTAGCATCTAAGTCATTTACGTAAAAATAATGAGTTATAGAACGAACTTTCAATCAGTGGGGATTTGCGCTCTTCCACACTAATTAGTAGTTGTGTCAATCAAGACATTAGCGACCGTTAACTCTCGTCTAAATAGATTTAGCTTTTCACTTTATGTTAGCAGGAGGTTTTACGAACGCTTATCTGTAATAAAGTTCATGCTCTCTCTATTGACTCTTTTTCTGTCCCAGTCGTAGCGACATCCAATTCAATCTTATACATCCTCTTGAATGCTGACAAAATTAGAGTGTGTCCCCTCCCTTATGTAATACGTATTAACACGGTTAAATTGGGCGTCATTCATATTTTTTAATAGTTTTCATTATGTATCGTTTCCTGATTGATCCCTCTCAGTTTAGCAACTACAAGGTACAACACTGGAATTAATACGACAATCCACGCATAGCCAACCCAGCTTTCGAGCAAGAAATGGTACACCTCTGACGCATTCTCACTCATATGCATACTGAATCCAAAAAGAAAAAAGCCCATTGCAGGAACAAGCACGCGATAATCTCTCAAGCCACATACTTTTGCAGCAACGAGGGTAGCACTATAAAAACATATACACACTTTAATAACAACAGCATAAAACCATAGCGATATAAAAAAGGGATCAACATTCTCTAAAAAATCAGCCACACTAATAGATCTCAGAAGTTCATGTCCTGAATAGGTCATTTCCGCTGAAAAATGAGGTCCAAATCGCATAATAATGTTTATTGTAAAAGGTAGAAAGACGAAAGTCGTCAAAAGCGAACCGACAAAAACACTTTTAATCGTTTTTTGCTGGCGGACTAACGCATGATAAAAGAATACAATAACGATCATGTCTGCATACCACGGCGTTGTATACATGGCAGATTGTAATAAAGCAGGTTTTATGACATGCGTTACAAATGCGATAGACATATCAAAATTTAGATCTTTCCCAAGTAAAAAGGGGATGATTAATGAACTGAAAATGGTAAACAGAAAGAATACTTGTGCAAAACGAAAAATCGGTTCTATTCCAGCTCGAACTGCCACTACAATTATGAAGGTTATTAAAAATGCTATCATGGCATTTGGCGTACCCGGCAAGAAGGTTTGCACAATAAAATCGTTAAACTGTCTGACATAAAAGGCTGCTAAATGGAAGAAAAAAAAGCCTAAATACGCCATAAAAAGATAGTGCAACCACTTCCCGAGAACGAGATGCCCATCATCAATAAATGACATGCTAGGCAATGAACGACATAAAATCACAGCTGCCCACACGATCACTCCCCCTATAACATTAGCCAACAACATCCCTGCCCCAGCGGCATAACTTCCCTTTTCTATTAATGGACTCATGAGAAAACCATGGCTTCCAAACACAAAAAAGAACATCCCCATCATCAACTGTGTCTGTGAAATTCGCTCCAAATGACGTGTCATGTCGTGAGCCATTCCAAGGTGATGATATATTGAATGGTACGGAAGATATCATGAATCACGAGGTTAGGTGTCGTAACAGCGGAAATGTCATACCACATAACCCATGCTGCATAGCCAACAGACATGACATAGATGCCTAGGGACAACATGTATGTCCGTCTATCCATCCGACGCTTTTTCATATAACGCCATTCGTAAATCACCACGATGGCACTCACTAGCAGCAATACGATCACTTCGCTCACCTCTCATTTAAATCTCAATTTCCTCTTTTGCCCACGGCGGCTCTTTCACTGAACCTGGTCTGTTAATTTTGATCGTGACATCACACTCTAACATAACGTCACTATATTTCTCAGACCATTGCGGCCTAACCTCTTCCCAATAGTCAGGATAATACCATTCTAAATATTGTCCGATATTAAAAACATCCGCTTGATGAGCTTGTGTTTCTTCGAAAGCTCCTTCAATTCTTTCTTTTATTGCAGTTGCAAATTGTTTTTCAAGTTTATGAAGGAGAGACGGAACTGTAACATCAATATTAGAATCGACTGCTAATAGATCATCATCTACTTCAATGGTCAGTTCAAATACAACATTTCCATCTTTTATCTGGGGTTTCTTTTTTATGTCCGCATATAAGACAATGATACTCACCGGTTTTCCATCCGTGAACGAGTCTATTGTTATCACTGCATCCTCTGTTCGGCGTTCAAACCACATGGCACCACGCATAAGTGGCACTGATAGCTCACCTACCATTCTACCTTCATGAAAGAGAGCAGCCCCTCCAGTTCCAACCCATGTACTTTTCTCTCCCTCTTCACTTATCATCGGTTTTTCCCCTATCGTTAGAAGAGGGGCTAGCGTATTACCGCCATAATGATACGCCTTCATAAAATCTTTTACCTTCACCTCAAGAGTCACTTCATGATTCACAAATTCATGGAGCACCTCGGATGGTAGTCTCTCAAAGGCCGGTGTCAAACCTGCAATGTCCGCCGCTTTATCTGGCGCAATAAACACGGATGCCGTTAAGTGGAAATCTGGTTGGCGCGTGAAAAACTCTAGCGATTCATACACCCCGCTTTCAGCAAATTCGCTACTGAAAACAATGATTCGTGTATGACCCCAAGTAATTATTCTGGATAAGTCCGCTTGGATTTTTCGATAGGCTGTCGGGATATTCTCTGCTGTTTTTGTCACAGTAGCATATAAATCCCCACCATCAGCTGTTCCTCCGATGTCGCCAGGAATCATCCGTGTCGTTAACGGAAATCCAAGGGTAAGCTCTACAAGGCCCTCTTCTGTTATATCCAAGTAGACAGCTGTCACTAAAGCATTATCATTAATTTCTATTAGTGACCAGCACCCTGGCATGATCAGAATTAAAACTATTAAAGCTGCTCCTCGCCATTGTTTTTTCATCATGGCTTTTCTTCCTTGAGTTTGTGAGTGCCTGTTAAATCTTCTGTTCTCGCTTTGTTATGAGCAGTACCAAACAGGCTTGGTCGATTTTTCATCATTGTCCAAGGAACACGCACAAAAACATCCTTCCATTCAGACCAATTTAACGGCGTGAGATAAGGGGTACCGAGCGAACGCAACGTACATAAGTGAAGAATAATAAGAACGAAACAGATCATGATCCCGAAAACACCAAATACACTGGCCATGATAAGAACAGGAAATCGAAGGAGACGAATTGAAGTGCCTAAATTGTTATGTGGGACTACATAAGAAGTAATTCCCGTCAATGACACAACGATGACCATAGGTGCTGAGACAATCCCTGCTTGAACAGCAGCCGTCCCGATTACGAGGGCACCAAGAATAGAAATGGCTTGTCCTAACGGTTTCGGAATACGAACACTCGCTTCCCGCAACACTTCAAAGGTCAGTTCCATCATCAACGCTTCCAATAATGCTGGAAATGGGACGATATCTCTTGCTGCTGCAATGGTTAACATCAAGTTTGTGGGAAGCACCTCTGCATGAAACGTTGTAATCGCTACATATAATGAGGGAAGTGTTAAAGAAATTAAGATGGAAAAGAAACGAACCCACCTTACCCATGTGCCAACCATTGCTCGTTGATAATAATCTTCAGCTGCTTGCATTAACATAAAAAATGTGACGGGCGCTATCAAACAAACGGGTGACCCATCTAACAAAATGGCGATTCGACCTTCCAATAACGATGCCGCTGCTACATCCGGCCGCTCAGTATTCTCTAGCTGTGGAAACGGTGACATTGGTTCATCTTCCAGAAAAGCTTCTAAGTAACCTGAATCTAGTACACCGTCCAACTCAATCTTTCCTAGTCTTTCTTTCACTTCATGAACCAATTGCTCCTCACATACTCCGTTAAGATATAGAATAGAAGCTTTTGTGTGAGTTAACTCTCCAAAACGCAACATATCAACTGTCAACTTCTCACTTTTAATCTTCCGACGAAGTAAGCTTATATTTGTTTTTAAATCTTCTACAAAAGCTTCCTTAGGCCCACGTATGACGTTTTCATTGGTCGATTCATTCACTTGGCGCATCTCATATTTGCCTAATGGAAATGACGCCATCGTCACTTCTTGATCCATCAGTAACAAAACGGAGCCGTCCAATAGTTCTTGCAAAGCGTTTCCGATGTCATGACAAATACGATAGCCAGCAACTGCAAGGTGCTTTTTCAAAAATACATTTTCAAGTAAGTCATGAAAGGATTGCTTTCGCTCATGACTTCTTATCAATGGTTCCAACACATACCGTTGAACACCTTCACGACTTACGATCCCTTCAATGTATACTAATGCACACGGTTGGCCGCTCCAGGTTGTAAAACAGTGATATACCACATCTGTCGACTTACCAAGCTGTTCTTGAATAAGCGCTAATTTCTCATGCAAAATAACATTGTGGGTCATTTAGTTCTCACCTACCAGCCTCCTAGTTGTTTTTTCAGTATTTGTTCTTACAGGAAAATTATGCATACCATTCTTTTAACCAGACCTATCGTTCACTTTAAGTGTGGCTAAACGTTGTTTGAAATTCAGCACCAAACTTCTTAGTATTTAAAGCCATAAAGATCCATATTCAATTAAAGGTGGCTTCGTGAGGGGATGAATGGGGGCGGATAAGTCTATCCTTAGTAGAAAAGACTGGCACTTTGCAAAGGAAAAGTCATATTCCCTTATAGTATTTAAAGCTACGTGACAAGACGATGAAAAAAGTACTGATTCGCACCTCTGGGATCGTGAGGATAGGTTTTTATCGAGTGGAAGATCAGGTTTAGAACCCGATCTGAGAAATGGGGCATTTTACTTTAGATAATCGGAAAATTTCCTCTTATATTCCCGAAAATGAGCTCTCTCTTGCACCTAACCGAAAAATCTCCGCTTATTTTACTTTCCCGAATGACGCGATTATTGCCAAACTTCTTAATCTAAAGGTAAAAAGGGACAGGTTCTAAACGAACTTCATTCTTCTTCCACTGATTTGGAGTGGAGTAGCGCCCGTTATCTCCAACCTATATAGCTTACCTATCCTCTCTATTTTGAGCCGGGAGGTTTACGGACGCTGTGATAAAATATAAAAGGCGAGATTTACTCTCACCTTTAACCGTTAGTTAGCAATCATCATCATTTTCGCTGCAACTTTCACCGCTGCTAGGCCATTTAGCTCGTTCAGTTGTTTCAAGTAAGTGTTTGATTTCTTCGTAGTCCATCATATCTTCAATTTTATAGCCATTCACGTAAATTGAAGGCACGACCTCAACGTCTAATCCACGCGTCACTTGTCTTGTCCGTCTGATAACATCATAATCAAGCTCAATCTCTTCCCACTCATTCAAGTCAAATTCTGCAGCTAAACTCTCAATATATGCATCTGATCCCCAATGGTCTTCTTCAAATGTTTCATATATTTTATTTGTGACATCAAAATATTGTTCAGGGTAACGTTGTGCCACCTTCTCTGTAAATTCTGTCAGAGCTAGCGATTCTTTACTTAAAAATACTTGGGGCAAAATATAAAACTTTACATCTCCTGAATCAATATAATCGTCCTTCAACTGCCCATAAATATCTTCTACCCATTCTTTGCAATAGGGACAGGCATAATCTAACACGAAAATGACCTCATTTTCTGCCTCTTCTTCCCCTAAAAAGATTCGATCCTCTATTAAATCAGCCGTTTGATAAGCCGTTGGTTCACTATATTCTCCCTCTTCCTCCCCTAAAGCTGGCTCATCCTGATCGGTTTGCCAAAATACGACGATAACAAAGCTTAACACGATGAGTAGAACAGCAACCATACCTACAATACTCGCAAATAGATGACTAACAAATGTATGTTTCATTCTATTATCACCTCGTTTTATTATCACAACTATCGATAGCATAGCTTATTAGCCTATTGTATAGGCGCTACCTTTCTTACAATCTCATGACTGTTTAGAACAAATTTAAAGAATAATCTTTTTCCATAGTGATACGGAAAAAACCTAGATTCAAATGTAAGCGCTTTTAAAATAAAATAAAATGTATCAACATCTAAAACATTTTACTAGAGAGGGGTTTACTAAATGAATATTTTGTTATGTTGTGCAGCCGGTATGTCAACAAGTCTTCTAGTGAGCAGAATGGAAAAAGCCGCAAAAGAGCAAGGGAAAGACTACACCATATGGGCGGTGCCTGGCGAACAGGCACGAAAACAAATTGACAAGGCTGATGTGTTGTTACTGGGACCCCAAGTGAGATTTATGCTTAACGATATGGATGAATTAGGAAAATCAAAAGGAGTACCAGTGGATGTTATTAACACCCTTCATTACGGTACAGCAGATGGTGCAGAAGTGTTAAAGCACGCAGAGTCAATGGCAGAAAAATAGGAGGGGATCACCGATGAGTAACTTCACTACACTATTAGAACGTAAGGTCATGCCGTTTGCTGGAAAGCTCGCTGCTCAAAGGCACCTCCAAGCTCTTAGAGACGGTATTATCCTTACAATGCCACTTATTATTGTTGGCTCAGTATTTTTGATTTTAGCCAATTTACCTATTCCTGGATATACAGATTTTATGGCAAACATATTTGGTGACGAATGGGCTACTAAACTTCAATACCCCGTCGGTGTGACATTTGATATTATGGCGCTTATCGCAGGTTTCGGCGTCGCCTACCGGCTGGCAGAAAAGTATGAACTAGATGCCTTAACTTCTGGCGCCATTTCTTTAGCAGCTTTTTTATTGGCTACCCCTTATCAAGTGTCATTCATACCGAGTGGAGAATCGGAAGCCATCCTAGTGGATGGAGGGATTCCCCTAGCTTTAACTGGAAGTCAAGGACTGTTTATTGCTCTCATTATTGCAATGGTCTCAACTGAAATTTACCGTTTTATTGTTAGTAAAAATTTAGTTATTAGAATGCCCGACGGTGTACCTCCTGCTGTAACTAAATCATTTATAGCTCTCATCCCAGGGTTTGCCGTCATTACAACGATTTGGATCGCCAGAATTATGATTGAGATGACGCCATTCGACGATTTACACAATCTCGTTTTTCAGGTTGTTGGTGCCCCCCTCTCTCTCGTAGGAGGATCTCTTTTAGGCAGTCTGGTCGCTGTATTTATTATGATGTTTCTCTGGTCAGCAGGCATTCACGGCGCCAATATTGTAGGCGGTATTATGGCTCCAATTTGGTATGGCGCAATGGATGAAAATAGACTCGCTTTTCAGGCTGGGGAAGAACTACCGAATATATTTACACAGCAATTTTTTGAAGTATTTATTAATCTCGGGGGAAGCGGCGCAACCTTGGGCCTTGTCTTAATGATGTTGTTTTGGGCTAAGAGTAAACAAATGAAGCAACTAGGTAAACTAGCAGCAGGACCAGCGGCCTTTAACATCAATGAACCGGTGATTTTCGGAACGCCAGTAGTGCTAAACCCGATGCTCATCGTTCCCTTTATTTTGACCCCCTTAACATTAGTCGTCACAACGTATATAGGGATGTCCACTGGCTTAGTTGCTAAGCCTGCCGGGATTGCTGTTCCGTGGACGATGCCACCCATTATTTCTGGTTATCTCGCTACAGGGGGGAGTATTTCAGGTTCAATTATGCAGATTATTAATATTAGCATCGGTTTAATTATTTACTTTGGGTTTTTCAGACTATGGGACAGACAAAAATTTGCGGAAGAAACAACATCCAGCAGTAAAACTTCGAATAAAAGCCATGGATAACAAAATTAAAGTCACGCGAATAGAAAAGGAGTAACCATATGGAAAATTTAGAGTCTACTATTTTTCAACTTATCCTTCACGGCGGTGACGGAAAAAGTCTTGCCATGGAAGCTCTGGCTGAAGCTAGAAAAGGGGACATTCCCTCTGCCAAAGAAAAAATTGATGCGTGTGTTGACGCCTTAAACGAAGCCCACCATATTCAGACGTCACTCATCCAAAAAGAAACTAGCGGCAACCTAACAGTGATCTCACTTCTTATGGTGCATGCACAAGATCACTTGATGAATGCCATAACAGTCAAAGATATGGCAATAGAAATGATAGAGATTTATGATAAAATGAATCAAATCTCTCATTACCAACACGATAATCAATAGCCCGTTCAGTATTGATATTTTTTGAGGAAGGTAACTCGTTCACATGACTAACCCTCTCCCACTTAAACTACTAGTAAGTGGGATGATTACCTTCCCGCCATCACACGTAATTTCGCACACCAAAGAGGGGAGGATACATGTTAACTCAGCGTAAACAAGCTATTTTTAATGAACTATTGAAAGCAGACAACCCTGTCAGTAGTGATGACATTGCCTCTATTATTCACGTCACATCAAGAACTGTGCGAAACGACATTAAAGAGATGGAGCCTACACTTGTGGAAAATGGCATGAGACTTCAATCCATTCGAGGGCAAGGCTATCACCTTAAGGTTATTCACGAAACTACGTTTAAAAATTTTGTCACTCTCCTTTCAAGGAATACCAAAATTTCGCCCGAAACTCCCGCTGAACGGGTACGTTTTATGATTATAAGACTGCTATTAGCCAACAACTATATTAAATCAGAAGATCTGGCTGTCGCTCTGCATATCAGTGAATCGACAATAAAAAATGATATAAAGGCGCTGAAAAAAGAATTAGAACGCTTTCATATCTCCTTAGCCCATAAACCAGGACACGGCCTCCGTCTTCAAGGAGAAGAACGCCAACTTCGGTTTTGCATGTCTGAATATATCATGAACAGACGAGAGGTTGAACCAGATATCATCTCTTGTCCTGACACTCTTTTAGACCAAAAAATTCTCAAAATCATCCATCAGACAGTCTATAGTCAGTTGCAAGCTTCCAACATTCACCTGTCAGATGTGGCGATTAAAAATCTTATTATTCATATTGCGATTGCCTGCAAACGAATTAAAGAGAAAAATTATGTGGATATGGACAGTCACGGATTAACTGATATTTGCACAAAACAAGAATTCCATATTGCTAAACTTATTCTTCATAAACTTGAAATACAGCTTAATGTCACTTTTCCAACATCAGAAATTGCTTATATTGCCCTTCATTTACTCGGAACTAATTTACGTAGTTTTTCAGATATAAATTCTTGTGAGTTAAAAGATATAATGGCTGAAGATATCTATCGTTTAACGATGTGTATGCTAAATAAAATAGACGAGAAACTTCATTTACGTTTATTCGATCAGGAGTTGATAGTTGCCCTTTGTACCCACTTACGCCCTGCTATTACGAGGCATAAATTCGGTATGAATTTGCGCAATCCCTTACTACACGAAATAAAAAATCACTATCCAGTGGCGATGGAAGCTGCCATCATGGCTAGTCTTGTACTTAAAGAGGAACTGGACATCGATATCCACGAGAACGAAATTGGCTTTATTGCCCTTCATATCGGGGCAGCTATCGAACGAAAGAAGCTAACTAGTCACCGCAAAAAATGTATGATCGTCTGTGCCACAGGGATAGGTACCGCGAAACTTCTCTACTATAAATTACAAGCGAATTTCGATGGGAAACTGGAGATCATAGGCACAACCGGCTATCATCACCTTCATAATTTAGAAAAACATTCCCTCGATTTTATTGTTAGTACCGTACCTATTCGAAAAAATATTGGTATACCTGTCGTTGTCATTTCAGCTATTCCGACAAAGCAAGATGTTGATCGTATTAGTCATGTTTTGAAAAGTACCGACAGCGCTGTCTCATTTAAATCCTATATTAATGACGACTTTATTTTTCTTAATCACTCTTCTGAAACAAAAGAAGAGACTTTAACGTTCTTAGCTAAACAATTAATGACCAAAGGTATGGTTAATGACGGCTATTATGACGACTTAATGAGCCGGGAGAAGGTGTCCCCTACTTCGTTCGGTAATCTTATAGCTATTCCGCACCCACTTCATCCTCAAACGGAGCGGACATTTTTAACATTTTGCACATTAAAAAAACCGATAAAATGGGGAGCTCAATCTGTCCAGCTTATCTGCTTATTAAATATTGAAAAAAACAGTGACGAAGACTTTCAGCAAATGTACAAATGGTTAGCCAACCTCTTAGATAACTTGCAAAAGATTAAAGATTTAATAAAATGTACGAATAAGAAAGATTTTCTACACACGCTTTATAAAGATAATACCTTATGTTAATAATCGTCATGACACTTTATAATTAAAAAGCTGTGGGCCACCTCTTGACGACCCACAGCTTTGCTATCTGTTTAGCGATTAAATAACGCTTTTACATCGACATTTTCCCGTTTTTCTGGTGGTGCTTCAAACATTTCTCTCGGGGTAAAGCGGAAGAAACCAGCAATGATGTTTCCAGGAAAAACAGCGATAGATTTGTTGAATTTACCGACATGGCCGTTGTAGTTACGACGGGCTGCTTGTATTTGCTCTTCGATTTCATTAATAGACCGTTGAATATGCAAATAATTCTCGTTAAATTTGAGTTCTGGATAGCGCTCGATTGTGACAGTAATAGCTTGCATCTCTTTCGTCAACTGGTTATGCGCTTTTATTTTTTCATCTGGATTGCTTGCTTTTAAAATACCTTGACGTAGCCCAACAACATTTTCTAATGCTTCAATTTCCTTATCCGTCGCTTGACGCGCTGTTTGTATTAAGTTATCAAGCTGATCCACCCGTTTCATTAGAAAGGCATCAAGATCCGCAAATGCATTATCAACATTTACATTAAGCTTTTGAAAACTGTTGTAATTCATTATAAGGAAAAGTGCCACTACAACTAGTACGATGATTAAAATAACCATTATTATCCTCCTCTATTCTTTAGACCAAATACGTAAATTTAAGTTCAATTCGTCAACTAACTCTAATGATTTATTAATGTCTTCATAATACTCCTGCACTAGACTCTTATTAATTGGCGTTAGAAGACCTGCTTCGAAATGTTCTTTACCTGTGGAAAGTAAGAAATACATTTTTCCATCCCTAAATGAAAAATAGGCCACATTCCGAGCATCTTGACTCACTCGTCTCTGATCTCCACCTACATTAAGCCCCACTTTAACTGCCTCTTTTAAAGTTTCTGGCTTTTGCGTGTCCTGTGGCTGAACCTCTCTTTTCTTCGTAGCAAACTCGTAGAGACGTCTCATAAATCCTGGTGTTAGAATATATCGCGCTTTAATTTGATCTGTTGTGCGAACTGTGAACTTATCCATAAATTCCATATCCTCTAACTCTACTTCTTCTAGACGTCTCCCTTTTTCACCAGATAAGAAACGAGGTAACGATATCTTCAACCCTTTTTGTTTCGGTACAACCGTTGTTAAACCTTCAAAATCCTTATTAAAATCTACAACAAAGATCATGCCTTGGAAAATGGTCGTAACCCGTTCCTGCGTTTTCCCATTTTTGTCTTTATATTTTTCTACCTTCTCGGCTTTAATCTCTGAGAACGACAGCTCCGTTTTCGTTCCTTTAATACCATTAGCATCAACATCGTCATTTCCTACAAAACCTTTTATTAAATCATCACCAGAATAACGATTCGGGTCATCTTTAAAAATATTTGATTTTATAAATTGATTGCGATGTACATAGCTCTTCGGTTTGTACGTAAAATTAGGATTAAGGAATTGAATAAGTGCGGTAAGAAGTTGTTCTTTTATCTTGACTCGCATTTTCTTTCTTTGCTCATAAACATCCTTAAACAAATACGCGCCATATGCAGCCAATGCCGCCATCACATAGATTCTAATACCATCAAAGAAAATGATCATGGCAAGAGCTACCAGGGCAGGTATAATGAGTTTTTTCGCCTGTTCTTTGGCTAAAGACATCGTTTTTTGTCTCTCTTCCTCCAGCTTTTCTGCTATTGGTTGAAGATCTTTTTCATAGTGTTCGTCAAATTCTGCTTGTGTTTTAGAAAATCTCTCAAGTTGGTAAGTAGCATCTTGATTTCCTATTTTCATCCACTCCTTTTTTGTAGTTAATTATAAGTACGATTTAGAACTAGGAAAAGATTCACAGGATCATCATAATATATCCCATTAAAGGTTGTCATTAGTACATATATCACATGCTCTTCCAGGTACTTTCAGACTTATTTTAACAAACCATTACCAAATACCCCCATTATTATTGACTCTAAAAAGAAAAAAGAGTACGTTTAATCCTATATAAAATCCTTTTATTCCCTTTTTCTTTCTTTTAATTAGTACTCTTTTTTTCTTAAAAATGTTGGATTTTATATATTCCTGTCATATAAATGGTTTATTTTATAAAACGAACCTTCAATTAGGGTCTTCTTCCACTGATTGGTCGTTGCGTGAATCAGGACACGAGCTCCCGTTAGCTCCCGCTTAAATAGCTGATTCGGGAGGGTTTACGGACACTTATTTGTGATAAACGGATCTGGGAATACAATTTGATCGGATTCTTCTACCTGCTAAAACTTTAAAATGTACTCACATAAGAACAACGTAAGATATTGCTCTCCTATCATATCTCGATCCCGTGGATGTGAAGGGCACAAATGAGTCATCATTGAGATGCCCAAAAAGACCATGACCCATAAAATGGGGCCATGGTCATATTACGTTGATTGAATAACAACTTTATTAGACTAGATAAAAGGTTACTTAAGGCGGGCGTTCTTACATCATCTATCTTCTGGTACCTGTGTTGAAATATGCCAAGTGACACCATATTTATCTATTAATTGGCCGTAGGCAGGACTAAATTGTGTCGCTTGCATTGGCATAATGTCTTTCCCTCCCTCTATCAAACTTGAATAAACCTCTTCTGCTTTTACAGGGGCGTCTACATTTATCGCCACTGTCACATTCGTCCCTACTGTATGGGGTTGACCAGGGAAATTATCAGATAGCATTAAATCTGACTCCCCAATCTTAAGATGCGCATGCATAACACGCTCCTTTGCGTCAGAAGATACAGGCATACCAGCATCATCTGGTAAATCTCCAAATGTCATAACACCAAGTACTTCAGCTGCCAATGCTTTTTCGTAAAATGACACAACTTCTTTTGCATTGCCGTTACATATCAAATACGGGTTTATACCTAAAATCATCACGATTCACCCTCCACCTTTATTTTGGTTAGTTTATTATGAACGTACAAACGTACAAGTGACTGTTTATGTTTTTTTCAACCTTGTTAGCCTACCATATGTCAATTTTCATAAAACGAACCTTCAACCAGCGGGGGTTTTTACCATTGGTCGTTGACATTAGCGTCCGTTATCTCCCTCCAAAATAGCTTTAGCTCTGCTCTCTATTTTGAACCGGGAGTTTTACGGACAGTTATCTGTGATAAATAAGTAAAACATTACCACAATTGAAACCTTTAGTTTTTACATGCGTTAACCCTCGTATTTCTGTCTTAAATAGTGGGTTTCCACTCCCTAAAACAACTGGATTGACAATGAGTCTATATTCATCAATAACCCCATTTCTCATAAATGTCTCAGCGATATTTGCCCCACCAAATAAAACCATATCTTTTCCTGGCTCCCTTTTCAGCCTGAGTAACTCTTCTACTGCCTTCTCCTTTACGAGCCTAGCATTCCAGGTTACCTTATTTAACGTTCTTGAGAATACAATTTTATTTAATTTATTCATTTTCTGTGCAAAAGCTCGATCTTCCGCTGTATTTCCGCCAGCGTTCTCTGCGGCTGGCCAATGATTTATCATCAATTCATAGGCAGTACGTCCATAAAGGAGTGTATCTACTGTTTCTAAAAAATCAGACATATACTCCTGCATGTCCGCATCCCATACATGCCAGGAGATATCTCGATTCGTACTTTCAATATATCCGTCTAATGATACGGCCATTGACAAAATCACGTTCCTCATCGATATCCCCTTCTTTTTTCAGGTTCAAAGATATTGAGTTTGTTACCATATAAGTCCTCAAACCCAACCCCTTTTCCCCCGGTACAGATTGAGGGACCCCATGGAAAATGACACCGCGAGCTTTCATGTTCGCAAAGTCTTCCTCTATATTATCCGTTTCAAACATGACTATCACTTGGCTATCGGCTTGCTTTCCAACCAAACTCTTTTCTTCCGGGGTCTCAGCTTGAACGAATTCTAATACCGTTTCATTGTCATCTGCCGGTGAAACCGTCACATAACGCCATCCTGGAGAGAATTCTTCATCAGCACGTACGACAAACCCTAATTTTTCCGTATAAAACACTTTAGCCTCCTGTTGATCATGAACAAATAGGGTACATTGCAAGACTGCTTTAATCATAAGCTACACCTACTCTCTCAACTGAATACAGGACATGAGTCACATTCCGATCACTAACCGTCTCTTTAACCGTTAAGGGAATGCGTTCAGAAAGGGACGTAAACAATCGGGTACCTTCCCCCAACAAAACAGGAATATGATGGATATGCAATTCGTCAACAAGCCCCGCTGCCAAACATTGCTGGGCTGTTCTGGCACCGGCCACACCCACATTTTTTCCTCCTGCCTTTTCTTTTGCCTCCCGTACTGCACGTTCAACCCCACTCGTGACAAATGATATAGGTGTGTTCCCTTCTGGCGGTGCTATTGGTGGACGATGTGTCAAGATGACTACTGGAACTCCCGCAGGATGGTTACCTTCCCACCCGCCTACCACATTATAGGTTCGTCTCCCCGTTAAAATAGCTCCTGTAGAATCGACTGATTTATCAAACACCTCTCTACTAATTCGATTCATTTTGAAAAATGAACTATGCCTACTTTCCAATTGACCATTAAACAGCCACTGTTGCAAAACCGCTCCACCTTCACCTAGTGGCTCTTTTGGGCTATCATTTACTCCGGCAATAAATCCATCCAGCGACATAGACATATCAACGACAACCTTGCCCATTGGAGCACCTCCTTTAATAGCCTTTTCTCTACTAGCGATTCGCTGCGTTTAACCGTCAAGACAAACCGATATATTGAAGTTATTGCTTTTTTGTAAGGACCGTCAAATATATGATTTAACTTCTCTATTACATGTCAAAGTGACACAGCAGTTACTCACTGTCATTCACTCGTCTTTCTTTTCAATAACAAACGAAGTCAGCTCTTTTATTTTCCCACCCTTATGCTTGTTCATCTTGTAAATGTCACAAAATTCGTAAGCTGTCACATTGCCCGAGGGACTTGTTCCTTCTATCAACCCATTAACAGCAGCTGTGGTCCCATGGGTAATTACCGTGTCGATCGTGAGGCGATACGTTGTGTCACTTTTCATGTTCTCTAAAAATCTAATGACTTCTTCTTTCCCTTTAACTTCTTTCTCACCGACCATCCGCCATACAACATTCTCAGCTAAACCATTTGCTATCGATGAGATATCATGTGCTGCAAAAGCGTGATTAAATGATTCGAGAAAATTATGAAAGTCTGATTTCATCACATGTGCCCCTTTCGTGTTTTAACGTTATTTCCCTTAATCATATCAGAATCTGTTTTCGTAAATTTCTTATAGATTGCTTTATCACGAGCGCTAATGTCCTGACTCACGCAACGTCCAATCAGTGGTAGAAGTACGAAAGCGTCCACTCCTTGAAGGTTCGTGTTATATATGAAGTCGACTCAAAAAGCTCTTCATCAGTAAGGGAAGGGAAATTAGTATGGGTGGATCGTCCAGTTTAGGTGGGTAAAGCATTACATCTTGATGGGGGATAGAAGAAAACGGCTTGACCGTAATAGGGTATTTGGTTCTTGTTCGTAAGGTTTGATAAGGAAGCATGTAATCAATGGAAGTCATCCCCCACGACACAGACGTAGCCATAAGGTAATATCTACCGGGTTTAACCTGTGTAAACCGGAAGTTTCCTCGGTCTAAGATGAGTGTGCCATAAAGCGGTCTCCCTTCTGGAATAGGCTTCGGAAAAAGGCCAATGAGAATGATCCCTTTAAAAGGTTCTGATGTGCTCACCGTCCCTGTCATATCAGCGTATTCTCCTACATAATTGATCGATGACGTTGACCAGTTAGACAGCTTGCTTAGTGCTTCAAGATGGCTTGGCGCTTCGTGCGCTGTCTTACGAAAACGAGAAGGAGATAGACCTATTCGTTGAGTAAAACGTGTAGTAAACGTGCCAAGACTCTGCTGTCCAATTTCTAAACCGATATCACGTATAGTTAAGTCTGTTCGCAATAAGAGATCTTTGGCTTTTTGCATGCGTAATGATGCCACATAGTAGATTGGGGATAGACCTGTTTTTTGCTTAAAGAGGCGTGAAAAATGATAGGGACTGTAGGAAATATGACGGGCTAAATGCGATAAGGACAAAGGGTCGTCTAAGTGTTGCTTCATATACAGAATAGCATCATCTATTTCAGAATAGTGGTTTTTCATCGCCATTCGTCTCCTCCTCATATCTAGTTCAGTTAGCGAGTATTCTGAATGACTACTAATTACTTTAGCAACGTAAGTATATAGTTAATATTCTTCCTTAACATTTAAAAACCTTCTTTTTAATAAAAGATCACACGTCCATCAGGGGAATCACATGATAAACTGGCTCCTCATAAGGGTGGATGTTTTCAATGATTTCTTTAACAGCTGGCACGTTGTTACAGTGGGTTTTAAATGTGACAAGGCACTCTGTTCCGTGAGAGATTTCCCCTTCTTTCCCTGCAAATGGTACAGCACCTTCCAACGGTCTCCAATAACCATGAACATGGGAATATGAGATAACATGATCATAATTCCCTTGCGTAATGACAGCTGCTTCATTTAATTTATTTCTCAATAATGCGATGTATCCTTCTGGCATAAGGACTTCAATTTTTACGTGGGTGAACTGCATATGTGCTAAGCCTCCTAAATCTTCGTTATTTATAAGATGACTCGTTATTTCTAGTAAGTTACTAATATGTAATAAGGATAACATCGTTTCACATAAAATGAACCTTCAATTAGGATATGTGCGGCCGTTAGCTACACCTTAATAGATTTAACTCTCCTCTCTATTTTGAGCCGAGAGGTTTACGGACAGTTATCTGTGACAAAAAACACGAAACATTTAAATTAACGTTTCGTGTTCCAAGCTGATCGCTTTAAACCGTTTAAATTTTTAAGACTACCTGATACTTGCTCCTGTTTTCTCCAATCTAAAGGTGACCAAGTGTTTAACGGGACAGGTAGCGTCTTCCCGAATAAATAACTCCTAAATGGGAGAATTGATGTTAATTTAACAACTAAGATAGACAATCCTATACATGCTACCGTCGCAATAATTAAGTACAGAAAAGGATGTATAAGATTTATTTGAGGCATAAAATGAAGGAAGACCGTGTGCAACAAATAAATATTAAAAGAGTATTTGCTAATGATGAGTATAAGTGAAGGCGTCTTATTCACTTGGGATGCGATAAGTAAAATAAACGCTATAACTGCTGTCGTAAACAGGACGTAATCAATTCTTTTTGAGGAGACAACAGATAATATGTCGATGCGAACGAGTCCGAAAATGGGCACAGTAATGAGAAATGGGAGCACGTACACATACTGTTTATAACGCTTTAATTTTTCTATGAGGATGTGGTAATGCTTACCACTGTAATAGCCAGCTGTAAAATAAAACAACCAACCGAAGACAGGTAGCCAATGACCTCTCTGCCAAAAGTACTCACCTAGCCCAGAGGCTGGGGGTGGAGTAAAGTGAAAGAATGACAAATAAGCCACATTTATGATAAATGAACCTACCAACACTAATCGTGGCGACCATACCTGTAAACGCTTCTCTATCAACACATGTAACACATAAAACTGAAAAATGACAAGAACAAAATAACCTGTATAGCCTCCCATAAAGAGATTTAGAATGACCTGATTAGTAAATGAACCGCCTATATTCGTCGTTATAGTAGCGAAAACAACGCCCATAAAAATAAAAGGGACTAACAAAAACTTAATCCGCTTTACAAAAAAACCTTTTGGTACACCATTGGAATAAGAATAGGAAAGCAAAAACTCCGAAATAAAAACAAAAGCAGGGGTGCCAAATAGAAAAATAAATCTTAAAGCAATTAATAGATATTCTTCTAATTGATTCATTGTATCCACATAATGAGATAACGTTGTCGTAATACTATGAGTTAACACGACCGCAAGACACGCTATAGCCCGCAACCAATAAATTTCTTTTATGACATTTGATCTATCCAATACAATGCCCCCTGCCTGTAAAAGCGTCTCTAATTTACCCTTCGGAAAAAGCAAAGAGTCTTTAGGGGTTTTTTGTTAGATTACCCGTAGCTTACAAACAAGTCAGATCATCTGACAAGAATTGGAGGCATCATCCACTATTGGGACCTGTAAAGGACCAATCCTTCATGATCATGAAACAAAAAAATGGACAGCTCATCTTCCTCTTTAATACTCATAAATTTTTTAATTTCTGAGGGAATTCGGATTGTCCCATTTTTGTTTACGCTCATCTCATTATGATACGATTCAGGCCCAGGACGAACAATTTTTATTTCATCGCGATTATCACCAAAAATAACCGAGACAGACTCCCTTTGTAGGAATGGAAGTTTCTTTCTGAGTGCGTAGGGCAGACGAACAGTCTGATGTCGACTGAACGTACACGTTAAATGTGTATTTATAAGCATCAAGTGATGTGCGTTCTCCATAATGATCCTCCTCAAAAGCTGATTATAACTGTGAGTTTAGGAGATAAATATGAAAAAAGTTTAAAGACTGACCACGGATCATAAACATTGAATAAGGACACTGCCATATAATGTTGCGAGTCCGACTTAAACTTAAACAAATGTTTAATACCACTAGGCTTCTCCTTTTGTAAAGAACCTAATTTCCCCCCATGCTACACCATTACTTTACGGCACTCTTCTTACACATAAAACCTACCTTCAATCAATGGCGTTTTCGTTCTTTTCCCACTGATTTGTCGTTGAGTGAATCAGAATATTAGCTCGCTTTAATAATGACTATGAACGTACTTCTTGTATTGAAATCATAAATCAGAATGATCTCATGAGTATATGGTCTTCATCATTCTAATATTTGTTTGGGGTGCGAACACACTTCAACACATGGCCGATCAAGAACGTATACACACTCAACCACATGTTCATTTCGCTTTCTTTTAAACAGGCATCAAAACAGGGAAGATAAAGTTTAATATAACCGTTTAATGTTGTCTGTCATTAACCTCACATAATTAGTTTGAGCCAACATTTATCTCCTTCCTGTCCTATGTACTTGTTTTATTATCCGAAAATGCCGTCCATTAAACGAAAAAATCACACGTCATTAAAGGAGGACCCAACCAGCTAACTCATGACTGAAAAATGATTAGTACCTGTCCTAGTGATAATGCTGTTTTCTCGTTGGGTGTCTTCATTTTAATACTAATCAGTTTGTTGATTTTCTCTCAAGACAGCCAGTTGATCTTCGTTTCAGTTCCATGAATGTTTTTTATTGAGCTCGCTTATTTGGTCACCTACTAAGAGCGTCACTTCGCTCTTATGTACATATAAAAACTTGAGCCTTTCCCCGGTTCACTTGTCACATCTACAGAACCATCATGCGCCTCAGCAATTTGCTTAACGATGGCCAAACCTAAACCAGTCCCTCCATTGCTACGGCTTCGTGATGGATCACCTTTATAAAACCTTTGCCAAATGTAGGTTGTTGTCTTTTTATCCATACCTTCACCTGTATCAGTGACTTTAAAAACAACGTTATCTTCTTCTAGATAACACGCTAAGCAGATCTTCCCGCCCACAGGCGTAAAACGAATCGCATTCTCTAATAAATTTATTAATGCTTGAGCCACTCTAAACGAGTCTAGCATCACAGTAGTGTTTTCCAGATTAGGGTCGATAGCTAAGGACGCTGTAATTTCTTTTTGATCGAACATGATTGCTCGACTTTCAATCAGAGCTTCCAGCCAGCTTCTAACATATAGTGGCGCCACTTCTAATTGAATTTTCCCTTCTTCTAATTTAGTTAACAAGAAGAGGTCACTGACCAGATTTTCCATCCGCTTGGCTTCTTCATAGATGACACTGAGGTGTCGCCGCCAGTCTTCCTGTTCTACCTGAGTAGCATCTTTCATTAATGCTGAATAGCCTTTAATATACGTAATTGGCGTTCTTAAATCATGGGAAATATGAGAAATAAATTGCCTTCTTGAATCTCTAAACTCTTTTAATTGGATTGTCATTTGTCGAATATTTTCACCAAGCCTACCTACTTCATCTTTACCAGTCACATGCAGCTCAATATCAAAATCTCCTTTAGCAATATCTTCAGTACGTTGACTCATTTCATTTAGAGGATTTGATATTTTGCGGGTTAAATATGAAACTAGGACGTAACCAACCCCCAACGTTATCGCTCCCATCACGACCAAAAGAAGTAGGAGCTTTAATCGAGCACTGTTTAACTCTTCGGTATCTTGATCAATAAACACATACCCCGTGGCTTCCCCTTCATCATTGCGAATGACAGCCGCCCCCCACACATGAGGAATATGGAATGCCATTTGCATCTTTACCTCGTCTATCACCACGTCTTCGTCCTCAGTCTCAAGCCTCCCTTTAGCTGTCTCGATAAACTCTAAATAATCTTCTATAAATGCAGTTAACACATTATCTGTAGCAAAAACCAGCTGTCCTTCACTATCTGTCATAATCAAATAACTATTTTTACCAGATTCTAATTGATTCAAGTAGTGATAAATATCCTCTCCCCGCTGTTCTGCTAAAAGAATTTCTGCATGAGCACGTAACCGCTCCTCCACTTCATTCTCAAGATGCTCTTGATAGAAATTTGTCGTTATCCAATGAGCACCACCCACTATTAAAAGAACGAGCACCATCAATACAGCCATCACCCATGTCGTGATTTTCTTCGCAAGGCTTTGTTTCACCGCCCTAATCAATGTGTTTATCATCTTCTATCACCTTATAACCGACTCCCCATACCGTCTCAATAATTTCTTTATTATATCCTTCACTTTTCAACTTTTCCCGGATATTTTTAATATGAGCATCTACTGTTCGTAAATCCCCATCGTAGCCCATGTCCCATTCAAGGTCTAAAATCTGTTCTCGACTATAAACTCGACCTGGATTAGAAGCGAGACGTTGTAAAATCGAGAACTCTTTTTTTGTCATTACCATTGATTTATCATTATATGTGATCTCATATTTATTAGGAAAAAAATGTATCCCTGCTATTTCAAACGAATAATCAGTGTCTCTTTGAATAAAGGACCTTCTAATGACAGACGTGATTCTAGCTACCAATTCCTTTGGCTCAAATGGTTTCACAATGTAGTCATCGGCACCTAATTGTAAGCCTTTAACCACCCTGTCAGTGTCCCCTAATGCTGATATAAGAATGACAGGTGTACGCTTATCAAGTTCTTCTCTCATCGCTTTTAACAATTCAAATCCATCAATTTGCGGCATCATAATATCTAATAATACAAGGTGGATATCGTTCTCTCTAATAATGTTTAACGCTTCCAAGCCATTAGTAGCTTCTAGTGTCGTATAATTTTCTTTACTTAGACAAAGCTTTATTAATAGACGCATTTCACCTTCATCATCAACGATTAAAATATTTTTTCCTGTCATTCATATGTCCTCCTTTTATTTTCTGTCAAACAAGTTCCTTTTGATGTTTCACGCTTAATAAAAAGGCTCTCTCTTGTAGATTGAGCCTTCATACCTTATTTTAATGATCCCCGTGTGCTCCGGAAATTTCAAGCTTTTCGTCTAAAATTCCTTGGACTTGAAAAGGCACCATCGTCTGGTCAGCTAATAAATACGAATGATTATAAGGACCAGCCATAGGGTTATCTTCAAATGTGGGCCTTACTTCAGCTAAATAGTCAAAAAGGTCATCACTTATCTTATTATTTTCTAGCCAAATAAGTGGCGCATGTTTCCCTAAATGGCCTAAGGAAGCCCCTGCAATGGCCATCTCCGGCTTGTCAGCTGACACAAAACTAAAGCCATGACCTGGGGTTGTTTGCCCCCACCCCACATGTGTATCTTCATCACGATATTTTGCAAATTCAATAGCCATTTGTTCAGGAGTGTTACCTGCTATACGCTCTACTTCCCCAAATTCAGCCAATTCAGTCAATGTTTCGTCACTGATGGCCTCTTCATCTCCTAGTACGTACATAGCCGCTTCGCCACCTCGTTTTTCAAGTGCTTCTCGTGTTTCATCGGGTAAGCCATTTGCGTCTACATATAGTAAAGACTCATTCATATGGGCAATCCAATTACCGGCAATCACTGTATAGTGCTGAGCGTCTTCCTCAGAGGAACCGATCAAAACAGCATTCGGTGTCTCTTGAATAATGTCTGAAAAATACTGATCAACCTTTGCAGCAAAAGCGGCATTATTGTCCGCATTAAGCTCTTCAATGCGGTAAGTCTCCAGCTGAGAGCGTGTCTCTTCAGACATGTCCCCTATCACCATCAATTCAACCCCTTCATTATTTCCTTTAGGCTGAAGTCTTTCAATTTCTTGAGCTACCCCTTCTTCAATTTGACCATCTTCCATAAATAAAATTGGCCCATCATTAGGATGATGAATTAATGTTGTGCTTACAAGCGCTTTTTGCCAATCATCAAGTGGTGCGAGAATCACTGTATTAGGGCGATTTTCATCATGAGTAGCTGGCCAAATAAGCTGTGACACATAGAGGGACATAGTTAGTTCAGATTCTGTATCAAGTCTCGTCACATTTTTGGTTTGTGCATGGTGCACACTTTCATCAGCCAAAGGATTCATTTTATCAGGAGGTGAAGCAAACTCATGATGCTGATCCTCATGATGGCCATGATCATTTACATCCATCTCATTTTGTTGCTTATTATTCTGTTCCATATCATGAGTTTCATTTTCGTTTTTTTCGTCAGGACTTACCTCCTCGTTAGGGTTTGCACATGCCGACATGATAAGTAGTAATGTTAAAGTAACAAAGGTTAACCTTCTTTTTTTACCCATTGTCATTCCTCCTTCATTTAATTTGTACCTTTTATTAACAGTAGAATAAGCCATTATTCACTTCATAAATAACAACTGATAAAACAATCCTTCAAATAGTGAATTTTTTAAAGACTAGAGAGAAAACAACATATTCCTCAGTGGTCACTTTAGCTTTGCCTTGCAACTAATTACCCGAAAACATCGCGCTTCTTTTCAATTTTTTGTACACGTTTGTTTTCATAGTTCAGTATCAGCCGTCAACTTTTTCTTAAACGACTACAGTACGCTACAAACTCATATAGGAACACCCTTGCCCCATCACCTCACCACCTTAAAAACCATTTAATACTTTAAGAATGAATGATAGCCAGTTATGACCCAACCTCATTTAGCTGAAGGTGAGCCTGCACAGAAATGCCCTTCTGGAGTGGTAAACCAATGAATAAGTTGCTTTTACAAGTACATGATGTATTAGAAATTGGTCCACATACTTAAAATATAAATAGCCAATAATGATAATGATGACGGACATCATTTACTATAGTGCTGTTTTTTGAAGAAAATATGAAGATTAGCGAACTACTTCTTCATTCAAACAAGTGGGGGACAAAAAGGAGTGTATAGACAAATATGATGAAGGCGACTTTAATTTTTATCATCTTAGTGAGCCAGAACATCAGTCAACTTACAATCAACGATTATGACACCCACGAAAACAAATGCCTATACATGGAGAACCCAAAAATATACACAACACTGAATACAGGTTTAATAGAAATGAAAAGTTTAGAGAAAAATGATACGAAACACACCACCAGAACTGTTAATCCGGACAGTTTAATTAGCGATGCTAAAGGGTTACTTGGTTCTCCTTACGTTTGGGGCGGTACAACACCTGAGGGCTTTGACAGTAGTGGTTTTATTCACTATGTTTTTAAGCAAAACGGGATAACTATCTCTCGGACACATCGTGAATATTGGAATGAAGGTGAATCAGTCTCTGTGCCAGAGCCGGGTGATGTTGTCTTTTTTGAAACGTATCAGCCTGGTCCCTCGCATGCAGGAATCTACATTGGCAATAATAAATTTATTCACAACAGTTCTTCAAAAGGCGTGATTATAACGAGTATGGACAATCCTTACTGGAAGCCGAGGTATATTGGCGCCAAACGGTATTTTCTACCTTGAAGCTATGAAAAATAGATGGTGAACACTTAGCTCTGTACATTACCGCAGAAGCCCTTATGAAAACAAACAATGTTTCTTTAATCAACTTAAAGGGAAATGGCACCTCTATTTCTCCGTCAAAACTAAACCTCCTAATTTACATTCTCATAGCCATGTGGATTGACAAAATCGGAAACCGTCACTAAGATGATGACATGGTGGTGATAACATGATAAATACTCGCTTGTCAGTCGCGATTCATATATTAGCTCTTGTTGCAACACAACAGGAGAAACCAATGTCTTCTGATTTTATTGCAGGTAGTGTCAATACTAACCCTGTCGTTGTGAGACGACTCAGCAGCTCGCTAAAAAAAGCTGGCATAATGACATCTAGACCTGGTCAACCTGGTGCCCAATTAAGGAAATTACCAGAGAATATCACATTATTAGAGGTCTACAAAGCGGTGCAAACACAGGATGAGCTCTTTGCTATTCATAACAAACCAAACCCTAATTGTGAGGTAGGAAGCCGCATTCAAGCAACTCTCGATAAAACGTTTGAGCGCGTTCAGCAAGCAATGGAACAAGAATTAGCTAATCAGACATTAGCTGATGTAGTTAAAGAATTAGCTAACACATAAGTCAAAGCAATTGACAGAATCACAACTTGTAACTACAATAGTTACTAGACCTCCTTTTTAGTGAGGTTATTTTTCAAACTAAACTGTAACTATAAAAGTTACAAAACGTATATGAGTTTGGTAGACATCCTAATTCTATAAATTCCATGTGTAACATGATGTCAAACCACACTTTTATGCTACTTTCAAAAAACTCAAGGAGGTACTATGTACATGAAAATTGCAATTATTGGTGCTAGTGGGAAGTCTGGCAGTCTCATTATGAAAGAAGCGTTAGATAGAGGACACACTGTTACAGCACTTGTAAGAAATCCATCAAAAGTGACAGAACCTGATGTAAATGTTGTTGAGAAAGATATTTTTGATATCACAACCGAGGACATTAAAAACTTCGATGTTGTCGTTAATGCGTTCAACCCTCCACATGGCAAGGAAGAACAACATATTGAAGCAGGAAGAGTATTAAATAACGCTTTTAAAGGAGCTCCTGACACTCGTTTAATCATTGTTGGCGGAGCGGGAACACTGTATGTAGATGAAGACATGCAAACACAACTTATTGATACACCAGATTTCCCAGAGATAGCAATGGCCACCGCTTCCAATATGCGAATTGCCTTTAATGAGCTATTGAATGAAACAGGTCTTACATGGACATTTGTAAGCCCTGCTGGCTTTTTCGACCCTAATGGTAAACGCACTGGCTCCTATGAAAAAGGGAAAGACCATGTGATTTTAAATTCACAAGGAAATAGCTATATTAGTTATGCAGATTATGCCATTGCCATTGTCGATAACATTGAGAATCCAGAGCATATTAATGAGCGTTTTACTGTTGTCGGTGAGGCTCAGTAGAGTTTCAATACTACATCATCACTTCAAAGCTGTGAGTCCGTTTCTGACCTCACAGCTTTTTGTGTGGATTGACACAACTTCTCTCATTATTTAAATCTTTCTATGTTAATAAGTCTGATCATTCAGATATTTTAAGTATAATGAAATAGTACTTCGAGCAGATAAATTTATGATTGCTACAGTTCAGGACACCAAAAAGAAAGCGAACCACCTCTCTCAGCTAGCTACGAGGTGATTCGCTTTCTGTATTTATCTCTACATCAGAGACCTTATAAGATGAAAAGCAGAGAAACCCCAAGCTATGAATAAAGCATGGGGTTTCTCGACAATCTGATACTCATTATAATGAGTGAGCATTTTATTTTTAAAGTTACATAACAATATGTTAAAGTAGAGTTATGACACATTATATAGACGGAGGACACGATGGAATACGTTCACCCGATTAAAGATGTCCGAAAAATTCGGTTAATGAAAAAACTCCTTAAGCTAAGATCAACACGGGACCACCTTTTATTTGTACTCGGCATTAATACCGGATTACGTATTAGTGAGATGCTCCCCCTCACATTTGGCGATATGTTGATTGAAGGAGAGACATTAACATCTTTTATTAGCATTCGTGGTAACACGATATTTTTGAATGCTCGTGTGAAAGATGCTCTTAAGCTTCACCTTTCTCACACTGCTTATACATCAGACGATTTTTTATTTAAATCAAAGAAAGGCTCGGCTCCCATTACTAGGCAACAAGCGTACCGGATGATTCAAGAAGTTGCCCGACAAGCAGGGATAAAAGATAACATTGGAACACATACATTACGAAAGACCTTTGGATATCACGCCTATCGTAAAGGGATCGCCATTTCACTTATTCAAAAACGCTTCCATCAATCTACCCCTGCAGAAACAAGACGGTACATTGATGCCGACCGATTTAATCCGATTGAACTAGACGTTAATTTATAGTGACCTTTAATTCTGAAGAAGGGAGGGGTGCCAATTGTTTTTAGAAACATTCTCGACTGAAGCGTTCATTTTTCTAGGCGCTTTTATCTTAATTAGTGGTGTACTCGTTGCAAAGTTTTCTAATCGTTTGGGAGTTCCAGCCCTTGTATTATTTATTCTTGTGGGGATGATGATTGGTAGTGATGGGCTTGGGATTATTTATTTTGACAATCCACAAATGGCACAAACAATTGGTGTTTTTGCCCTTATCATCATCTTATTTGAAGGTGGTCTGCAAACGAAATGGTCCACTGTGCGTCCTATCGCCTTACCTGCTATTTCTCTTGCCACACTCGGTGTGCTGTTCACCTCAGGTATCATTGGCTTTGCTGCCTATTTGATTTTTGATGTGACTTTCCTTGAAGCCTTTTTGTTCGGTGCCATCGTTGGCTCTACAGATGCGGCTGCTGTTTTTGCTACTTTAAAGGAACGTAACATTAAAGCTCGAATGGGCGCTACACTTGAGGCAGAATCAGGTGCAAATGATCCCATGGCTGTCTTTTTGACACTCTCATTTATTGAGCTTATACGTTACCCGGATACGAGTATATGGACGTTGATACCTGCGTTTTTTTGGCAAATGGGGGTCGGTCTTGGGGTTGGTCTGTTACTAGGGAAAGTGGCTTCTTGGTCAATAAACCGAATTAAATTAGAATCTAGTGGCCTTTACCCACTGTTTGCTGTCGCCTTTGCGTTACTCACATTCAGCCTTGCTTCATATGTTGAAGCAAGTGGCTTTCTCGCTGTTTACGCTGCCGCATTAGTTGTAGGTAATTCTGAATTAACGTACCGTTACGCCATCTTCCAAGTTAACGAAGGCTTCGCTTGGATGGCACAAATCCTTATGTTCATCATTCTCGGTCTCTTCGTATTCCCTGGTCAGCTTTTCACCGCAACTGTGATTTTGAATGGCCTGCTATTATCATTTATACTTATGATCATTGCCCGTCCAGCTGCTGTCTTTTTATCAACAATGGGAATGTCATACAAACTGAAAGAAAAGCTATTCCTTTCATGGGCAGGTTTACGTGGAGCTGTGCCAATCGTACTTGCGACGTTCCCTATTGTAGCCGGGTTAGAAAACTCCCAACTCTTCTTTAATGTGGTGTTCTTTATCGTCTTAACATCTACGCTCATTCAAGGCTCTAGTATTACCTATTTAGCAGAAAAATTAAAGCTTACTGGGCCTGTCAAAGACAATCCACACCATTCCATTGAACTTATTTCGATGGGGAAAGCAAATGCAGAAATGATCCAGTTTAAAACGACGAAGCAGTCAGCTATTGTAGGAAAAAAATTACACGAAATATCCTTTCCACAAAAAGCGAATATTAGTGCCATTGTAAGGGACGAAACATTGATTACGCCATACGGTGAAACAGAAATTAAAGAAAAGGACTTTTTGTATATCCTCGTCTCGTCAAAGTATAAAGAACCGTTAAAAAAAGTGTTAGAGGAAAAGAAAAAATAACGGCTGAAAAATTGAACGTAACGATATAGTCAGTATACGACAAAGGAGTTCATGATCTCTGTATAACTCCCCCTCTTGTGTACTCCGGCTGTTAAAGGCTTCTTTTCAACAGCCTTTTTACCATTTATCACAGAAAACCGTCCGTAAACTCCCGCTTCAAAATAGAGAGATAAATCTCTTCGTAAAAACAACTATTAAAGTACAAACTTGTACAGTCTGTCATTGAACAACTAGTACCCTTTCAATCATTCAGACCAAATAAGCTATATCTAGCTAGTAAAATTTGAGCTACACTAACTATACGAGGCTAATGAAAAAACCGTATTAGTCTTTCTATTGAATGCATTAAGCTATGGGTGTAAGGGTTCTGAATCAGTTCAGAAAGGGGAGGCTTAACTTATGACGATGCATATTGGTTTTTGCGGTTATTCCCATCACACAAAAGGTTATTCCCAACCTAAATCCGAATTATCGAGTTATCTTATCCGCTTACAAACAGAAGGATTTTGCGAAATTGTTGTTAATAATAGAAAGATGCCTCTCAAAAAAGGTGGCCTCCTATTAACAAGACCTGGAGATCTTTATGAAATAACAATTGCAGGCAGCCAAAATAGCGGGGACTATCATTTAATATGTAAAGGCACTTGGATCGATGAATGGTGGAAACGTTCTGAGAAACCAACCTTCTCTCAAATTAACTTAGATGAAAAACTGCTTGCATTATGGCGACACCTAATTGTTGAAGAACGTAGACCGTCAGGCGAAGAAGATAAGGAACTCTCTGGATACTTACTAAAAGCACTCTGTTTATCACTCGAACGTGCTGTTCATGAAACAGCCTCATTGGTCAGCCGCCCTTATCCAGTCACACGAATGCTACGATATATTGAAGAGCATGCTACGAACACATTTAAGGTGGAAGATGTAGCACAATCTGCGGATCTGAGTGTCTCTCGAGCTGCCCATCTGTTTAAAAGCTGTGTTGGTAAAACAATCATCGAATATGCTGTAGACATACGGTTATCTACAGCGATTAATCAAATGAAATATACGACGATGACACTGGAGCATATAGCTGAAAACTGTGGTTTTGGCACTTACCCCTATTTTCATAGAGTATTTAAAAAGAAGTATGGGATATCACCTGGAGAATATAGACGCCAGGAATAAAACGAGCTTTCAATCAGTGCGACCTGACTGTTAGTCCATAGCCACATGTCCAAAAAGTTAATTGTGAGTTTTACCTACAAGAGTTCTATATGGACTTTTAGGGGAGTAATCCCCCACCTAAACTTTTCAACATCTAAGTTTTCAGGTGGCGGCTTACTGCCCTTTTTCTTTTTTCTATTGAGAGTTAAAAATCTAATGAACCGAGAAATATAACACATCAATAGCCAAATAGTATATGTTTTTATTAAATAATCTATAGTTATATGTGAATTTTTCCCCTATTATAGAATCATATTTATCATAATTACACTCTAAGAAGATTATAAAGCAAACTTTCAATCAGGACATTAGCGTCCGTTATCTCCCGCCTGTAAAGGTTTAGCTCTTCGCTTTATTTAGGGCCAAGAGGTTTACGGACGATTACCTGTGATAAAACTCAGTTAACAAACGTACAAAGGATTATTAATCACTATATCCCATAAAAGGAGTGTTCATTTTGTTAAAAGAAGCCATTTACCACAGACCTAAAAATAATTACGCTTATGCATATGATAAGGATACTCTCCATATCCGCATACGTGTAAAAAAAGGGGATGCAACAAATGTATACTTAATTTACGGTGACCCTTATGAATGGGACAATGGTCGTTGGATCAATGCTTCAAAGCCTATGTTATTAGAAGGTTCTGATCACCTATTTGATTATTGGTTTATAGAAATGAAACCAGAATTTGGCCGCTGCCGTTATGGATTTGAATTGCATAGTGAAAATGAACGCTTAATTTATGGTGAAGGGGGATTTTTTAACAGCATTCCAAACGATACAAATTTTTATTTCTGTTTTCCATTTTTAAATGAAATTGACGTATTTAAAGCTCCAGAATGGGTCAAAAACACTGTTTGGTATCAAATTTTTCCTGAAAGATTTTCTAATGCTGATCCTAAGCTTAATCCTCCTAACACATTACTATGGGGCAGCAAAGACCCTTCCCTTACCGATTACTTCGGTGGTGATTTTCAAGGAATTATCAACAAAATTGATCATTTAGTGAAACTTGGTATTACTGGTGTTTACTTCACCCCGATTTTTAAAGCAGCTACGAACCATAAGTATGACACAATTGATTACTTTGAAATTGACCCTCAGTTTGGTGATAAGAAAACATTTAAAAAGCTAGTAGATACTTGTCATGAACATGGAATTAAAGTGATGCTGGACGCTGTTTTCAATCATAGCGGATTTTACTTCTCCCCATTTCAAGATGTTTTAAAAAATCAAGAAAAGTCTAACTACGTTGATTGGTTCCATTTAAGAGGATTTCCTGTTACACCTTTACCTGAACCGAATTACGATACGTTCGCCTTTACCCATGAAATGCCCAAATTAAATACCGAAAATCCTGAAGTAAAAGACTATCTTCTTCGTGTTGCAAAATACTGGATTAAAGAGTTTGATATTGACGGTTGGAGATTAGACGTAGCTAATGAAGTTGACCATCAATTTTGGCGGGAGTTTAGATCTACTGTCAAAAAGGTGAAACCAGATGCTTATATCCTTGGGGAGATATGGCACGATGCTATACCTTGGCTTCAAGGGGATCAGTTTGATGCTGTCATGAACTATCCGTTTACGAATGCTACATTACGCTATATTGCAAAAGGTGACATTAACGCTGAAGAGTTTGCTAATCAAATCACCCGTGTATTAATTAGTTATCCCAAAAATGCAAATGAAGTGGCATTTAATTTACTTGGCAGTCATGATACACCGCGGATTTTAACGATGTGTCATGAAAATAAAGACAAACTTAAGCTTTTGTTCCTCTTTCAGCTTTCTTTTATTGGCACACCTAGTATTTACTATGGAGATGAAATCGGGTTAACCGGTGAAAACGACCCTGATTGTCGAAAATGTATGGTGTGGGACGAAGCTAAACAAGATCAAGAGTTATTTGAGCTAGTTCAGAGATTGATCTCATTAAGAAAAGAACACGCTGCATTTGGTAACAGTGGTGAATTTTCTATATTGGAAACAAACAATGAAACGAACCATATGACGTATAGCAAAAAAAATGCCAAGGAAACAATCATCATTACTATCAATAACTCTAAGAATTCAATTAATATAACGATCCCATTCGATTTCACAAACAAAAAACCAACTGATCTATGGCATAACAAGCCTTTAAAAGAAACGTCAAAGATCGAGTTGTCTCCATATGGATTCAGTATTATTCAAGTGAAAAATAAATAAAACGAACCTTCAATCAATGGGAGTTTTCGTTCTTCTCCCACTGATTAGGAGTTGAGTGAATTAGGACATTAGCGGCCGCTCTCTCCCGCTTAAATAGATTTAGCTTTTCTCTATTTTGAGCCGGGAGTTTTACCGGGCCGGTTATCATGATAAATAGCCATGTAGTATAGATCATTTATCATTGTTTGTGTTGAAAATTCAGTTGTGAATGCCATTCAAGCAACTATAATTTTCGAAATATTCGTTCAATTTGTTGTACCCTTTGATTGCCCCCCAGCCTTAGAGCATCGTTTCACGTCATGTTAAGACCTCTTATGAAAAAATTGCGTTTATTAGCAACTGATGAAAAATGCCTATTTAAATAGTTCAGGGTGTAATGGGAGAGATTGAATGATTTATATCCGATTCAGCAACATTTAAAACAAGCAATAGTCATACGCTTTATCTTTTAGGAGACTGAAGAGCTTCATTTCTCGTTACGTGGTGCTGACGATCATAACAAAAAAGTCTTGAAAATGACTGAAAGCGTGAGGTAAATGAAGTCTATGTCTAATACTTCTCATGAGAGAAACAACATATTAGGAGCCGGATATGCTGAACACACACAGCCATATGATATGTATATAGAAAAGATGGATAGTTACTTGTTCAGGATACAGAATGAAGGAATTGCTAAATACACCTCAATGGATGCAGATAACCTAGAAGTGCTTAAAGCAGGGGATTTTATCATTGTTCCCCCAGGTCGCCCATATAGATTAATGATTAATCCCCAGGTGCAACTTGATCAGACAAAGAGAGTGTATAGCTTCGATTATTTTCTGTTTCTGAAGGGGGCATGGATAGACCAATGGGCACAAAAAATGGAACGCCCATCCAAGCTAAAAGTGCCTTTAAACCAAGGTATTATTACTTATTTCCGTCAGCTAACCCACGAACATTTAAGACGTGGAGACGAAAGCAAAGAAATCTGTGATCACTTATCAAAAGCGCTCTGCCTGACGATCGATTGTATAATATCCAACCAACTGTCCTTTAATGGTCATTTCTTTATCGCTTGTCAAATGAAACAATTTATTGAGAAAAATATCACTACCCCATTTAAAGTTGAGGATGTTGCCAAACACGTAAACTTAAGCGTTTCTCGTACGACTACATTATTTAAAATGGCATTTGGTAAAAGCATTATTCAATACACGTTAGACCTTCGTTTAGATATAGCTCGCGAACGCATTATGCTTGGACACTACCATCTCCAACATCTCGCAGAATCTTGTGGCTTTCAAAATTACAATTACTTTTATAAAGTATTCAAAAAGAAGTTTAACCTCTCTCCTAAAGAGTTTCGCGCCAAATATTATCATTCTTTAGATTAAAAGAAGCAAGTGAAGAGTGAACTCGTTTCAGCTTGCTGACACATTGAGATGACTTCTCGACGCCACCTGACTAACAGTCCTCACTTACACTAACGGTAAGGCGAGGAAAACATGTAAGATTAAAGCAGCAACTACCTTATCACCACCTTCACCTAATAATCGGTCAATTTATTAAGACAACAATGCTCAGAGCTTAGTACTCTGAGCATTTTAACTATACCTAGTTGTTTATAAAGGATGGTATCTCAATTGTAAAGGCTAAATGAAGATAAGGGATCTGAAGCGACCACATCTCTTTTAAAACAAATCTACAATCAGTGGAAGTTTTCGTTCTTCCCCCACTGAGTGGTAGTTGAATGAATCAGGACACGAGCATCCGTCATCCCCCGTCTTAATAGATTCAGCACTTCTCTCTTTTTTGAACTGGGCTTTTACTGACCTGTGATATGGAAGTGGGAATCAAACCTCTATCCCTAAGTTCACACCCTTTCAACTATATAATTTTGCCCTTAAATCTACACGCCACGACCCTATATTTTCTTTTGGATATGTCCAGAATTTACCCACTTATATCTTTTTGAGGTTCTACTAAATTACGAATCCACTTCTTCGAATAGAGTCTTCTTAATCCAAGTCCCAGTCGAATGACTTCTTCTAATGTAAGCAGGAAATACACCCAGTAGACTGGCAACCCAAACATAAACGCAGATATGAATGCTACAGGTACCCCAAATCCCCAAGTCGTTGTCGTATCAATTACAAGCAAATATTTTGTATCACCTCCACTAGCTAAAACACCATGAGCCACAATCATATTTGACACTTTGACCCAAAATAATAGTGCAAAAACAATAATAACGGCAATGGAAAGATCATGTGCTTCAGGAGAAATTTGATACAACGACACATATACACTTGCGCATAAAATAATCAAACCAGATAAGCTGATCGTAACGATCAAACCCATTTTAAACAATCGTTTGGCATATAAAAATGCCTCATCATTCTGATTGCCACCTAACAAATTTCCTACTAAAACGGTAGCGGCACTTGCAATACCAGATGCTAAGCCAATACTTAATAATTGAATCGGTTCTGATACAGCCATTGCTGTAATCTCACTCGTTCCCATCCGTCCATAAACCACACCGTACGTTGCTTCACCTGTTGCCCAAAAGAATTCAGTTAACACAATGGGGTAGGTAGTGATAGCGAATTTTTTCATTAAAACTTTATCAATTTGAAACACGTTCAAAATGGAATAGGCACCTGGTAGGCGACGGACATATATAATAGCCAGCATCATGGTAAATTCAATTGTTCGTGCAATGAATGTTCCAACTGCAGCCCCTTGAATACCTAATTCAGGCAAACCAAAATTTCCGAAAATAAGCATGTAATTCAATAATACATTGAGCCCAACAGAAACACCGCTCATAATCATAGGCAATTGGGCATGTCGTGTACTCCGTAAAACAGCTGAATAGATGACCGTTAACATCATTGGTATATAACTTAAACTGACAATTTGCAAGTAGATACTTCCTGCTTCGATAATGGCCATATCCTTCGTAAACAAACTCATTATCTGCTGGTTGAAAAAGAATATCATGATGGCAAAGGGCAAACAAATCGCGCCACCAATGACTAAGCCCAAGCCCAACACTTGCTTAACCCTTGATCGATCTTTACTTCCCCAGTATTGTGCCACATAAATAGATACACCTGAGGCTATACCTGTTAAAACAAATAGCAAAATTCGAAAGAGTTTATTTGAAATACCTACCGCAGAGATCGATGCATCACCTAGTTGACCAATCATTACTTGGTCTGTCATATTAAGTGAGGCCATAATGACACCTTGTAAAGAAACCGGTATAGCTATCGCTAATACCGTTTTCAAAAACGTCTTATCCATATTGTTGTACCCCTTTAACTTCCTTGTTCTATATGTTAATGTACACTATAACGAAATCAGAACTTTTTTCAGTGTGAACCAGACTCTATGAATAATGAACAACACTCACTCCACACTTTTCATTCCTGTAAAAATGACAGCTTGAAGTGGATTAATCCTGATAAGCTCGCTATGATTAACACTTCGCTTGGCAATTTGTTCTTCTGTATGAATCATCATGTCATAAGAAAAATATGAAAAAACAATTTGGTTTAGTGTTACATAAGATCTTTGATCCCCTATATTTAAACATAAGAGTAGTACGTGCTCTTCATTTTCATAGCCATAGATTACCAGTTCCTCAGGCGAGTCTGCCACAAAAAAATTTTCGACGAGCAATAAGTCTCGATGCTTTTTTTTACATGTATCTAAACTTTTAAATAGGTGAATCATCGCAGGAGCACCTTGATTGTTCCAATCAATGATCATTTTATTGAAAAAAGCTCTTGGGATACTTTCCCCACCAGTATTATCTGAGAGTCCACAATTCAACGGTTGTCGTTCATTTACTTCTTGCCCCGTCGTAATAAACGGAACACCATTTGGTAGAAAATGATTAAATACTGCCATAGCCCGTGCCAATTTCACTCCACCGGGTCTACTAACTATTCTCGGTGTATCGGCTGTTTCGGAACAAGCAAATATAGGCAACTTTAATGATGGTAACTCTTTGATATAGCCAATAAGATCCGGCTTGTTCAACCTAGTCATCATCTCCCAGCCACTACCAAGCATCATGGTGTAACCATATTCAAACGTCCTCTTATGATTTTTGTTAAAAAGCTCTTCACTAATTAAAATTGCATCCGGCTTCTCTTCTCGTACAATGTGAAACAAGTGTTGCAACAAGGGCACTGGTAAAGCATGCCCAATATCTATTCTAAATCCATCAACCCCGTACTCTACTAAATTAAATGTGATGACTTCTTCTAAAAGCTCCCAAAGTAAATGGTTAGGCACTTCTCCTGGAAACAGATTTGATTTTATCGTATCGAATAGTACATAAGGGGGTTGATGTGAGTCCAAATAGGGACGTACTTCTGGTGCCACATCTAAATAAAACCTTAAAAAAGTAATATCTGTCCATACAGGTTGTTCGTCGTTTATCCAATCTGAATGTGCTGGTGCTGTCGTAATCTCAAACTCCCTTTCTATTAACTCTAGTAAATCTTCTCCCGTTTGTGTCGATTGTTTTTTCAATTTATCCCACAACTCTGGATTTATCACATCTGGTGAAGAGGAAAATTTTCTTAAATGTCCCTCTGTCTCAAGAGCTGTATATACCCGTTCGAGGTGGGCATGCGTACATTCTTCGAATACACCTACCCCTGGTATTTTTGGCGGCCGAAATCCACTTTCATATTTTTTATAGATCCAATAGAACCAATCCGGATGATCATATAGTAATGCGCTGTTCCTGGCCGCCGTTTTTGGGATAAAATCTTGAACAACTTTTATGCCCTGCATGTGACACGCTTCTACCAAAGCTTTAAATTCCTGATGAATCGTAAACCCTTTTAAATCATCTAAGAGAGGGTCATGTAAGTTTACATCCAAATGAAAATAATTTTTAATTGCATAAGGAGATCCTAAGTCACCTTTTGGATACATGTCACTATATTCATTAACAGGAAGTAGGTATAGGATGTTTACCCCCATTTTTTTCAATAGGGGTAATAAAATAATCATCCGTAAAAAAGTTCCTGATTCAATATGACCATCTCGATTATAATCCCATGCCGCCGTGTACCTTACAAGCGATGAATAGATGGTTGGCTCTCGATATTCTAACGTTTGTTTATCGTTTTGATTGTTAGAGCCATCCGATATATATTGAAATAATGAAAAGAAAAAATGAAAAGGGTTCACTTTGATCTGCCCAGATTGCTCCCTTTCAGCATCCCCATAGTCGATTTCATTCCATGTTTTCGGAATCCAAAAGTCCACCTTGTTTTTTTCAAAACGTTTTTCTTCTACAAACCGATATATTTGCTCAAAATTCTCTCGTTTACTCGATGTCACTTCACTCATGGTCTCTTTCCCCACCTCTTTTATATGTTTACAAACTGAGACAGCGTTCGATTAAAAAATGAATAGTCTGTAAATCGGTTGATTTTGATAACGGGATCTTGCATGTCTTGAACGTTAGACATGTGATGTGGGTAAAATAAAACTGTTCCAACATGTGCAGCAAGAGCTGCTTGTACACCTATTGCACTATCCTCCACTACTAATGCGTGCTCAGGAGAAACCGTCAACTTGTGCAAAGCTTTCATGTACGGCTCTGGATCAGGCTTGGTGTTTGCAACACTTTCCCTAGTAATTAAACAAGAGATACTTTCTAACACTCCTATTATTTTCAAGTTTGCTTCTGCCACTTTTCGATTTGCTGTTGTGACACATGCTATCTTTACACCTGATATTTTCAGCGCCTTTATCAATTCAGAAGCATAAGGACGTTCCATTTCACGATCTATGATTTGCAAATATCTCTCTTCTACTTTTTGCATCCACTCACTTTTATTAGTGGTAACACGTCGTAGTTGAAGTTGATCAAACGTCTCTTCTAAACTTAAACCTATTAACTCTTTACTTTTATCGATTGATATGACATGACTTATTTCGCTGCATATATCATTGACTGCTTGATGATGATAATGTTCACTGTCAACTAATACTCCGTCGATATCGAAAATAACAGCCTCAAAGTGATGTTTATGTCTCATTTTCCTCTCCTTCTGGTTCAACGAGTATCTTTATCGCTGCATCACATGCTCGAAATGCTTCATCTTCAAGGGACAGTCCTAAAAGTTTTACTGCTTGATGAAATTTTTTAATTGGTAATTTATGAGTAATTAATTTAGAGCCAGGAATAGCAGCGTTTGCTAATAATGCTAAAGCTTCATTGAAAGAGTTGTTCAGACTATCTATCGAGCCATAAAAGCTGATACTTTCATCTGCAATCCAACCAAGGTCAATCCCAACCACTTGTTGCTTTAGAGCAATAGATAATACTTGACCACCTCTAGATAGATGATTTAAGTAGTCATGAACAGCGCAACCTGAAGTATCGATCACCACATCTATTTGAGTGCCTGCCCCTCCAAACACGTCTAACGTTTCTTTTAAGTTCGTCGCCAATCTCCATTTACGATCTATCACATCTTTTACTAGATGTTGTCTTTTAATCTGATTTTCTACCACGACACCTGAATATCCTTTTGCCGCTAAAGCCAAACTATATAATAATCCCATCGGTCCCCCACCGATAACAACGATGTTCATAGCGGTATGAAGCGTTAGGCACCTTACCCCTGTTAAGACACAACTAAGCGGCTCTGTCAGGGTAGCTACTTCATAACTTAAGTTGTCTGGCAGCTTATACAAGAAAGGGTATTTTGTTTTGTGATAACTTGTAAAAGCACCGTCACTGCTTACCCCTGTTTCCAATTGCGTTTTCGATTCACAATGGTTTTTTCGATTAGTTCTACAGAACCGACAATGACCACAATAATATGTGGGGTCTACAACAACACGATCTCCCACCTGAAGGTTCGGGACAGATTCACCTATTTGAATAACTTCTCCTACCGTCTCATGACCAAGAATGGTGCCAGGTATAGCTGCTTCATATTTACCTGTTATAATATTAAGGTCTGTTCCACAAATGCCTGTCATTTTTACCTTTATCAACACTTCATCCGGCAATATGGTGAGATCCATTTTTTTGTCCTGAACTTTGACGTCCCATGGGCCGTTATAAACAACTCCTAACATAACTAACGCCTCCCTATATCACTTCATCTAATGATTTTTTTAACATCTCGATGATCTCATATATGTCAGCTTTACTAGTTATAAGCGGAGGGCGTACTTTGACAACATTCCCAAAGCCATAACGAGAGGAACGAAGGATTAACCCATTTTTAAGACTTGTTTCCACTATTTTTTGTGTCATTTTTGGATCTTCATGCCCCTCACGATCGGAAATTTCCAATCCCCACATGTACCCTAATCCCCTAACATCAGAGATAAACGGGTACTGATTCATCAATTCAGTTAATTCTTCTCCTAATAATTCCCCGTTTTTTCTTACCTGTTCAAGGATATTTTCTTTTTCCAGTACATCTAAATAAGTTTGTGCGGCTGATATGGCTAATAAGTTGGCTCCTGAAGTAAATGAGTGTTCATAGCTTTCAAACACTTCCAAACGTGATTCCATGAGAACAGCAGCAACTGGTATACCAATCCCCCCTAATCCTTTCGCTAAAGTGATGATATTAGGTTTCATGTCAAAGTGATTACTAGCAAACATATGGCCTGTTCTACCAAGTCCTGTCTGAACTTCATCAGAGATTAGAATGATATCGTTCTCATCACATATTTTACGAATTAATTGAAAGTATTCTTTTGGAGGAACAATGTTCCCTCCGTTCCCCATGACAGGCTCAATAATCATACAAGCTACTTGATTTGATGTGGAATACTCGATAAAATCATTAATTCTTTCTGCACATAAAAGGCCACAATCTGGGTAAGTTTTTCCGTAAAAGCAGCGGTGACAATAAGGTGCAGGTACTTTAAGCGACTCATGATAATTTAAAGATGGAAAAGATTCTCTTCGAAATGCGTTGCCCGAAATGGATGTGGTCAATGCTGTCTGTCCATGATGTGATAACATCAAGCTTAATACACCCGTTTTCCCACTTGATTTCATCGCCATCTTAATGGCTGCTTCATTTGCGCTTGACCCCGTCAGATCTCTCATAAAGATTTTATTAATATTTTCTGGAGCTTCATCAAGTAACTTGCTAAACCCATTTTCAACAATTGGTTTTGTGTAAGTTGAACTCGCATGACTAGCCTTTTTGATCTGTTCTGTTAATGCATCTACCATTTCGGGGTGATTGTAGCCCAGCGGTAAGTTAAAAGTACCTGATGCTGCATCGATATAACTTTCTCCATCGATCTCAAATCTAATTCCATTGCCTGATAAGTGGTCTAATTTAATTTTGTTCTTAATGGCAAATGTCCTCATTGTGAAGATGTCCCCTTTCTTTTACCTATAAGGTCGCTAGTCACTCTTTCTTTTTAGCGCAAACGATTGCCTATTGGTGCGAAAAAATATCTCCATAAGAAAGATAAATAGGTTTCTGTTGCTTGATACGACCATCTCACATGTCTGTAACCTTTTTCCATACTATAACTGGTTCCATCTCTTACAGAATAGAGCTCTCCACATGTCAACGTCTAAACTCTTCTTATTTTAGTTAATAACCAACAGCCTCTTGAGTTATTTGCACATTCTAGCTTGAACATATGTTATTACACGCTATACTTGTCCTACCCTTCTAACCCTCCCTTTTTCACCGCTCCTCTGTGTTACCGATTTTTCACAAACCGTCTTTTTGTAATCAAACATGTCACCTCCTTTTTATTTAGATATTAAACCATACTATTTTTGGCTTTCACATTAACAAATACTACAAAAAATGAACTATTTAACTATAATTCCTCAAATTTATACAAATGGGGGTACACATAGAAAGGTATGATGATATTGACGAAGGCATGATTTTGTTTTATAGAAGATCAGTAATAGCGAAGTGACATTAGCTGCGATTCGCTACAATCACGTAATGCGTGTGAAGGCTACTGACGAACGCTTTATTACAAACAACATAATAGAGGCATTATCGTGTTAAAAACTTTACAATCACATGTACTTTTTTTCTTGCAAAAGACATATACATACTACTATCTTCACCTAAACAATGAAACCGCTTGCATAAATGTGTTTTATTTCTGGATTATAATGAAAATTAAGAAATTAGCAATAACTGAGGGGTGAAACACACTCTCACATCCATTTTTTACGGTCATGCGTGTTGGACGCCTCCTTAGCTACCTGCCCTTTTTATAGAACTAGATTGATAATTATATCGTTTCTAATCTTTACTCCTAGGAATTGACTCGTCTTTTGAAATTTTAATCATTCAGTTGAAGGGGTTTAAAAAAATGATCATGATAAAGGAGGATAAAAATGATCACTAAGAAAATAGGCCTGTTGCTTACTACTGGATTTACTATCGCCACTTTGTCTACTGGCTGTCTTCAAAAGACAAATACACCTATAGTATTTGATGAAGAGGATTTAAAGACGATGGAACCACACGGTGTCTACTATGAAATATTTGTAAGATCCTTTTATGATTCAACAGGAGATGGCATTGGTGACTTCCAAGGAGCCACATTAAAGCTTGATTATTTACAAGAGTTAGGTGTGGAAGGCATCTGGTTAATGCCAATTAACCCGTCACCTAGCTACCACGGATACGATGTGGTTAATTATATGGATGTAAATCCAGAGTATGGGACACTCGATGATTTTAAAGAATTTGTTGCAGAAGCAAATAAAAAAGGAATCAAAGTCATCAAAGATTTTGTGGTTAACCATTCCAGTGAGGAGCATCCGTGGTTCCAAGCCGCATTAAAAAATGATGAAAAGTACCGTGATTACTATGTTTGGGCAGATGAAGATACACATACTGGCGAAGAAGGTGAATGGGGTCAACAAGTCTGGCACGGCACAGGAGACAATATATATGAAGGGATCTTTTGGGAGGGAATGCCTGATTTAAATATTGATAACCCAAAAGTCCGAGAAGACATCTATGATATTGGTACTTTTTGGATTGAAGAGGTTGGTGTTGATGGGTTCAGATTAGACGCTGCCAAACATATATACAGTTCTTACCATGGAGATGATTATCAAGAAAAAAACCATCAGTTTTGGCGTGAATTTAGAACAGAAATGGAAAAAGTTAATCCCGGTGTGATTCTTGTAGGCGAAATTTGGGACACAGCAGAAATAGTTGCCCCCTATTTAGATGGTGGCTTACATTCCGCTTTTAATTTTGATTTATCGGGACAAATATTAACTTCTGTAAAATCGGAAAGTGATACAGGAATAGTGACAGAACTTGAGAAAACAAGAAATTACTTCACTACAAAGTCTGAAGATTTTATCGATTCCACTTTTATTACCAACCACGATATGACCCGAACGATGAGTGAACTAGCCAATAATATGAATCATGCTAGAATGGCCGCATCGTTATTATTAACCTTACCAGGAAACCCTTATCTCTATTATGGGGAAGAGATCGGTATGGAAGGTGAGAAGCCTGACGAAGACATCCGTTTGCCGATGAGGTGGTACAAAGATTCAGAAGATACAAAGCAAACGACATGGAGAGCTGATCGTTATCATAGTAATGACCCTGATAATGGCATTGATGTAGAAAGCCAACTGCAAGATGAAGATTCCCTGCTCAATCACTATAAATCCTTAATTTATGCCCGGCGAGCTAGTGAAGCATTAATTATGGGTGAAATAAAAAGCACATCTATTACAGAAGATGGGATAGTATCATTTGAACGACTAGCTGAAAATGAAGAAAAACTTATTATACACAACTTAAGCAATGTAAGAAAAAAAATCAACCTTAGTGATGACCTAACTGAGTATAAACACTATTTTTTCTATATCGGAGAATTAGATGATATTAGGTTGAAAGATAACGTAATAGAAATACCTGGCTATACAACTGTTATTTTAAAGAAGTAACTACTTAATCATTCATCAATATAGTAAAACAGCACACATAATTGACTAACAAACTGGGACTAATCAGTTCACTAAAGTGAAAAAACTTCCGCTAATCAAACATGATAGTCGGAAGTTTTTTAGTTTGACTATACGAGGATGGGTGACGTATTCTCGTCTATTTATTTCCTCAAGCTCACCACTATGTGCACGTTGAAACGTATTTTCATCTTTTTCTTTGCCAAAAAGCCTTTCGCCATCTTCAGACTGCCTTCACAGCGACCTTCATTTTTGCGAACTTGTTTTCAGTCAGCTGAAACATCGAGAATTCAGATGGCATCTCGGCGCCACTCTGATTAAACGTTCCCCCCTATCCGTTGAGGTGGGGACTATCAACCCCCTAAATATAACACTTGTTGTATTTATCCCCTAATTATCTTTATTAAGTTTATCTGATGAAAGGATGCCTGAGAAGGATAACATCACGAAACGGCATTTTAGGAAATAGCAAAATAGTGCATGTTTCAATTGGATAATCTATTTTTATTAGAAGTTATATGGCTTATGATGAAGTCAAATAAGAAATAAGAAAATGAATAATCACATTGAAAAGAAATGCTGCTAGCGACTTCAAAATGACGACAGGTACACGAAAGTAATGACTTGATTTTACTAAATAAAGATCAATGTAAATATTAGGAGAGAGTATGCATGGTAAAAGTAACAGTATGGAATGAAAACCGTCATGAACAAGAAAATCAGCTTGTTAGAGACATTTATCCAGAAGGCATTCATGGTGCAATCGCTCGCTTTTTAAAAGAAGATTTTGAAGTGAGAACAGCCACATTAGATGATGATGAACACGGGCTTACTGATGACGTATTAAATGAGACGGATGTATTGCTTTGGTGGGGACATATTGCTCATGAGGAAGTAGATGATGCAGTCGTTGCAAAAGTAAAACAGCGTGTCCTTAGTGGAATGGGACTAATCGTTCTACATTCAGGTCACTTTTCGAAAATTTTCAAAACACTAATGGGTACGACGTGTGATCTTAAATGGCGGGAATCAGGTGAAAAAGAAAGATTATGGGTAATTGATCCAAGCCACCAAATCGCAGAAGGAATTGGCAACTATATAGAGCTTGAAAAAGAAGAAATGTACGGCGAACATTTTGATATTCCTGCGCCAGAGCAAATCGTGTTTTTAAGCTGGTTTGAAGGAGGAGAAGTGTTTAGGAGTGGGTGCACTTACCGAAGAGGAAAAGGGAAAGTTTTTTATTTCCGGCCTGGACATGAAACGTATCCAACTTATTATCACAAAGATATCCAACAAGTTATTAAAAACGCCGTTCATTGGGCCATACCTACGAAACTACCAAAGCCTGTTTATGGGAATGCAAAACCTTTAGAAGTTATTAAATCCAACTTATAAAAGAATGGGAGAGAAACGAATATGCATCAACTAAAAATCGGAGTGATAGGTTGTGGAAGTATTGCTAAGCATCGTCACCTAATTGAGTATGCACAAAATGAACAAGTAGAGATTGTTGCTGTATGCGACATTGTAAAAGAGCGCGCAGCTGAAATTGCAACGTTATATGAAGCAAAAGCATACACAAACTATGAAGAGCTAATTGCCAATAAGGAGATTGATGCAGTCAGTGTTTGTACCCCAAACTACTTGCACGCACCGATGACGATCGCGGCGTTAAAAGCTGGAAAGCATGTGCTATGTGAAAAGCCAATGGCCACATCAAAGGCAGAAGCAGAAGACATGATTCAAACTGCAAAAGCATCTGGTAAGAAACTCATGATCGCTCATAACCAACGTTTCGTACCAGCGCATCAAAAAGCGAGACAATTCATTGAACAAGGTGAACTAGGGAAGATTTATAGTTTCCGTACTGCTTTTGGTCATGGTGGGCCTGAAGGATGGAGTGCAGACGGTACTGATAGCTGGTTTTTCAAAAAAGAAGAGGCATTTATTGGCGCCTTGGGTGACCTTGGTGTCCACAAAACTGATTTATTACGATTTCTTTTAGATGAAGAGTTTGTTGAAGTAGGCGCATTTGTTGAAACAAGTTCTAAGAAAACGGCCGATGTGGATGATACAGCTGTTTGTGTACTGAAGTCACAAAGTGGCATTATCGGGACGTTAGCAGCAAGCTGGTCATATGTTTCACAAGAAGATAATGCAACGGTCATTTATGGAGAAAAAGGCATCATGCGTTTATTAGATGATCCTGTTGATTCCCTCATTATTCAGTATCAAAATGGCGAAGTGGCTAAATATGAGCTTGGTCAAATTCAAACGAATGAAGCCGGGGGCCAAACATCCTCAGAAGTGATTGACCTCTTTGTAGATTCGATCATTCATCACAAGGAATCACCAGTATCTGGTGTAGAAGGAATGCATTCTCTTCAAGTCGTATTAGCGGCGCTTGAATCACAAGAAACACGCGGAATTATTAAAATACAGAAATAAGTACCATGCCATTGTTAATCAAAGATGTCGTCATGACACCTGTGAATTATGAAAGAATTTATACCGAATAGTTACGATTAAACACCCCTTCAATCAGCGGATTTTTTCGTTCTTCTCGCTGATTAATAGTTGAGTGAAGCAAGACATTAGCATCCGTTTTCTTCTCCCTAAATAGAGTTAGCTCTAATCTTTATTTGAGACCGGAGTTTTACGGACAATTATCTGTAATAAATGAGGAGGTTATTCATTATGAAATTAGGTGTGTTCACAGTATTATTTTCGCAAAATAATTTTGAAGACATGTTAGATATCGTTCAAAAATCAGGCGTCGAAGCGGTAGAAATCGGTACGGGGTGTTATCCAGGAAATGCCCATTGTCAACTCGATGAGCTATTAGATAGTGAAGAATTACGCAAAGATTATTTAGAAAAAGTTGATTCTCGCGGCATTCAAATTAGTGCCTTCAGCTGTCATGGTAATCCCATTTCTCCAGAAAAGTCATTTGCAAAAGAATCACATGACACCTTATTGAAAACGATTAAACTAGCTCATTTAATGAATGTTCCGGTTGTAAATTGTTTTTCTGGAACAGCAGGTGATTCTGATGAAGCGAAGTATCCAAACTGGCCTGTATCACCGTGGCCAAATGAATATGCCGATGTGTTAACGTGGCAGTGGGAAGAAAAACTCATTCCTTATTGGAAGGAAGTTGGAAAGTTTGCTGAAGACCATAACGTAAAGATTGGTTTAGAACTTCATGGCGGCTTTTTAGTCCATACACCATACACGCTTTTAAAATTAAGAGAGGCCACATGTGACGCCATCGGTGCTAACCTTGATCCGAGTCACATGTGGTGGCAAGGTATTGACCCAGTAGCAGCAATTAAAATTCTAGGTAAAGAAAATGCGCTCCACCACTTTCACGCAAAAGATACGTACATTGATCAAGAGAATGTCAACATGTACGGATTAACAGATATGCAACCTTATGGAGATGTTCAGACAAGAGCATGGACATTCCGCTCAGTAGGGTGTGGTCATAGCCTTCAAGAGTGGTCAGATATGATCAGTGCATTACGCACTTATGGCTATGACTATGTTGTCAGTATTGAACATGAAGATCCACTCATGTCCATTGAAGAAGGGTTCCAACGAGCCGTAACAAACCTAAAATCAGTCATCATTTCAGAAAAACCTGCGGAAGCTTGGTGGGTGTAGAATTCGTAAGGAGAGTGGAGACATGGGAATGAAGCTTGGCATTATCGGTTACGGAGGCATGGGGTATTGGCACGGCGAATATGCCCCTCGCGCTGGAGTAGACGTCGTTGCCGCTTATGACGTTGATCCAAAACGTTTAGAGATGGCGAAAGAAAACGGCATTAAAGCTTATGTTATTTTAGATGATTTCTTAAAACATGATGGCATGGATTTTGTTGTCATCGCAACACCTAATGACGTTCATAAAGAATTAGCGATCAAAGCAATGAATGCAGGAAAGCATGTCATGGTCGAAAAGCCAGCCACTATGTCAGTAGCTGATTGGGATGAGATGGTAGCTGAAAGTGAGAAAACAGGTCGTATTTTAACTGTCCACCAAAACCGGCGCTGGGATAAAGATTACAATGTGATGCGCAAAGTTGTTGAAGAAGGAAAGCTCGGTGATGTTTTATCTATCGAAAGTCGCGTATTTGGTACCGGTGGTGCATTCTTCGGCTGGCGCAGCTTCACAAAATACGGGGGCGGCATGATTTTCGATTGGGGCGTTCACCTCTTTGACCAATTATTAGATATGTACCGTGATACGAAAGTAACGAACGTCTATTCCAAACTCATGACTGTCCTTGATCAAAAAGTAGACGACTACTTTAAAGTGATACTGACATTAGATAATGGGACGTTGTTACATGTAGAAGTTGGGACATACGCCTTTCACAAACTACCACGTTGGTATGTGATTGGCAATGAAGGCACCTTACAAATTGATGATTTTGATTGTGAAAAAGGTGGCTATACGAAACCACGTTATACGGATACGCCAGTGGCTGAAGTCGTTGTCATGACGTCAGCAGGTCCCACGCGTATGATGGCACCTCGTCCACCTGAAACAAAAGAAGACTTTCCATTACCAGAGCTAGAAACAGATTGGACTGAATTATATCAAAATTTAATAGGTGTGATGGCAGGTAAAGAGGATCTAATTGTTAAACCCTATCAGGTTAGGAGAGTACTAACTTTGATGGAAGCCATTTTTCAATCAGCTGAGGAAAACCGTTCATTAGAAGTCAGTATTTAATCATATTATAAGCTTAATATGTTACGCCTAGACGAATGCAAAAGAATATCTATTAGAGATGGATCACGCCAAATCGTATGATTAACAAGTCGAATAAACGCTGGGAAATAGACACTGTTTATTTCCCATGTCGTTTCATCCTCCATTAAATACGCCTCTTCCCCATTCGAGTCCTCTTGGTCTCCGTCATAAGAATAATTAGCATTTCCCTATGATGTAGGTTCAAAAGAATTAAAAGGAATGCGGCCTCCACTTCAGACGGACGCTTTATCCTCCGGAAGTCACCATCTTAGGTTTCAGCCACTTTTCCCCATGGCATAAGAAAAGATCCCCACACTCCCTTTCTATCATTTGTTAATAGTGAGGCAGAAGAAACTACGAAAAAGCGAAAAGACGTGAGTTACTTATCCTATAGCGTGAGCATTATAACAGTAAATACTAAATATTAGTAATTGGATATAATTTAAAAATTATTCATAATTATTTATCATATGGTTTTTTCTTCATTTATAATATATAATCAAAAAGCACCAGCAGAACCCCCTTCTAACGAGGACGAGGGTAAATAATATAATGGTGGTTTATACAATGAATGCTCTTCCTGTTTTAACTTTAGCTATAGCTGTTATTGGATTAATTGTATACATTATAATTAAACTATTAAAAAAGCTTTAAATACTAAGGGGATCATTATGATCTTTGTAGTTTCAAAGAACAAAATCTCTTTTTGCCTCAGGCTGTTGAAACTGTCTTTTCAGCAGCCTTTTTTATTTCCAGCTTCTTTTACAAGTAGAACCAGTTTAAACACAGAGTTAACCTGTAAATGAACTATTTAAGTTAAGACTGTAAGGAAAAAAAGGAAAGAAGGTATTGATACAATGATGGAGTATTATTTTCTTTTTGTTTTCTTATTTATTGTTATCATCTGATTGATCTTATACCGGGTTATTAAACTATTAAAAAAAACTTAAACAAATAAAAAGAACCTATCTAAATTAAAATAGGTGAACGGAGGCGTTATATAGCATGGATTATTCACTAATTCTTATCTCAAGTATTGTTGTCATTGGGTTGCTCGTATACGGGTTAATCAAACTGTTTCAAAAGCTCTTAAACAAATAAAAGTGATAGTCTTTACAGCTTGTAAAAGCAAACGAACGTCCAGCCTGTTGAAAAACAGGCCTTTTTCATTTCACCAAGTTTCCTCTGCTAAAATTGTAAATGAAGTCATTTATGTTCGTTTCCCCCGTAATTAAGATACATCTTTTCTTAACAGTCGTTCTCCGTTTATTCATGATGTCCCCTTTATTAGCTGTTGTCTCTTCATTACATATACAAATTTAAATGCCATGTAGCAAAAAAAATACCACAATGACTTTGACAAAATGCCATCGACGTTGTAAAATACTCAACATAGAGTATACAAAGGAGAATATAAAAGAGATGACGCGATTACTCGTTCTTGGCATGCTCGATATGCATCCCATGTCAGGCTATGATGTTAAACAGATGCTACAATTAAATGATGCAGAGCGTTGGGCTGGCGTATTAATTGGCTCCATTTATCATGCGTTAAAAAAGTTAGAAAAAGAAGGTCACATTGAAATAACGAGTATTGAACATACAGGTCACCGCCAAAAAGCGATCTATCAAATAACTGAGCAAGGGCGCAGTCATTTACATGAGTTAGTTGTAGAAACACTCTCCTCGCCAGCAATTGTTTACCCGTCACCTTTATATTCGGGGTTATCTTTCTCACATAAATTAGATAGTAAAGAAGCTTTAGATGCGCTTAAAAAACAACAGGCTTATCTTGAAGAGGAGCGCCGTGCTCTCCAGCACGGCCTTGAACTAAAAAATGCCACGATGCAAAATACGATTCCCCCAATGACTAAGCTCATTTTTGACCATATGTTCACAGTTATTGAGCAGCAACAAGTCTTTATAAATAAAGCGATTAACTTATTAGAAAACGATGACTAGCTCCTTCCTCGCGAGGGAGCAAAAAAACACCTATATAGTCAACGTTGAATAAACAATATAAAATAAAGGAGAAGAGGTTTATGAATCAGTTAATTAAAGCGCGCGGATTGAAAAAGACTTTTCGTAACCGATCCGTTGTGAAAAGCATTGATTTAGATGTACATGAAGGGGAAATTTTAGCTCTTATTGGATCTAATGGCGCCGGAAAAACGACAACCATTGCCTTGCTACTAGGGATGATGATGCCTGACGAAGGAACAATCATTCCTTGGATAAAAGATTACCAACATCATGTTGGCGTCCAATTGCAAACGACACCTTTTTTTGAAGGATACACAGTGGAAGAAAACTTAAAACTTTTCGCCGCGTTATATAATCGAAGGCTTTCTAAAGAGGACATTGCCCAAAAACTAGATGAATGCGGGCTTACAGATTCTATAAAAACGCCAGCAGTCCGCCTGTCGCTAGGACAACAAAAGCGATTATCACTTGCTATTACCACCATTCACAATCCGAAATTAGTCGTACTTGATGAACCGTCTGCTGGTCTTGATCCTATGGCTCGTCATGATATCAAAAAGATGATGTCACAGTTAGCAAAAAACAATGTCACTGTTTTATTTTCTTCCCATGACATGGATGAAGTCATGGAGGTGGCCCACCGCCTCATTTTCATGCATAACGGCACCGTGATTGCTTACGGAAAAATCGATGAATTATTAACGGACCACAATGTTGATAATTTGGACGCTCTTTACATTAAACTAACGCAGCAAGCTACGGAAGGAGAATAAATGATGCAAATTGTTTTCGCACTTACATTAAAAGCCTCTGCAAGAGATCCTTATTTAGTGTTTTGGTCACTTATACTCCCTATTGGCGGCATTGTCGGCTTATCATTAATAAGTGACTCACCTGCTTATAATTTAGGTCTACTAGCTGGAATGACGAGTATAAGTATCTTATTTTTTACACTTATGACCACATCTTACGCTGTACTCGCTCAACGTCGCAGAGGTGTTTATCACCTTCTCCATGTCACTCCGATAGCTCTATGGAAGTACGTTCTTAGCCTGTCGTCAGCGTGGACAGTAACGGGCCTTTTTTGTGGCGTGATCATTTTAACGATTGGCAGTCTAGTCATTGATACACAGCTCACAATGACCGCCTTTTTACTCGCATCAGCCATTATGATGATAGCAGGACTTGGTTATGTGTTTCTTAGCTTTTTCATTGCTAGTCTCAGTCAAAACGAAGGTCATATCAGTATTATTACCAATATCATCACCATCCCGTTAATCCTTACAAGTGATGCGTTTTATTCTTTGCAAAACGCTCCTGCTTGGGTAACTACCCTTAACAGATTCAATCCATTTCAATGGTTTTTAAACGGCATTCAGAGTTCACTCACACTAAACATCAGCCAATATGTCGTGAGCCTAGCTTTGCTTTTATTGGTGGTACTTTGCGCATTGCTTTTAGCTGTGCGAACGTTTCGATATAGTGCCTAATAAGATAAAGATCGATACTAGCACACGCATTCTCTCAGTTCGCCGGAAAATCAACTTTCCACGGGCCCAAAATACGACTAAGGGAGCCCTCATCTTAAGAGGGCTCGTGGGGGCCAAAAAAAGAGACATAGGCGGGTAGTATCTATTGTTCTTGTTAGTTCTACTGTTTGAAACTCCCATTCTCATTTTCTCAATCTGCACACGCTCTACTTCTTCACTCATTGATTCACTTGACAGTTATCAATCTCACTCTTCACATAGCTCCTACTCACCTAACCATGCTACTTTCGTAGGTCCTACATTCTTTCTCCCACCTTCTCATTCGTCGTTGATAACTATACCGAACGCTTTAGAAAATCCAATCGCTTGCTCAGAAGTCACGATACAGCCAGCCAATTTATCGAATGAAATCGTGATGTTATCAAATTCACACGTCGTGAAGTCGATCCCATCGAGACTCGTCTCAGCAAAATTCGAACTATCTAGTTGGCATTCTTTAAAATCTACCTTTTTAAAAGCAGACTCGTAAAAATCGGCTTGTCGCAATGAACACATGCTAAATTGAACATGGCGCTGGTTACTAAAACCAAAGGCGGCCATATTACCCATGCAATCATCAAATGTGACATGTCTTAGGGCTGCCCCCGAAAAATTGGCCCCTGTCAGCTTTGATTGCTTAAATTCAGCACGATGAATGACCGCATCACTAAAATCAGCATTAGAGAAATTACATTTATCAAAAATCACATCCGTGATCTCAATTTGAGGAAAAGTCACATTCTCAAACGACACTCGGGAAAAAATAAGTTGATCAAAATGGAGACGCTCGGCTGTTTGATACATATAATCTTCATCCGTCACATTATGTCCTTGATAATATTCCGCTTCGGTAAAAGTAGATGGTAAGCCCCCTTCTAACAATGCGGGAGGTAGTTTAGGTCGTTGAATCTTAACAGACATAGTGTTAAAGCTCCTTTTCATATAGAGTTGTAGTATAAGCGTTAGACAAAGTAGCTATATAATGCGTCAAGCGTGCGTAACAAATGACGACCTCAAAATATGACACACTCTATTATTTCGTTCCTCGTGGCGATTATCCTTCTTCTTTCCCCTGTTTCTGCTCAGTTAAGACAAGCAATGATGAACGGTTTCTATTGTCCCTACAGGTTAAAACAAGTCTCTCAAAAAAGACTATACTTTCTGCTTGACTATGGTGTAGCTCCATACTTTAGGATAGGTGTATTGACTATTTACACACTGGAGCTGATCACCATGACTATTTCAAAAGGAATAGGAAGAGAACATACAATAAAATCATTGCTAGCATACGCAGCACCTACTATTGGCGTTATGATATTTGTTTCTGTCTATACAATGATTGATGGTATCTTTGTAGCACGTTACGTGAATGCCACTGCCTTATCCGCAGTGAATATTTTCATGCCTATATACGCCTTAATCTTTGCTATTGCTTTAATGCTTGGTACAGGAGGGAGTGCCATAATCGCAAAAAAAATGGGCGAAAAGAAATTTCAGGAAGCAAGAAGTAACTTCACGCTTATCGTCTTATTCGGTACTGTCATTGGACTCTTGATCATGAGTTTAGGGTTATTATTTATTCAGCCATTGTTAGAGCTGATCGGAGCGACAGCTGATGAACAGCTTTTTAATTACACGTTCACTTACGCCAAAATATTATTAATGGTCAGTCCATTAATCACCATTCAAATGATGTTTGAAAACTTTTTTGTAACAGCAGGAAAACCCAATTTAAGTTTGGTTATCACACTTATCGGCGGAAGTTTGAACATTGCTTTAGATTATATATTTATCGTTGTCATGAATATGGGAATTGAAGGGGCCGCCCTTGCAACTGCTATAGGTATTACCATCCCTGCATTTATCGGGATTGGCTACTTTTTATTAGCTAGAAATAATATGCTTTATTTTTCCAAGCCTAAAGTTGATTGGAAAGTCATTCTGAATAGCTGTATTAACGGTTCTTCCGAAATGATAACTAACCTCTCCCTTTCGGTTATAACTTTTGCTTTTAACCTTTTAATGCTTAAATATATCGGGGTAGAAGGTGTGGCAGCTGTTACAATCATGCTTTATTTAATGATGTTTTTAACCCCAGTTTTCATGGGATACTCTGTTGGTATTGCACCCATTATTAGCTATAATTACGGAAGCCAAAATAAGACACAGCTTAAACGTATTTTTAAGATTAGCACGCTCGTTATTGGTATCAGCTCCATAGCTGTGTTTGGCCTATCCCTTTTGCTTGGGCCTTTCCTTATTCAATTTATGGTTGAAAAAGGGAGTGCCGTTTATCACATCGCCATTGACGGTTTTCGGATATTCTCTATCGGTTTCTTATTTATGGGCATCAATATCTTTACTTCCATGTTGTTCACTGCCCTTTCAAACGGGAAAGTGTCTGCTTTCATCTCACTGCTAAGAACATTCGTTTTCGTATTAACTGGGCTGTGGGTGTTACCATTACTACTAGGCGTTAACGGTATATGGCTGGCAATTCCATTAGCAGAATTCCTGTCGCTTATCGTCTGTACCATTTTTCTATTGAAACATAGAAACGTGTATAATGACTCTAACAATGACTCAATACTTAGGGGGGAAGCAAAGGTTTTATGACCATAAACCCACACGCTCATTTAACGACTGGCCAATTTGCAAAGCTAATGGATGTCAGCAAAGATACTTTGTTTTATTATGATAGAATTGGTGTGTTTTCACCGGAGATTATTGCCTCTAATGGTTATCGCTACTACTCTATCTACCAAGCGGATGTTTTCAACGTCATTTGGACACTAAAAGAATTAGATATGCCATTAAAAGAAATTAAAGCATACCTTGATGACAGATCACCCAAAAAGTTGATTCATTTACTTGAGAAAGAAGCAAACGTTATTACTGCGAAAATCGCTCATCTGGAGAAAATGCGAAAGTTGATCGTAGACAAGATGATTGTCACAAAAGAAGCATTAGAAGTAGATACTTCAAAAATTACTATTGAATATAAAGAAGAGGAAGAATTCATTGTCATTACAGACTCAAAACCTTTAACAAACGCTAAAAACATCTATGATTCATTACAGACTCACTACAAATATTTAAATGAACATAATATTGAGACGTCCGCCTCTGAAGGATGGATGATTAGTGTGAAAAATGTTCTAAATGGAGAATCGGTTAACTATAACTATCTCTATTCAAAAGTAACTGAACCGACATATGCCCATCTTAAAATTAAAAAAGGGTCTTATTTAGTCGGTTATCATGATGGTTATCTTAGTATTGATCAGGCCTATGCCAAGTTAGTAAATTATGCAAAAGATAATGATCTCGTATTGCAAGATTATTTCTACGAAGAACTTCTGTTAGACGAGTTATCTGTTAAGGGCTTTGATAAGTATTTAATAAAGCTTTATGTGCACGTTCTTGAATAATTCTCCACCATATTAAATGGCTAGGTCTTGATGAACCTAGCCATAACTTGCAAGTATCAAATCACCAATAAAAACTCCCGCAATTCCTCCGATAACAACAATAATTAAATTCACCCTAAAAGCTGCAAGAATAATCGCTGTTCCTGCCCCAGCAATAGCTGCTTCACTATTTTCCACAGAGTAGAGAATATCTGGAAAAATCAGACTGGCCAATACCGCATACGGAACAAACTCAAGGAAACGTTTCAGCCTCATAGGCAATTCGACCTTCTGTAAAAATACCATTGGGAGCATGCGTGGAATGTAGGTGACTAACCCCATTCCGATGACTAAAAGGATTAAGCTAGTCATGAGACTCAACCTCTTTCTCAGGGAATATAATGACCCCTATACCTGCTGCAATCACCGTAGATAGGATCACCCGCCACCCATCCGACAATTGGATCATCTCCGTCCAATAAATCACGGAACTGATCGTGATAGCGATGAAGACTACGACAGCAACCGAGCCAGATTTTTTGAGTGCTGGCACTAATAAACCGATAAACATGGCGAAGAGAGCAATCCCCATACTGTTTTGCACTGATTCTGGTAGTCCCGCTGCAAAAAATACCCCAATCCATGTTCCAATATTCCAAGCGGAAAAGGCAATCGTGTTTAGGCCGATGAGATACATGGCTGGTAGATCTTTTTCTTCTTGGATTGATGCAACACTAAATGTTTCGTCTGTCACGCCGAATGATAAGAGAGCCACTTGTTTCTTCGACGTCGTATCAGACACACGTTGTGATAGCGAGGCAGTCATGAGGAAATGTCGTAAATTTAGAATGAATGTCGTCAAAATAATTTCCCAATACATTACTCCAGCCAAGATAAGATTCACACCGATGAATTGACTGGCACCGGCAAAAATAATGAGCGACATGAGAATTGTCACGAGATCTGGAATGCCAGAAGCTTTAGCTAGAAGTCCAAAAGCAATGGCAATAGGAATATAGCCTATGGCAACTGGAACGCCCGCCTGCATCCCTCGTTTAAAATAATGACGGTTTGAAGGCTGTGTATAATTTATCGCTTCAAGAGTATCTTTTTTCATAGTTTGATTAGACATCGTATCACCTCTTCGATACAATACAATATAGCATATTTTTCAGTTAAGATAAAATATATTATCACTTTTGTATGTTATAACATATATTCGTTATAGGAGGTGAACGTAAATGGATCCAATTAATATTACGATCGCTGAAAAATTAAGAAAAATTCGTAAGGAAAAAGGCCTGAGCTTGGATAAAGCAGCAGACCTAACCGGTGTGAGCAAAGCGATGCTCGGCCAAATTGAGCGAGGGGTATCAAATCCAACCGTCTCTATTTTATGGAAAATCGCTAACGGTTTAAAGGTATCCTTTTCTTCTTTTGTGGAGGAAGATGAGCCTGCCGTATCCCTTGTAAAAATGGCGAATGTCAAACCTGTCGTTGATGAAGGCGGCAAATACCGTGTCTTCCCACTCTTTCCTTATCAGCAAGACAAATCGTTTGAGTTTTATACGATTTTCCTTGAGGAAGGGCACAGTCACAAGGCAGAGGCACACCATGCCGGCGTGGAAGAATATATAACTGTTTCAGAAGGTGAGCTGATCATTGACGTTGACGGACAACGCTATACAATTTATGAAGGGGACGCCCTCCGATTTAAAGCAGACAGAGCACATGTCTATATTAATGAAAGTACAGGTACAACACGTTTTCACCTCGTGATTTATTATCCACATTAAACTTAACGAAATTTCCACACGAGTTCTCTACGACTCGTCACGTCCGTTTTTTCAAAAATCGCTTTCAAGTGATCTTGGACGGTGTATGGAGAGATATAACAAGCTTCGGCAATTTCTTTAGTGGATAAGCCTTTCCTCACTTTTTCTAAAACGTCTCGCTCCCTATTTGTCAGACGGTAAAGGCTTGCTAAGTAAGGAAAAATAGCCTCCCTCTCAGTTCGTTGTATCAACACGGCTAATGATACGACTTTTCTTTCGACGATCAATGGCGTTGCTTCCAGTGTCAGAAAGGCTTCACCACTTAATCTCACCATGACTTTTTCGTTCTTCAGGCTGGCTGTCGCAGCTGAACAGATAGCCCTTATGGACCTCGGTATGATACTGGTCCCATGGATATTTTCACGTTCCCTTAGCTTATCTAACCATCTTGTTCCTCGCTCATTACTAGCCATGAGCTCTATCTTTTCTGTAAACGTTAAGACACCAGTATCTTCAGACAGACCTTCATGAAATCTTAGAGACATTTGGTTCTCTATGCTTTCAAGCCCCTCTGCTATCGTGCGTGAAAGCTGTGATAGTACCTTCTCATCTTCGTCATCGAAAAAAGGATGATGGCGCCCTCTAAATAACGTCATAAATCCTTTACACTCATGCTCTTTCATCACCACAACACGTAGCTCATCAGTAAAACCTGCTGGACGTAAAATCTGCTGCCAGCGGACACACGTCGTATTATTTAATTGCATTGCTTGTCTTAAAGCTGCTGCACGACTATTGGAGTCAACTAATGATTTGTATGAATGAAGATCTTCCTGACAATACTCATTTTCAAACAAGTCGGCATGGAGTTCTTCAATACAGTCATCCGTCACCGCCCCTGTGGACAGTAACGTTTCTTTATCAACTGTTGTAAAACAACCAACTTGATAGGGAACGATTTGCTTCAGACCATTAAGGACCCGTCTCTGATAGTCACTTAACGATGTGGCCTTCCTCTCGATCATCGTCAATGCTTTTTTGACATTTTCTATCTCCACCATGTACCTCCCTTTAAACCCCACATTTCTGGGATCGATAAACGCTCATCATCTACTTATAATTGAGAATGATTCTTACTTAAGTTTAACCAATTACAGACTAAATAAAAAGAGGTGTTGTTATGAAACATGCAAACATGAATTGGAACGATACTAATAAAGTCGCGACTTATCGAGAATCCATTCCATTAAAGATCCCTGCCTATCATACACTGCATACGATGGTTTCTTCCTTTCTAACAACAGGCATTAACGAGAAAGAACCCGCCATTTTAATCGTGGGCGGCGGTGGTGGAAAAGAACTAGACGTTCTGGCAAAACGCCACCCTCATTGGCACTATACGATTGTTGACCCTTCAGATCGTATGCTTGAACTAGCTGCACACGTCAAAGAACAGCTCCCTTTCCCGCATTCAGTCACACTGTATCATGGTGACTTATCAACCATCACACATGACCGGCTTTATTCTGCCATTACATGCTTACTTGTAGCACATTTTATTGAAAATGAAAAAAAGCTCGCTTTTTTACAAGACTTGTATCGGCGCTTAAAACCTGGTGGTATGTTAGTCATAACAACGATGAATGACTTGCAAAATCACTCTTCTAGATTATTGCATGAAAACGCATGGCAAGATTTTATGAATCTGATGGGCTGCTGCCCTGGGCAGTGGGACGAATTCAAATCATCATTTGGCAAAACAACTCATCTAATGACAAGTAACACATTTGAGCAGTTACTTGCTACCACAGGTTTTCAACCACCTACCCGGTTTTTCAGTTCTTTTTTAATTAATGGGTGGATTGCATTTAAGGAGGCGTAATCTATGAAATCATCTATTGTCGTCATAGGAGGGTATGGGCAAACTGGAAGGATTATTTGTCAGGCTTTAAGCGACTACTATCCAGGTAACGTCTATGCAGCTGGCAGAAATAAAAAGAAAGCAGAGGCCTTTTCACAGGACACTGATTACAAAGTACGTCCATTTTGCTTGGACATTAATAAAATGACAGATTGGGACTGGCTTGATTCAACGAAGCTTGTTATTGTCTGTTTAGATTTACATTCGACTTTATTGGCCGATATGTGTGCCTCAACCGGTACCCATTACATGGATATTTCTTCAAATGGGGCTTTATTTAGTAAACTGAAGGAAGAACCCCTTCCTCCAACACAATCTACGACGCTGTTAAGTATTGGCTTAGCCCCAGGACTGACTAATTTACTGGCGCAACGGGCGACAGATTTTTTTATTAATAAAGCACATATAGATATTAGCATTATATTAGGGATGGGTGATACCCACGGTGACGCAGCTCTATTATGGACAATAAAGCATTTAGCTTCCTCTTATCATACGTTCACCAAAGCTGGCTGCAAAAAAATAAAAAGTTTTTCTGGCAGGAAAAAGATCGATTTTGGAAACACATTAGGTGCCCGGTCAGTCTATCACTTTCCTTTTTCTGATCAGCAGACGTTACCAAATACCTTACCTGTGGCCTCTGTTACCACTCGTTTAGGATTTGATTCCTCTTTTTTAACGAACGGACTTGCTCTCATACGTTTTACTGGGTTGTTTGGCCTGCTAGCAAACGAGCGTATCACCGCCTATGCTTCTCAGTTCTTAAAACGATATAGCAAGGGGGCCGCTATTTTTGCTGTTAAGGTTGACGCATATGGCACACTTAACGAACAATCCCTGAAGAAAAGCATTCTCGCCACCGGTGAAAACGAATCCCTTATAACAGCAAAAATTGCCGTAGCAGCCGGACGATTCCTATATGAAGACCTCCTCCCCCCAGGGACGTATCACAGTGACGAACTTTTCTCACTTACTGATACAGGTGATACATTATCCTTAAAGTTGAAATCTAGTTCTAGGGTAGAACCTATCACATCTATCGTAAGACATGAAAAAAACACAGATAACTTCTTTTTCACACTATCTTAACAAGTTGAAGGTGGTGCCACCACGCTATTAACGTATTAAAAACGATCGGTGCCCTTGTCCTTTCATGAAAAAAGTGATACAGTACATCATTAAGAGGTGATCAACATGGTTTTTGTGAATCCGTTGGTACAACTTCATCATCATAACCATTAGTCTTGCTAGCGATTTAAAAATCGTTTATAGGAAGACTATTTATATTGCAACCGCATGTGATAAGTTTAAACAACTTTTATCACGTGCGGTTTTTTTATTACATATAACCGTCCGTAAAACGCCCACTGATTGCAGGTTCGTTTTATGTTGATGGAAAAAATAAAATAGAGGAGAATCAGGATGAAAAAGATGGCTTATCAAAATGTGAAAGGGACGCAAGACTATTTACCAAAAGCTGAAACAATTCGGCGGACAATTCGCCAAACGTTAGAACAGACGTTTATCACGTATGGCTATCAACCGTTAGAAACACCGATTTTAAATTATACTGATTTACTTGCGTCTAAATATGGTGGCGGAGCAGAAATTTTAAAGGAAATGTATTGTCTTAGTGATCAAGGTCAACGGGATTTAGCCTTGCGTTATGATTTAACAATCCCCTTTGCTAAAGTAATTGGGTTAAACCCTTCTTTAAAAATGCCGTTTAAACGTTATGAAATCGGCAAGGTTTTTCGAGACGGTCCCGTAAAAACGGGTCGATTGCGGGAATTCACCCAATGTGATGTTGACATTACGGGTGCCTCCTCCCTCATAGCGGAAACTGAATTAATGCTTTTAGCATTAGACGCCTTCAAAAAGCTAGATCTTGAGGTGACGATTCAGTATAATAACCGAAAATTACTAACAGGTCTACTCGCTATTTTTGACACACCACCGACTCTAATCAATGAGACGATTTTGACACTGGATAAGTTAGAAAAGATAGGGGCTGAAGGCGTTATTAACGAGTTAACGAAAAAGAACTTGCCTACAGAAGCTGTTCAAAAAATGACGGAATTTTTAGTTGCATCTAACAACAATGACCTGACCTATTTTAAGAATGTCGCTGAGAAAAATGAGACTTTCACACAGGGATTAGAAGAGTTAGAGGCCTTATCAACGTATTTAACGTATCTTAACGTAGATGACAAATGTTTATTTAACCCTTTTTTAGCAAGAGGGTTAGATATTTATACAGGCACTGTGTATGAAGTTTTCTTAACTGACAATTCGATTACGTCAAGCATTGGAAGCGGTGGTAGATATGATCGTGCAATCGGAGGACTAATTGGGGACAACGACATTTTTCCTACTGTGGGACTTTCTTTCGGTCTTGATGTTATTTACACCGCTTTGAAAGAGAGAGGCTCTGATGAGCGGGCCGAATCAGAGTACCTCGTTCTGCCTGTTACTTCTTCCACAACTAAAGAAGCTCTTGCTGTGGCACAATTTTTACGAACGAAAGGTTACCAAGCGAATATTGAAATGAGTGGGCGAAAACTGAGTAAAGTGATGGAAAGAGCCAATAAAGACAACATCCGTTATGTGGTAGTCATCGGCGAGGATGAGGTGCGACGCGGGATGATGAACGTGAAAGATATGAGCACCGGAAAAACACAATTAAAAGCATTTGACTACGCTAGCCCCCTAAAGTAGATTATCCTTAATACAATGTCTATAAGCAGCTCACGAGATCAGTCATCCATGAGCTGCTTTTTCTGTATGTTAATCGTTTTATTATTTCAGTTCCTTTTTAAACACATAGCTAGCTTTATCGTAAGCCATTTTTTTCTCATAAAACCGATGAGCATTTGTTCGTTGCAAACCTGAAGATAGCGCCACTTTTTCGTAGTTATGGTCTCTTCCCCATTCCTCTACGTACGTCAACAGTTTTTCTCCGTAACCGTTAGATCGGCTCGCACTATCTGTAACAAGGTCACAAACCCAAACAAATCGACCATAGTATAGTGTTATCATTGGTTTAAATCCTGCAACGGCAACCATTTTATCGTCATCAAATAAAGCGATCAACCGGTACTGATCATCTGCCATCGCTTCCTCTACGAGCGTCACAAAGGTGTCCTTATTAAGATGAGTGCGTAATTGTTTCATAATCGGAAACGTTTTAATAATATCTTGACGCGTTGTCATCTCAATCACACTTTCATTAAGCATCGTATCCCTTCCTTCCTAAGGTTTTATGATATGACTCTTTAACCGTATATTAATGATAGCATACTCTTCTTTCCAAGCAATTCCTCTAACTAGATTATTTTATCGCTTTCTACCCCAGTAAAATAACCACGAACAAATGTCCAACTTGAAATCTCTTTTTCACCAGAAGGCACATTACAAGTGAATGGGATGGCGACACCTGAACAGCTTCAAAAATTGCTTAAAGATCTTTAATTCAGCACATATTAAAACAAGACAGCTCGTTCTAACGAGTTGTCTTGTTATCTTTATTGTCCCTTTATTGAACAAATCCTCCGATTAAATACTCATCTTGAATAAAGACCATATACGTGCCATCTTCTAAGCGACTTACTGTCACATCTACTTCAACAGGGTCTGCGCCATATATATGCATGTCCCCATATACATCAATTAAAATTTCAACGTTTCTTTCAAAAATGTCCTCTTGATCCACGTCACCTGCTTCGACTTCCTCAATCAATTGTTGTTCAGCAACAGATTGGACAGCCCAATCTTGGAGCCCCTCGATTGATAATGTCACAACAATTTGCTGATTTGACGTCAATTGGGAGTCGACGACCTCGTAGGATGTTTGTGAAAGTGCCTCCATAAACGCATCTGTTAAAGCATCGATAGATTCACTGGAAACCAATTCTCCCATATTTGCATCTGTGTTTAATCGATAAAATTCTTTGAAGCTTTCTTTTTGTTGGTCCCCTTCTCGTTGTTTATCCTCAGGAGATTGTGATCCTGCTGCTTTTTCACTAAAATCTTCTGCATTTTGAAAAACAGTTGCTTCAATGAGTGCTTCTAAATAGTCAGCGGCTTCTTCTTCATATAGGGCTTGTTTTTCTTCACTAACTAACGTATCTAATAAAGCAGGTTTTTCAATCTCCGTATCATTATGATTAGAATACGTATACGTATTTTCACCTACTACATCCGTCGTCATATCTTGTGATGTGACAGTATAGTCTAACACCTCTTGAATTTCTTGAATTCTATCGGTCTCTTTATCTATCGTAATGGTAAGTTCTATCTTATTTGCAGAAACATCTGTGAATTCTGGTGCATTTAGATCTTGTTCTCGGATTTCTTCTGCTAACCCTTCTGCATACAATTGCTGGGCCTTTTCGTCCCCGATATACGTAAGAAGGTAAGTCTCGTCTGTCACTTCCAGTTCAAATTTTTCTTCAATCTCCGCATCAAACTCTTTTAACCGTCTCATAGGATTTTCATGATGTTCTATAAAGTTCGTCATCACAGCTTTGTAACTATCGGCACTTGTTGCTTCAGGATTCATCACTGAACCATTTATAATAATGCCTATATTATCATCCTCTTGATATAACTCTGCATACTCATCATCAGTCACTAAATAAAACGTCTTATTTTTGTAATCTAGACTCATCATCCAGCTACTTGTTATGTCATCCACTTCTATCTCAAATGACACATCCATAGAGTCCGTTCCTGAGTGTACATCACTTGCAGTTTTAAACACCTCGTCAGCAGTAGGTTCGGACTGACAAGCCGCAACTGTAAAAAGACTAACAAATAAACAACCACCTAAAAATAATTTTTTCATATTTCCCCCTAAATAGTCTCTAAAATTCGTTTGACATGAATATAACCTGTCGACAACTTACTCAGTTTACCATTTTTTTGAGTGTTTGGATGTTCTCTATGCCAAGACTACACAAAATAGTCCTTTAGACCTTCCTAATATTCTACAAGTATCAACGATTCACTTTTTCTAGAACGATGTTCAATCAAAATAAACAATTCCTAAGACCTATAATCATGCAGTAGATTAAGCCGTTAGAATCATTTTTACAACTAAATTAAAATTGTGACAAAAAACGACAACTTCTTAGTAATAAATTTGTTAGGATATTGTTTGTTTGATTTAATTGTCGAATAAATGTGTTATTTCTATCAGTTACAATGCCGCTTGCCATTGTGTATATTTTCAAAATAAAAGGGAGTAATGGAATGAACAGAACAAAAAAGATAATTATAATAACCTTTATTATGATATTAGGTGTCATAACTAGTGCCTGCAATTCTGGTGTAAATGAATTAATTGACTATACGAATGATGAATTACAAACATACAACGATATGTGGAAAGGTATTGAAGCTGACCTAGTTACCATCTCCTATTTTACTGGTGCTGATGAAGAGTTATACGAGATGTATGACAAAGTCATCCCAGAGTTACAAAAGCAATTGGATTTCGTTGAGAGTGTCTCATTAGATTTTGACGAAGCCGTTGAACTTCATACTATTTTAATTAGTTCAGTGGAAAAAGAGTTGATAGCGTACACCAAATATCAAGAAGCTTTAAGCTATTTATTGGAAGGTGATGAAGAAGAATATAATCGGTTATTTGATGAAGCAACTGTAAGTTTGGAGGAGTCTTACGAAGAGATAGATGATTACAATAACATGTTAGATGACTTAGGGGATAAGTATAATTTTGAAATTATAGAGTAACAACACCTTAAAAGTAACGAAAGTACAACTTTCATTCCTTCTGAGAGCATGCTGTTTATGCTAAATAATTTAACTTGAATCAGTTTCACAACGACGTCCATGGGCAATAAAACGACTAATATCAATTCCTTTTCATTTATATATGGATGATAGGACAAGCCTTCAATCAGTAAGGGATTTTACAGACGATTATCTGTGATAAAAAGTGGCTGAAGAGAAGTCCTAGGGAAAGCGTCTGCCTATAGCAAAAAATCAATGTATTATTATATTCATAAATTGAGTCAGTTTATTAAAAAAGGGGTTATAGAAATGACAAACACAAAAAAAGTAATTTTAATGATGACACTAGGTTGTCTAGCTATTTTCGCAACAGCATGCAGTTCCGTAACTGAGGAACTTGTAGGTTACTGGAATGACCATTATATAGTCCATTATGATGAACAAATCATGGAGTTTGCTAATAATTTAGCTGATTATGAGCTCGCAGACATCATCAGTGAAGAAGATGAAATGGCCGCCATCCATGAGCTTCAAGAACAGCATGCCGACATTATTGCCACACTAGATGATATTGACATTAAACACGACGAAACGCAAGAAGTCCATGATATGCTATTAAGTGCTAATAAACATCGCACAGAAGGATTAGTGTCTCTTGAAGAATCTATGGCTGCTTACTTTGCAGATGATTTTGATACTGCTGATCAAAAATGGAACGACTACTATCAAAGCTTTACTAGAGCTGGTATTGAAGAAGAAAAATACCATGAAAGATGGGAAGAATTAGACGAAGAGTTTAATATAGAAGTTGAAGAAGATTAACTTAAAGCTGCCAAATTGGCAGCTTTTTTTATGGTCTCACAGCACCCTCTATACAGGACTTCACACTGTTTGGCAGTGTAAAGATTTTATTAAAAAGTTCCTTTGTGCATTGAGTAATAGAGGTTATTTTGCTATTATCACCAAAGATATAAAACATGAACAGAAGGTGAAAAAATGGCTAACAGCTCTCACTACACATTTAAAACCTTATGGGAAATCTTTTTAGTCTCATCACGTCTTGGTTTTACGTCATTTGGCGGCCCAATCGCTCATTTGGGCTACTTCCACGATGAATACGTCCGTCGACGAAAATGGCTCAATGAGCAGAATTATGCTGACCTCGTCGCATTGTGCCAATTCCTCCCTGGCCCAGCCAGCAGCCAAGTAGGCATCGGAATTGGTCTATTTCGTGGTGGCATTCTCGGGGCCATCATCTCATTTATCGGGTTTACATTGCCATCTGTTTTAGCTCTAATGGTATTCGCCCTTTTTTTACAAACATATGGCTTGAATGATACAGGCTGGATTAATGGGCTTAAATTAGTCGCTGTAGCGGTTGTTGCTCATGCCATTATAGGTATGGCAAAAAACTTATCTCCTGATACTACAAGAAAAACCATTGCCTTACTTGCGGTTATACTGACCGTATTGTGGCAAACTGCTTATACACAAGTCGCAGTAATCTTAATTGCAGGAATGCTCGGCTATATCCTTTACCGTCAGAGTGTTACTGACTCCACCAGAGATGAAAGTGTTTTTCCATTATCGAAACGACTAGGTATTATCTGTTTAACGTTATTTTTTGTGCTCTTATTTGTTCTTCCAATACTGAGAGAGGTTACCTCTTATAACTGGATAGCAATCGTAGATAGCTTTTATCGCTCCGGTTCGCTTGTCTTTGGCGGAGGTCATGTTGTGTTGCCATTACTCGAAAGAGAATTTGTTCCGACAGGCTGGCTTAGCGAAGAGCAATTTTTAACTGGGTATGGCGCTGCTCAAGCTGTTCCAGGGCCTCTTTTCACTTTCGCCACTTATCTCGGAACGGTTATTGCCGGGTGGCAAGGGGGCTTATTGGCAACTGCTGCTATTTTTTTGCCGGCTTTTTTACTTATTATCGGGGCACTCCCTTTTTGGAATGAGCTGAGGAAAAACCCTCACATGAAAGCTGCCTTAATGGGGGTAAATGCCGCTGTTGTTGGCATTTTGATTTCTGCTTTCTATGATCCCATTTGGACGAGTACGATTGTGACTGCTTATGATTTCGCTTTTGCAGCGTTACTTTTCTCTATGCTTGCGTATTGGAAATTACCAGCGTGGATCGTCGTCCTAGCTGGAGCTTTCGGTGGCTTACTTATACCCTTCATTTAACCTTCCATGAGTAAGTGTTGGAGCTATCACTATCTTTTGTCTCTTCGTTTAATCGTAATTTAGTATGACCAGTAACACAAACCACACTCTCACAAATAAATCATGATGTGTGTATCTCTCCTCCTTTAGCTGAAAATGGTAGTTATACATGTCTAACTGAAAAAGGCTATATCCGAATTGCTGACAGCAACTGGACATAGCCTTCTGAAAATATTCCCACCTTTTTTCGCTCATAAAATTTATCAAAAAACATGATAATAACTTTTGTGGCGACGCTTAATTGCGTTTGCTGAGAAATGGGGGATCAGCAATGGTTGTCACGCAACTCATTATTACCCTGGTGTTGATCGGAGCCATTACGTGGGTGATTGTAAAACTGACACAGGTGAAGCCATCTCCCGTTATTGCAAGATCTTCACAACGTCCAAAGGAAAACCCAACTTATGAGGAGGAATTTGCTATGGAATATGAAGAGAGAAAAAAGATTGAAAAGGCTGTCGATAAGGAAGTTGCTGAAGAGCTAACACCACTTAAAGATCAACTAAAAAGTATTCAAACTAAAATGAGTGAACTGCAATCTTCACAGCAACAAGGCGGGAGTACGAGCCAAACGCAACAACAGGCTAATGATCTTGCACAGCAGTTACAACAGTTTAGTTCTCAAGCTCAACAGCAGCAGCAGCAGACAATTCAACAACTTCAGAAATCCATTCAACAAGCCTCTCAAACGTTGCAGGGAGTGGATCAATCTTTACAATCTTTTGGCGTATTAAGCCAAATTACTGACCAGATGAATCAGTCCCAAGATCAGCTGACTCAACAAATGAATCAGCAAAACCAACAAAATCAACAGAGTCAGCAATCACAATCCCAAACTAATGGGCAGTCTACCTCACAAAGCTCTAGTCAATCTACTCTTCAATAACTCACATCAGGGGTGCGAAGGCAGGTTCTAACTGCCTTCGTTTTTGAATAAGTTATTTAAAACACAGGTAGCTATTATAACGCTTCTCTTTTATAATTTAAATTTAGAAATGCTTTCCTGCATTTTTTCTGCAAGATTTGCCAGTTCCTCACTTGAATGTGCAATCTCTGCCATAGAGGCTGTCTGCTCCTGCACAGATGCTGTCGCTTCCTGAGTGCTGGCTGCATTTTGTTCTGAAATGGCAGATAGATTATTAATTAAATGGATGATTTCTTCTTTTTTATCCTGCATTAAGTGATCCGATTCCATCATATTGGTCATCGCTTGCTTCATTTTTTCAACTGCTCCGTCAATGCCTGTAAACTGAGCATTCGTTGTTTCTAAACTCGATAATTGTGAACTTGTATTTTCATCGACTAAGTTCATCGTTTTCACCGAGTTTTTCGTTTTCTCAGTTAATTCTTGAATGATCGTGACAATTTCTTCAGTGAAATCGTTCGACTGTTCAGCTAGCTTACGCACTTCATTAGCAACAACAGCAAATCCTTGACCCGCTTCCCCTGCTCTCGCTGCTTCAATCGCAGCATTTAAAGCAAGTAAATTGGTCTGTTCCGAGATACCTCTAATCATTTGACTAGCTGACGCGATTTTCTCAGCGCTGGCATCTGTCGTCACAATCATTTCTTTTATTTCCTTAATGGACTTCGTATTTACTTCTGTTTTTTCCACAAGGTCTCTCAAGCTTTCTAACCCATCATTTTTCAATTCACTCACATGACCAGTAGCATCCATTACAGTCGTAACAAGGAATTTATTATTATCCATTAAAGTGCCTAACTCTTGCACTTGTTCCGACCCTTTTTCTGTATCAGTAGCTTGATCAGTCGCACCTGAGGCAATATCTTCTATTGCAGAAGACACTTCACTTGCCGCATTAGAAGAGTGCTGGCTCGTCGCTGTCAATTGTTGTGAAGCAGCCGACACTTGCTCTGAAAGCTGACCTGTCATTTGAATTAGCCCGACGAGGTTCGATCTCATGTTAGTCAATGACTGTACGATCGTTCCAATTTCATCTTGTCGACCAGCATACTTTTTTAACTTATCATCTGTGGCTTCTGATAAATCGTAGTTAGCTAATCGTTCAATTTCTCCTGTAGCCGTCACCAGTGGCCTGCTAATAGCATTGCTTACAAAATAAGTAACGCCTATTGCCACAAGTAAAAAGAAGCCAGATACAGACAATAAAATTGTCGTGAGGCGCACAAGGGATGATAAAAGATCTGCTTCATCCACTTCTAACGCAAACATCCAATCTTTCCCTGTGACAGGAGCATAACCGACGAGAACATCGTCCCCTGAAAAAGTATGTTCTCCATATCCTGCTTCTCCATGTTGAATCTGATTTTCAAAGAGGAGTGACAGCTCATCCAAAGATCCTTCTCCTTTTTCGCCAAGGGAAACATTTCCCATCTCCAAAACATTCAATTCACTTTCAACAAATTCAAATTCATAGTGTGCCTGAAACGTCCCCTCGCCATTTGCAATAAACGCTCTAGTAGATTCATGACCTTCAAAATCAAACTCATTAATCAATTCAGATAACCAAATAGCATCTTTTTCACCATATAAGACACCAACAACTTGCCCATCCTCTAAAACAGGAACCGCAAACGCCAAAAAAGCATGGCCTGAATTCTCGTTAACAATAACATCTGTGACCACTTCTTCCCCATTTAAGGCGGTAGCAAAGGCCTCATCATTTGCTAAGTTGACCGCTGTCCCCTCTGTGGAAAATATAGGAGCATTTCCGCCAGCTTCGATAAATGATAATCCATTAAAGTTGGTTGCCTCTAATTGCTCAGTAAAATATGCTACCTTCTCATTATTTGGCACATCCTCAGTCAAAATAGGATGTTGGACAATCCCTTTTAAATATGTTAGTTCTGATTGCATTCTTGCGTTAAGATAGCGCGTTATGCTTTCTGCTTCATCAGAAATCGCTATTCGTCCTTCGCTACGTAAAGCTGAAGAGCTCTCGTAAATAGAGATTCCTGTTAATCCCATAACAGTTAAAATAATTAGACCGCCGAAAATTAAAATAAATCTAGTCTTAATTGATTTCATATCTTTTCCTCCCTAATAAATAATAATCCTTTTGTTTTAGAAATTATTCGCAAAAAGACTTAACACTTACTTCGGAATAGGATGGAAGGTATTTAACAACTTTTACTATATATTTAATAGGACAACAAGAATAGATATAATAGTAGCGTAATTATCTAAATTCAACAATAAAAAACTATTCTAAAATACTATTTTCTTTATATTTCATGAGCAGTTAGTCCTCTTATAAGCACATTAATAATCCTATTTTAATCCATATAATAACCATTTATATTAATAATTAGCTTTTATGTGTTTGAATTTTTGCTAGATTTGTTTCTACTATGCGAAATATAATAAATAGATTTTAGAGTTGATATTTTCAAAACAATTAAAAAAGCCGGTGGAATAAAACCCCACCGGTCACGCCATACTATTTTGTTGGTTAGATTAATTTTATGCCCCTAGTTCACTTTGTGACTGCTGTTCTTCTTGATATGCTTTCTTATCTACTGCACGGAAGAATGGGAAGTAAATTAATCCCGCAATGATAAAATTAATCAGCTGCATGACAATGAGGATAAACCCACCTTGCAAAAAGGCACTGACGATAACAGGTGTTCCTAAAGGCAGATGAGCACCTGCCACGTATGGTACGAGTCCAGCTGACATAGCAGCATACGGGATAATAGCACCTAGTAATGGCCCAACAATAAATGGAATGGCAAAATATGGATTCAGCACGATTGGCAGACCGAAAATTAACGGTTCATTAATGCCAAAGAAAGACCCTGGAAGCGCTAAGCGTCCTAATGTTTTGTACCGCTTACTTTTAGCCCAAAAAGCCATTAATAGACATAAAGATAAGGTTAAGCCTGATCCACCTGCGATAACAAACGTCATGAAAAATCCTGTGTTGACGATGTTAGGCAGTGCTTCACCTGCTGCTAGTGCATCTAAATTTTCTACTCCTAACGGCATCCAAATACTATAATAAATCGGTAAAATAACTAACATTCCATGAATTCCGAGCAACCATAACACTTGAACAACTAAGGTTAGAATAATGAGCGACCAGAAGCCACCACCTAGATTTTGTAATGGTGCTTGAACAAAGGAATAAATAAAGTCATGAGCGCTCCCGAAGTTCGTATTTGCAAAAATGACATTGACAATAGTAAATAAGATAACAATTAGAATCGCTGGAATTAACCCTGCGAATGTTTTAGATACCGTTGGCGGAACCCCATCTGGCATTTTGATTGTAATTCCTCTATCCACAATAAAGACATACAATCTCGCGGAAATGAGACCGACAATAATGGCAACGAATAAGCCTTGAGCTCCTAAAAATTGAAAGGGTAAAACCCGTGACTCATCTTCCATAAACGTAAATGGTGTCAATAACAAGAAGGAGATGAGTGAAATAAGTCCTGCTGGTGCACCATCTTTATTAAACGAGACAGATAGTCGATAAGCAATAAAAAACGCTGCGTAAATCGATATAATATTGATTGTATAAATAGACGGAAGTTGTAAAATATCTTTTAAGCCTGTGTTTGTTATGAATTCTTGATAACTTTCAATAGCCATACTTGCAAGTAATGTAGAGAAAGCTCCGATAATCAATGCCGGCAATGTGGATAATAGCCCATCAGAAATCGCTTTCAAATATTTGTTGCCGCTAATTTTCCCTGCTGTTTCCTGAAGTTTCATCTGTAATTCTTGTGTTTTCATTATGATCACCTCGAAGGAGATTGTTCGACTGATTCCTCAGCCGAATCGACTCAATTATTATTTTCAATCGTATTTAGCGCCCAATCCAACACTTTTTCACCATTCATTGTCCCGTAATCTAGACTATCAATCACCTCAACAGGAATACCTTTTGAACCATAGTCACTTTCATATTGCTTCTTTAAATAAGATACTTGTGGGCCCAACAAAAGTATGTGAGCATCCTCGATATACTTACTCACATCTCCTCCTGATGAGGCATTGATGTTAATCTCTTCCTCCTTTTCTTTTGCCGCTTCCTCCATTTTGTTCACAAGCATGCTCGTAGACATTCCTGCTGCACAAACTAACAAAATATTTTTCATAGTGACCTTCCTCCTTTAAATAATTTTTGCTCTATGCCACATTTGGATTCATGATGTCCTCAAGTCTGATGTCTTCTCTCTTAAGCGAACTTTCTTCTCCTAGCTGGGTAGGCTTGTCCATTTCGCCTCCGTCCATCTGCTAGTTTATTAATGTACTACGTTTATCTTTAACGACTCTCATCATTTTTTTCATATAGCGCAATAAATTCATTGGCCATATCTTTTACAGTCATCGCGTTCATTAAATGATCCTGAGCGTGAACCATAAGAAGAGTCACATCTGTATTTTCTCCTCTCGCCTCTCCTTGAATTAGATCCGTCTGTACCCGATGAGCCTTCGCTAAATCCTGCGCTGCCTCGTCTATTTTTTTTCTTGCTTGATCATAGTTACCTTCTTTGGCCTCTGATATTGCTTCCATTGATTTACTGCGGGCATTACCGCCATTCACGATAATCCCCATAATTGTCTCTTGATAGTCCATGTGCCCTCACCTCATACGTCAATTGTTTTAGAAAACAGGATTCTTCACCGCTCTATAGAGAAAGGCTATCCCCATTGTTTTGACAATCTTTCTATTTAATACTCAACTCTTATTTATAATGATAAAGGGGAATCGCTTACATTTACACATAACTCTTTTCCTTTAGAAAGAGGAAAACGTTTAAGATATCGTACGACAGAGCTCCCACTATTTAATATAAAACGAACCTTCAATCAGGTCATGAGCGTCCGTTATCTATGATAAAAGTGACGAAAGTCTGTCCAAACATCATTTCCTCAGCTCATGCCTTCACGTCAGCCATTCACATCACGGGTTTGTGGGAAACATTATTAATTTGTCCCTTGAGTCAATTAATAAAGAGCTAGGAGGTCTGAATTTTCATGTCCCAGCTCTTGTTAGCTTCGTATTTTGCTATTATGTTATTTAGTTCACCGATTCAAAAATAGCGATCAGTTCATCTACCGTTTCACTGTTAATGAGCTGTTGTACGGTCTCTTTTCGATCAACAATGCGCACGAGTTTGTCATACATCGGTTTAAGTTCATCTTTATTTTGATAACTGACATTTAATAAACAGACAAATTGGACTTGCTTTCCTCCCCAATCCACTGGTTTTTTTAGTGTGCAAATCATCCAAAACGTGTCATTCAGTTTAGGGTCAAGCGGATGGGGGATCGCTACATAATTACCAAAACTAGTTGGTGAAGCTTCCTCCCTTGCTAGCACTGACGCGATATAGCTTTCATCTACTAATCGCTCCTCCACTAATTTCCTACCAAGAAATTCAATGACCGCTTCCCTCGTTTGAAATGATTGCTGCAAAAAGACATAGTCTCTCTTTAAATAGTTATGGATGACGCTCTGTCTTTTCGTCATGATATGCTGTATTTTATCTAAGTCGTCATTGCCTAATATCGTGCTTACTACAAGACTCGGCACTCCTAGGTTATCTTGAATGGGAATGGTACTAATGATGAAGTCTACATTTTCCAACGAATAATGCTTCAAATTATAATATTCCGTTGTGCCCACGATCCTTAACTCGTCTCCAAACTGAGAACGTAATTTATAGTAGAGAAGTTGGGCACTCCCTGCGCCTGTAGCACAGACTAATAAGCACCTTTTTGTTTTTTTACCGGCATGACTTCTTTCAATGGCTGCTCCAAAATGGAGGGCTAGATAGCCAATTTCGTTCTCATCTATCGTTACACGTGACTGCTTCTCAACCGTTTTAGACGCAATCACTGCCGCTTCAAAAGCAAATGGATAATTCGTTTTAATCGCTTCAAGCATGGGGTTTCTTAAATTCATTCCATAGTGAAACCTATTCATCGCAGGCTTTAAATGTAGTGCCAATGCCCCAACAAGTTCTTTATCACCTGTTAAACTTAAACCGAGCTCGTGATCGACATCTTTAATCATTTGATGAACGATTGTATAGATAGTTGAATCAATATAATGTGTAACCTCTTCCTCTTTTATGGACGGATGGAGTAGCATCTTAGTCCCTAGTAAATGCATAGCTACATAAGCAATTTCGCTGTCTGGAAAATTGACGCTTAAGCCTTTTTCAATGTTCCTTATAAGCTTTCCAGCAATTTTATACTCCTTTTGGTGCTTAATTGTATCGAAGTCTTTTTTTATCATGCTCACATAGTTTTCATCTCTTATACGTTTACATGCTATGGCGATATGAATAACGAGGTTTTGTAGCCCAACATCTGAGAGAACGAGCTTGTACTCTTTAGCATATTCCATAATTTTTTCGCGAATCATTTCGATCTCTTTCGGCGGCAGGATAATTAAATGCTTACCCGATATACCGAATTCTAGCTTATTTCTGTCAAATAAATATTCAGCCATGCAAAAACGGATGTTTTTCTCTTTTCCAATAAGCTTTAAGCCAAAATTAGGTTTCTTTTCTAGCTTTAAGTCATATTTATCAAGAATGATCTTTACATCCCGAATATCATTTTGAATGGTTGATCGGCTAATAAACAAGTTGTCAGCCAGTTCATCCAATTTCACATAATCATCCTGTAAGAGAAGTGTTTTAACAAGATAGGTCATACGATCTTCCGGCTCAACTGGTACTTCTTGTCTGTCGCTGTCAATATCTCTTTTAAGGAAGTTTTTAAATTTAACGTCATTCGTAATGTCAAGACGATAGCCTCTACCTTTTAATGCTGTAATGATAGCACCATTATGTGTCAAATAATGGTCTAGTTGTTTAATATCATTTCTTATTGTTCTGGAGGTCACTTGAATGTGGGAGGCTAATTGTTCGCTTGTTACAGGTTCTCGCGCTCCCATAAGCTGTTTTAAAATGATCTGCATGCGATTATTCATGTTCGCCCCTCCTTGTTCTATATGATCCCCACTTCTCCTATCTAACACTATTATAAAAGCGCTTTCTAGTTCATTTAACATAACATTTTTCCTTTACGTATAGGAAAATCATTGTTACTAAGTCATGAACTGAATCCGTGATGAAACAATTAATTTTAATATTTTCTATAGACTTTTATTTATTGGTTAGTTGAGACAATCACTCGAATCCGTTACTGGCGGACGTTTTCCGCGGGCAACGCTTCAGCCTCCTCATTCGCCAAAACACGCTCACTGCGGGGGATTCCGCTGTTGCTTTTCCCGCTGGAGTCGCCGCCCTCCACTTCTTCGAGTGAATTAAAAAGTGAATTAAAAAAAGAGTTTTCAAACCTTGCTGTAATTGGAGTAGGGACTATAATCTGTTCAAAATCTTATTCACCAGGAAGGTGGTTATGATGAATTTCATTTTAGAAGACTCTGATGAAACTTTATCCACTCATTCAGGTTTAAGTCTAATTGGTTTGCTTTTATCGAAAACGGCAGTTTCCCCTCGTCTTACAAGCTTAAAAATTTCTGAAATGAAATCTTTTCCAGACATTATAATGGTGATACAATCTTATCTTATATCGGCATTCTCTGTCAGAGTAAGAACGATTTTGACTGTATCGAACCATTCCGAAAAGATCCCTTCTTTTATCGTGCGTTAGGCATAAATGATGTCCCATCAAGTGCTACTTTACGATAAAGAATGAATCAAATTTCCAAAGCGGATGGCTGGAAAGAGATCTTTTTAGAAGAACCCGCACAGTTTATCGGGCAATTTGATTCACCGGTCACACCAAGAAGGAAGAGGTGAGTCGCACGTATAAAGGGTGTGATGGTTATGCATCGAACTTCAGCTACCTTTTGGAATGCAATAGTTTGTTCAGCTTACAAAAAGTGCTTTTTGTGAGGTCTATTTAGTAAGTTTATAAAACAATCCTACATAAGAGTACCGTTGATATGACAGGAATTTACGAGACTCCTGCGGGAAAAGCGAGCTAGGCGAGACCCCGCAGAACGAAACGGAGTGGAGTTTGAGGAGGCTTGCGGTTCGCCCGCGGAAAGCAAGTAAATGGATGGCATATCAATACCTGATATCACGGATTCAGGCATAAACTAATATACCAAATATTATACCGACAGGCGTGAAACATGTTACTGTGCTTTCGATAGATCGATGCAGTGTGCCCGCCCTAACAAGACGTTATTCGAACATATGGAGCCTATCTTAAAAGATCACTATTAAAGTAAACATCAGAAAAGCTACAGTACCCCATCTAAACATGAGGGTAACTGTAGCTTCACGTACCTTTTATCATGGTTAATCATATCTATGTCGCGATAACTTTAAATCACTCTCTTTACAGCTTATTTGTGCTAATAGATACGTTCCATTTAATATGCGAATATCTTGGGCATCACCATTTAATAGGGCCAGTGCGCCTTTGTAATATTCGCCTAAAGGTAAATCAATAATCTGTCCACCCGCTTTTTTCGAATCACCTTTTGGCTCACTCTTAATCCAGTTGATACGATCATCGTCTGTTGAGGTAAAATGAACGGATTTAGGTGATTGGCTAAATCCTGTTCCTAATGCTTTTAAAACGGCCTCTTTTCGAGTCCAATACGTATAAAAAACGTTTGGTTTATCTGCAGGCAACACATGATTAAAGTGGTCCTGTTCTTCATGATTAAGTATCGTGGAAACGGGTAAGTCCTTCATATCTGGCTGGATTTTTTCAATATCAATGCCAACACGAAGGCATCGAGAAAAAGCAACAACGACTTCTTCTCCAGAATGCGACACGGACCAATAAATGTTTTCAGCTGGCAAGCGAGGCTGGCCGTGCAATTTGTCACACGTAGGGCACGTACGAATGATCCGTATATCACGGGGATCTATAGCTAATTCCTTACCTAAAATAACCCGTGTCAAGACAGCACCGAGGACAAACTGTTTTCTATCTATCTCTTGGCGATACCGCTGTGCTCGTTGAACTTCCTCGTGAGTAAGTATGTCTTCATAGTCCGGATGATAGGCATGTGTCTTCACTCTCCAAACATAACAAACCTTCTCTTTTATTAGTGGCACAGTCGTTAATTTCGTCCATTCAAACATGTTTACCTTCACCCCCTTTCCAACGTATAAGGCTCACCTTTTCTAAAGTAATATGTTCCGCTGGGCAAGACAAACCTCCATGTCATTGAAAGTCATGTCAACGAAACGCATCAAATAGAAAAGAGCTGTCTCCAAAGCGCATGTTTGGAGACAGCCCTTGAATTCTATTTCTCTTTCAAACTCACTGGGGTTATATCTGACCAGTGAGTCGTAACATAATCTACGCACGCTTCCCGAGTATTTTCAGAGAATACAACGTGCCAGCCTTCAGGAATCGCCATCACTGCTGGCCACAATGAATGTTGTCCTTCTTCATTTATTAAAACCATGTAATGATGTTCTGTGCTTTCAAACGGATGTGCCAAATGTCTCTCCCCTTTCACTGATTTTATGTGAGATGAACAGTATGCGTAGATTGATGAAGCTTCTTAGAAATAACACGGCCAATTTTTGCAAGCGGCTCTGGCTGACACATATCTTTATGTCGGCATGCCATATCATATTTCATCAATTTTCCGCTCACATATGGTTTCCATGTGTTAGGGTCAATTGGTTCAAACCACTCTGGAATAATCGTTGATTTAAAAAATAACACATCCCCATTGAATGGTTTTGGTTTGTATTCACCAAGCAGCTTAACTGAATTAGCATATGTGACCTTTAAATTTTTTATCGTCTCGTCGTCAAGACTAGCGAGGGCACTTCCATCACTACGGAGAATCTCAACCGTTCTCTCCATCGTCAATTCCCCTTGCCCAATATGATCGGGATCATACCCTCCTAATGCTAACAAGGCTATGAGCGCTTCGTCTTCACTCGGTTTTTGCATCATCGGAAGAAAATGACTTGGGTAAGCGTCTAACATCGCCACTAAGCCAATCACCTCACCTCGTCGTTGTAACTCAACTGCCATGGCGTGAATCACATTTCCACCGAGAGACCATCCGACCAAATAATAAGGTCCTTCAGGTTGAATTTTTTTCATATGATGAATGTAATCCAGAGCCATTTCTTCTAATGTGCTAGGTAACTGATCCCCTTCGCTGATTCCCTTCGCTTGTATACCGTAAAGCGGGGTGTCTGAGTCCAAGGATTTCATAAGTCCTGCATAGCACCAGCTAAGTCCGCCAGCAGGATGGACACAAAATAGCGGTGGTTTGTTACCCGTTCCCCTTAAAGGCACTAAAACATCCAAAGCATTCGTACTTTCACCCATTTCAAGCTTACTTGCTAAGCCTGCTACAGAAGGGGCTTCAAATAAATCTCCAATGGTCAATTCAATACCGAGAGAATCTCTAATACGACTCATAAGTTTCACTGCCAGTAAAGAATGGCCGCCAAGCTCAAAGAAATGATCGTCAATACCAATCTCAGGAATACCTAAACTATCTGCAAACAATTCACACAATAATTCCTCTTGTGGTGTTCTCGGACCAGTCCCTATGACTTGTTCAGAAAAATCTGGAGCCGGTAGCGCTTGTCGATCAAGCTTGCCGTTTGCTGTTAATGGCAGTTTATCCACTATTACCATTACGGAAGGGACCATATAATCTGGCAATAATTCGCTAGCATAGTGTTTAATACTCGCCGGCTCAAGCTTCTCTTGTGGCACGATATAAGCAACGAGCCGCTTATCACCTGCATGTCTTTCCTTGACATCCACAGCTGCCTGAGCAATGTGATGGTGGGCTTCAAGTACCGATTCGATTTCACCTAATTCAATTCTAAACCCTCGTAATTTTACTTGATGGTCAGACCGGCCGATGTACAGAAGTGTGCCGTTCGTATCCCGTTTTGCTAAGTCCCCTGTTCGATACATTCTTTCGCCATGTTTGCCAAATGGATTTGCTACAAACCTGTCAGACGAAAGCTCTGGACGACCTAAGTAGCCTCTTGCTACACCCGCACCGGAAACATACATTTCTCCAACAACACCATCTGGAACTAGCTGTAAAAAATCATCTAAAACGTATACATTTAAGTCAGGGATCGGTTCTCCTATGACGCTCCCTCTACCCTCTAGAACCATTTGTTTTGTTAATGCCACATAGCTAACATGCACGGTCGTTTCAGTGATTCCATACATATTGATCAGTTTCGGCTCATCCTCGTCATGTCGTTCATACCAACCTTTTAACCGACGCAAGTCTAACGCTTCTCCGCCAAAAATCACGTATCGTAAATGTAGACGCTCAGAGCTTGTTTTATCTTGTGTGTCAGCGTGAATGAGTTGATAAAAAGCAGAAGGTGTTTGATTTAGAACGGTCACCTTTTCTTCCACAAGAAGTCGTAAAAATTGGTCTGGCGCTCGGCTTACTTCATATGGAACGACGACAAGTTTTCCTCCATGCAGTAACGATCCCCATATTTCCCATACTGAAAAATCAAAGGCATAGGAGTGGAACATCGTCCAAACGTCATGCTCTGAAAACTGGAACCAATGGGACGTCGCTTCAAACAACCTCACGACGTTTATATGTGGAATGACGACTCCCTTTGGCTTTCCTGTTGAACCAGAAGTGTAAATGATATAGGCTGCATGGCCAGATGAAAGTGGTGCAAGTCGCTCATCGTTCGTGAGATTTTCATGACTTTCTTGAAGCAATGCCTCCTTTATCGTCTCATCGTCAAGTTTAAGTTCATCATTCGCTATACGAGGCATTAACCCTTGATAGGTCACCACCATCATCGGTTTGGCATCTTCCACCATATAGGTAAGCCGCTCTGTCGGATAATCTGGATCCAACGGTAAATACGTTGCACCAGCTTTTAACACAGCCAGAATAGCCACAATTAAGTCATGGGATCGAGGTAACGCTAATGCTACAATACGTTCTGGCCCGGCCCCTTTTTTTAGAAGGTAACGTGCTAATTGGTTGGCTTTTCTATTTAATGCGCTATAGGTCCATGTCGTGCCTTCTACGGTGACAGCATCATTATTAGGTGTTAAGCTGACTTGCTTCTCAAAAAGTTGTGGAATAGTCAATGACTGTGTCACATGGTCGAAAGCATGAATGCCCTTAAAAGTTGCCTCTTCTTCTGGTAACAAGATATTGTAGCCACCAATTGTCTTAGCAGGATCATTCGCTATCTCTGCTAGCAATTGGTTAAATCGCTTGGCAATAGCCTCAACTCTTTCCCGTTTAAATAAATCTGCACTATATTCAAAAAAACCTGTTAGACCAGCCGGTGATCCGTCTACCGTTTTCGTTTCTCTCAACTCTAAAGTGAGATCAAATTTAGCAGACCCAACGCTTTTAATATCAAAATCACTGGACACTCCCGGCAAATCAAGTGATGGGTCTGGCGTATTTTGAAAGACAAACATCACCTGAAATAACGGATGTCTCGCGCGAGATCTAGATGGGTTCAATGCTTCTACAAGGTGCTCAAATGGGAGTTCCTGATGCTCATAAGCCCCTAAATTAGTTTTTCTCACGCGTTGTAAAAGTTCGGTAAACGTAGGGTTGCCAGACAAATCTGTCCGTAAAACAATGGTGTTCACAAATAAACCTACAAGTTCCTCAAGCACATCATCTTGTCTTCCCGCTACAGGTGTACCAATCGGAATATCATAACCAGCCCCTAAACGGCTGAGAAGGGTAGCAAAGGCCGCCTGTAATAGCATAAAGAGACTGACGTGATGCGTTTTTGCTAAAGCAATTAGCTGCTCGTGCTGGTCCGCACTGAGGTTCAACGGGACTACTCCTCCAAGGAAACTAGACTCTGCTGGGCGAGAAAAATTAACTGGCAGCCTCAGCTCATCAGGAAGGTCAATCAATTGTTCTTTCCAATAGGCCATATGTCGTGCCACAAAGGGAGAATTCGAGCGGTGAGTACCTAAAACGTCGTGCTGCCAATACACATAGTCACCGTATTGGACAGGCAGCTCTTCCCAAGTTACTGTCCCTTTAGACAAGAGTTCCCTATAGGCATGTGAGATATCTTGTAATAATGGTGTAAATGACCATCCGTCCACAATGATGTGATGCATTAACAGTAATAAGACGGCGTCCTTTTCAGTTGTTTTAAACAAATGTATACGAATAGGCGGTTCCTCATATAATTCAAAGCCATATGTGATAGCACTTTCTATATACCTCGCTAACTCCGTTTCCGTCACATTGGTACATCTCACTTTTGGCCGAACATGTCCTTTAGGCAAGATCTTTTGCCTAGCTGTTCCATCATCCTTGGGAAAAATCGTTCTAAGCGTGTCATGCCGATCAATCACCTCATGAATAGCATCTTGCAAGCACTCTTTATCTAACTCCCCTGTTAAACGTATGACCGCTGGAATATTATAAGTGGGACTAGGTCCTTCCATGTAATGTAGGAACCAAAGCCTCTGCTGAGCAAATGATAACGGCAAGTGATGAGAGCGTTCAACTCGTTTAACAGCTGGTATTGTGTCTTCTGTCCCTTGATTGATGACTTCCGTTAGCTCTGCCACTGTCGGTGCACCAAATAGAGCACCGATTGGAAGATCAACTTTAAACATGTCACGAATACGGCTCATCACACTGACAGCATGCAATGAGTGCCCCCCTAAATCAAAGAAATGATCATCAATAGAGATATGAGAGATCGACAAGACATCTGCAAATAACTTGCACAATAACTTTTCTTGAGATGTTCTCGGTTGGCGTCCACCCTTATGACTCTCCATCTCTGGAAGAGGCAGCGCTTTACGATCAATCTTTCCATTTGGTGTTAAAGGGAAAGATTCAAGTGGCACAACCGCAGAAGGCACCATATAGTTTGGTAAAGACGCACTAATATCATGCTTTAACCTCACGTCATCAAAAGTATCTCCAACCAACGGGACCACATAGGCCACCAGTCGTTTATCTCCTTGGGAATCTTCTAAGCCAACAACTGCTGCCCGTTCAATATAGGATTGGCGTTGAATGGCAGATTCAATTTCGCCCAGTTCAATACGAAAACCACGTATTTTTAATTGAAAGTCAGCTCGTCCAATGTAATGTAGTGACCCATCATCTTGCCAACTCACTAAATCACCTGTTCGATACATGCGACTGCCCGCACGACCGTAAGGATTAGCTACAAACCGATCGAACGTCAAATCAGGTCGATTTAAGTAGCCTAAAGCAAGACCATCACCGGCAATATATAATTCCCCTGGCACGCCTGGAGGGACAGGCTGTAAATGATCATTCAGCACAAATACGTCCGTATTCCAGATCGGCCTTCCAATAGAAGGTGTTCCAGTCACATGACGTAAAATAGGCTGCAACGTGGACCAAATCGTCGTTTCCGTCGGACCATATAAATTTATGATGGCACACTGTTCATTTACCAGTTGATGACACAGCTTTTCCGATAAGGCTTCACCTCCAACTAACACATTGAGACCACGTATACTCTGATGTGTATATGTGACGAGCAGATGCCACAATGTTGGTGTAGCTTGCATGATTGTAATCTGTTCCTCTTCTAATAGTTGTGATAACTGAGACGGGTCTTTCACTGCATGTTTATTCGCAATGACAAGTCTAGCTCCACTAATTAATGGCAAATACATTTCTAAAGCAGATATATCAAACGCGATCGTTGTCACCGCCAGAAAGTTATCCGTTGGCTGTAGTTCTAATTCGTCATCCATCGCCATTAAAAAATTGGTAAGACTATGACGTGAAATCACGACTCCCTTCGGTTTGCCTGTAGAGCCTGATGTATAAATCACATAAGCCGGTTGTGCCGCTGTCACAGCTTTTGCTGTGTAAGAACCGTTTTCTTTATTCAGTTGCTCGATTGTTTTTGACTCATCAAGTTTGATGACCTCCATATAACTTGTAAGTGGAAGCTTCTTTTCCTCTTCAACTGTTGTGACGACGCATATAGGACGTGTATTCTCCACCATGTAGTGGAGCCTTTCCACAGGATAATCCATATCCAAAGGTAAATACGCTGCTCCAGTTTTAAGAATAGCTAACATCGTGATCACAGTATCTTCCGTCCGAGGCAAGGCAACAGCTACGTAATCACCTGTACTAGCCCCTTTATTTTCAAGAAGTCTGGCCAATCGGTTGATACGGATAGTCATTTCCTGATATGTTAAGTGTCTCTCTTCACATTTTAAGGCTAGTTGATGAGGCGACTTCGCCATTTGTTGTTCTAACCGCTGTATAAAATCACCTTTCACTGTTTGGGCTGTGTTATTTCTTCCATTTGTCAGTACGAGTTGTTTTTCTTCACGTAACAACACGTCCACTGAGGCAATACGCGTAGTAGGTGCTTCCTGACTAAGTGTCTGGAGCAAAGAGAGAAATCGCTGATGATGTGTTTGTAACTGTTCTACCGTGTAACTTGCCGCATTAGCTTCAAAATCAACCGACATACCATCGCCGCCAAGTCTGACGTTAATAGCCAAATCATCTACTGGACCTGTTGCTAACGGATGAATGTATCCTTTATGTCCTGCAAAATTTAACGTGTCATGAAAGGGCATGATGTTTACCTGTGGTCCAAATAACTGCTGGCGGTCAGTCACTCGTTTTAAGTCACGGCGTAATTGTTCATGGCGATATTTATGATGAGGTTTAATTCGAATAAACTCTTCTTTGATGGCTGTAATCAGTTCTGTTAATGTCATCGTATGTGTCACAAAAACGCGAAATGGTACGATATTCATGGCCATACAAGGGGTATTAATCGCTGCAGGCTCTAAGCGATTCATCACTGGTAACCCAATAATAATCTCTTCATTTCCTGTCATTTTATAAAGATAGAGGGCAGTCGCTGCAATAACTAATTCATAACTATTAGCTTGAAGGTTCTTTTCGGTTTTCTTTAGATCCTCCACGTCTGTTTTCGTCAAGCATGCATTTGCTCGCACTAGCTTTGTTGCCCTCTTCCCATGACTTGAAGCAAGCGTGGCAACTTCCGAAAAACCTTTAAAATGGTTATTCCAAAAAGCACGATCGTGTTCCTTTTTCTCAGACTCCTTATAGTGAAGATCCGCCTTTATCATTTTCATAAAGGAAGTAAATGTATTGTCAACCTTATTCCCTTGTATCAGCTGTGTATAGACAGAGGCCACTTTCTGAGACAGGAGCGAAAAACCATAACCATCAATGGCAATATGGTGAATCTTTTGGTACCACCAATAGCGATTATCTGCTATTTTAAATAAGACTTGCGTAAAAAGGGCGTCAGACATTAAATTTATTGGTTCCGCTATATCCGCTTCCATCCACTGCAAAGCGATTGATTGAGGGTCCTTCTTTTGGCTGAGATCTTTAAAGTGAAAGGTGATAGGATCAGATAAGGCAATAATTTGATAACTCTCTTCTCCCGTTTGATTAAACGTGGCATGAAGAGCTTCTGCTTCTTTTAATACAAGACGAACAGCTTGTTCGAAATAACGCGGATCAATGGCTCCCTCAATCGCCACATACTCCGCTGTATTATATAAAGGGTTCCCCTGGTCCAACTGTTGAGCGAACCAAATACCTGCCTGTGCTTCTGTTAGAGGCAGACGTTTTTGCTGTTGATCCATTTATTTTTTACCTCCCTCTTAACATTAATCGAACCTTCAATCTCTTAGTTTAGAAAAAATACGTTCACCTAAATTACTTAGTAAGATTAATAGATTGTTTCTGATGTTGCTGTAAGTAGAGCCCACCACTGCTCTAGCGTTGGTTGTTCAGCTAGATCAGTAAATGTCACCTCTGCCCCTCCCTGTCGCCATTTTTCAACAAGACTCATTATCCTAATAGAGTCCAAGCCTTTTTCGATCAAATTGTCACGTAACGTCATACTCTCTACTGATTCATCCATGATTTCGGCTACTTGCAGACGTAAATCATCCTTCGTCTCTGGTAAGGCGGAAGGGATTGCTTGTACAGGAGTATTCTCCTGCCAGTCCTCGATGAGTTGGTCTGTGGAACACACAATCCCGCAACGTTCTGCTACATAAGTGATGGCCATCCGATGATACTCAGCTGAAAAGTCTGCCATCGCATCTGTGATCATAAAAGGCTGGATATCCTCCATAAATGCCTCACCTGCTGTCATCAAGCAGCCTATATGCGCGTATACACCACATATCATCAGTTGATCTCGGCCCTTTTCTCGTAATATTTCAAGCAAATTCGTCTGCTTAAAGGCACTATAACGCCATTTCGTTAGTAATATATCGTTACCTGTCAGTGCCACCGAGTTATGAATCGCTGTTTTCTCCTCGTTATCCGGCACACCTTTTCCCCAAAAGTCATATAAGAGTCCCCGTTTTTCCAATGTTTGACCACCTGGCTGCGCGGAATAAATAACTGGAATATCTAGACGCTCACATTCTATTTTTAGTTGTTGAATATGTTGAATAAGTTCAGTAAATGGGGACGTTTCTTGATCATATTTGTCTAAAAAGTAATTCTCCATATCATGAATAAGAAGAGCAGAACGCTTTGGATCAGCATTCCACGGTACTTTATTTTCAGGGAGATTTGTCTTCGTTGGCATCTGATAAGGTTTAATCGTCGGTATTGTCATCACGTCACTTCCTCTCTAAAATGAGCCGTCAATAGCCTGATAACGACAGTTATTTTACATCACTTTTTCATCACGTTACTTTGATCACGATCATTCAATTTAACTTTAATGAGACGTCGTAGCTCCTTTTTATTTACTTTACCTATCGCTGTTTTCGGAAAATTTGCCATCCATTCAATACGATCAGGAATCTTATAATCAGCCAGTCCTTCCGTTCGTAAAAAGGCTATCAAATCAGTTGCCTTCAAGTCATGATCTCTAGAGATAACAAAGGCGCATGATTTTTCACCAAGCCATTTATCAGGCATGGCGACGATAGCCACATCTCTCACTGCTGGATGGGCCAGCAAATAATTTTCAACTTCCTCAGCAGCAATTTTTTCCCCTGCGCGATTAATTTGATCCTTCACGCGATCTATTACTGTTATATAGCCGTCCTCTGAGACACGAACTAAGTCCCCAGTTCGATAATAGCCATCTGCCGTAAAAGCTTTCTCATTATGCTCCTCGGCTTTATAATAGCCTCTAATGGTATAGGGTCCCCTTGTCAACAACTCGCCGATCTCTCCTTGTGCCACCTCATTATCTTCTTCATCGACGACACGAATGTCGTCATAAACTGACATTGGTTTTCCTTGTGTCTGTATAATCACGTCATCGGAATCATTAAGACGTGTGTAATTAACGAGCCCTTCTGCCATGCCATATACTTGTTGTAATGTACAACCAAAGACAGGCGTTACTTTTTTCGCAGCTTCCGCACTGAGTTTAGAACCTCCTACTTGTAGGACACGAAGGGATGATAAATCATAATGCCGTGTCGGAACTGCTTCAAGCCAAATTAACGCAAGAGGGGGTACAATCGCTGTTATGGTGACCCTTTCTTGTTCAATCAGTGGAAATGCTTCATCTGGGCTTGCTCCTTTAGAAAGGACAACTCTTCCTCCGGCATACATTGTTCCGAGCACGCCAGGTGAGCTTAACGGATAGTTATGAGCCGCTGGTAATACAGCTAAGTAAACGCTTGTCTCATCCAGTTGGCAGACGTCTGCACTCATTCGCAGACTATACATATATTCGTTATGTGTCCGGGCAATCATTTTCGGCAAGCCTGTGCTTCCACCTGACAATTGAAAGAACGCCACATCGTCTGCCTTTATGTCTGGTAATGCTGTCTCATTTTCATACAAGTCGTTTAATGAATAAAAATCGCCGCCATCCTCATCTGCCACTATAATGGTATTCACGCTTGTGACGTCTGTTTGAATTGTCTTAGCTAACTGTTTGAAGCCATAACCGTATCCATCTCCTGGAATGATATATGCTTTTGCTTCACTAAATTCACAGAAATAACGGATCTCACTGTCACGATGGGAAAGGAGTGAAAAAACAGGGATAGCGCCAAGTCGGAAAAGGGCGAAAATCACCTCTATAAAATCCAATGTATTCGGCAATTGAACGACAACCCGGTCCTCACGAGAGAGTCCAATACGTTGAAGCCCTGCCGCCAGCTTATTCACACGGTTGTCTAATTCTTTATAGGTGACTCGTGATTGATGATCGACGATAGCCGTGCGGTTTCCGTATATGCTAGCACGATCACTTAACATTTGACCGAACGTTTTGTCTTCCCAGCAGCCCATTTCTTTATAATGCGTTTTTAACTTTTCAGGCCAAGGCTTATAATGTTTCAGCATCCTTTCTCCCCCTTATCAAAACTGCCTCATCTCGAGACATCCCAACCGCTTGCAGCATCGTTTGAAATTTAGCGGAGGTCTCTGCTAATTCGCCTTCTGGAGTTGAGCCGTTAACAATACCAGCCCCTGCGAAAAGCTTTAGCGAATAATCTGCCACCTCCGCGCATCGAATCGTCACTATCCATTCACCGTCTCCACGACTGTCATTCCAACCAACCATCCCTGTAAACAAGCCGCGATCAAAAGGTTCAATCGATAAAATCGCCTTTTTAGCGATGGGAGTCGGTGTCCCGCATACTGCTGGTGTCGGATGAAGTGCTTGAGCTAATTGAAGCGACGTCACTTCTTCAGATGCCAGCGTACCTTCAATAACAGAAGATAAATGCCACATTGTTTTTGTATGAAGCAGCGACGGCTCTTCTGGTACGTAGAGTGACTTGCAAAAAGGTTTTAACGCTTCTACTACGGAATCGACCACGACGGCATGCTCATGGCGATCTTTTACAGAGCTAAGTAAAGCAGATGAAAGCTTAGTATCCTCATCGGGATATTGACTACGTGGCGCAGAACCAGCTAACGGATTAGCCGTCACTTTTAATCCGTTTTTTGAGATTAATAGCTCTGGGCTCGCCCCAATTAACGCTTTTTGCCCACTATCCAATGTTGTATCGTCATTTAGATTCACAGCGAACGTATAACCGTCAGGGTTTGCCATGGCAAGTCGATATAATAAGTCTCGGATGTTCACTTTTTCTTCAGTTGTGACTTCAAGTGATCGCGATAGGACAATTTTTTTCAGTTCACCAGTGCTGATTTTATTTAAGCCTTGATTGACGGCCTGCTCGTATTCCTCAGGCAACGGCACAGGTTTTATCGTGTATGACGACACAGGCGCTTCTCCGGAAATATTCGTCATTTGTTTAAAAGGTAACGCACCAGACCAGCTTGTAAAAAGGGGTACTTTTAAATAAGCTTGTTGCTGAGAATTAAAAGGTATAGCCCCTACCACGATCGGATTGTCACTCAACCCGTAACGCTTAGCTTTATCTAATGCGGCGTCTACCTGCCCTTGTAAGGAATGATACTTAGTAGTATCGTGTCTTAGGCATGTGAAAACACCATTGGCCAATAATGTATGATTTGAAGACGCTAAAAAGAAAGAGGATTCAGGCGTATAATCATAAAGTAGTTGTTCAGCTTTCTCTTCATTTGGCAAGCTTGTTTTCATCATAGGTACCTCCATCCTGATTTAAACTCCTAGTGTTGCGCCACCATCAATACGAATGTCGTGCATTGTAATATGCCGCGACTTTTCAGATGCGAGAAATAAAACAGCATCAGCAATATCAGCAGGTTCAGCTATTCTTTTTAACGGGATACCGGTGCGATATTCCTGTTTATTTCCATCAATCACACGTTGTTCTCCATTCCCGCCTTTCCACATGTTTCGTTGCATAGGAGTATCTGTAGAGCCTGGCGATACACTATTACATCGAATATTATGCTGTGCCAATTCCAAACCGAGACACTTCGAGAACATCGTCGCTGCTGCTTTAGATGCGGCGTAAGCTGACATATTCATCCGTGGTATATAAGCCGCATTAGAACCTACTGTCACGATCACGCCATCCTGGCGAGTGATCATAAACCGGCTGATAGCTTGCGATATATAAAACAAAGCCGTTGTGTTAACAGCAAATGTCGCATGCCAATCTTCCTTAGATAACTCATGTACAGCACCTGTTTTTAAAATGCCAGCAACATTTACTAAAATACTGATGGGACCAACTGTTGTCTCAATCGTTTGTATCAGATGATCAACACTTTCTTTCTCTGTCACATCGCACTTAAAACGGTGAACAGCTTCTTCATTTTCTGCTAACGATAGATGCGGTTTCTTAACAAATGTCTCGTTACAATCGACCGCTGCTACTGTCGCTCCTTGATCTACCAAAGCTCGAACGATGGCTGCGCCAATTCCTTGTGCTCCTCCGGTGACAACAGCCACCTTTCCAGCTAACCCTTCATAAGTCATCGACTCCACCTCTTTGTCTTTCCAATACACTACTGATAATGATTATCATTATCAGTAGTGTATATTTTTATAGTACTGGTTGTACCTATTAAAATAAATGGTTCTTTTTTACTCTTTTTACAAAATGAAGTTGTCTATAAGCTTAAAGTATGTTGTTGGTTGATTGTGATGATGAGGTAACAGAAACAAGAGGATGACATCGTGTCGTTAGATAACACAACCTTCAATCAGTGGGTGTTTTCGTTCTTCTCCCACTGATTGTTTGTTGAGTGAACCGTCGCCCGTTATCTCCCGCCTATATAGAGTGACCTCTCCTCTCTATTTTGAGCAGGGAGGTGATCACGACTAGTTAAGAAGATAAGTCTTTCGCACCTGACATAGTTTTTTTGTAAGGATCGTACGAATAGCGTATCGTTCGATTAATAAGGGGAAGCATGACAGAACCATGCCCTTCACCGGCAAATTCCACGTATTCAGACGTTAATCCTAGCCTTTCATACGGTTTAAGGATGCCGTACATGTTAACAGCACAATCACCGATATTACTTTTATGATAGCGCTCTTGTTCTCCTAAACCTATCACAACATGAGCCGATATATGTTGATTCACTAGACGATTCGGAAAATCATGGGCTAACCGTATCATTTTATCTGGATGCCAATGGATAGAAGGGCTTCCAGCAACATAATAGTGAAAGGAATATGGAGAGGATAACAAGGCATAAAGAACAAACAACCCACCTAGGGAGTGACCGAATAGGGTCTGTTTCTTTTTATTAATAGAATAGTTCCCTTCTATCAGCGGCTTTAATTCGGTGTCTATAAATGACAAGAATTGCTCGGCTCCTCCATGTGGTGGCCACTTTCCCCCATCAGGCTTTGACATAACCGGGGAACCAGTTGTGTAATCAAAAAATCGTTCAGACGAAAATAAATGGTCGGTTTGGTAGCCGATACCAACAATGACGGCGGGAGAAACCCCTGTTTTCTCCTCCCTTTTCGACTGCATCGTAACAGCTTCAAAAAAAGTGCCAAAGACAGCATTCCCATCTAATGCATAAATCACTGGATAGCCATCAGGAGGTGGTTCTGTTTGTGGCACGGACACTAACAGGCGGTAATGACGGTTTCCATGTGAGACTATCTCGTACTGTCTCGTACCGGACAACATGACCTGGCTATTAGGAAAGTCACTCAAATTCATAACTATGACACCCTTTACTCACTTGAAGTAGATTCCACTCTTTTTACATACGTACTTTAAATAATAAATAAACAAAATAAGGGACACCGATAATCGCAATAATAATTCCTACGGGTATTTCAGCTGGAGCCACTACCGTCCTTGCGATAAAATCTGACCCTATGACCAGCAACATTCCGATGAGTCCACAAACAGGCATGATATTTTTATGTTCATTGCCGACGATAAGCCTTGCCATATGTGGCGCCATTAACCCAACGAACGAAATACTACCTGCAACTGACACACACGCACTAATAAGTCCGATACTACTTAATAACAAGATCGACTTCTCTTTTTCTACCGAGACACCAATGCTTATTAATGACTCTTCACTCATTCTAAAAAGATCTAGCATATACGTACGGCGCATAATCACAGGGACACAAATGAGAAACCACGGAATCACAGCTAACACAAACATCCAATTTGCACTGTAAATACTCCCTGATAGCCAAACCGTGGCCATTTCAAAATCTTGTGCCTTCATTTTTAATGATAGAAATATCGTAAACGCCCCAAACCCTGCCCCTGCAGCAATACCAGTTAATAGTAAACGTTGTGGGTCCAGCCTGCCCTGTTCCCATGAAATGAGATAAATAATCAAGGCTGCTGCAAGCCCCCCGACTAGTCCATAAATTGGCATTGTTAAAGTAAAAAACCATGACGTACTAGAGACATAACCTTGGAAAAAGAACATGAAGACCACTATCGCTGCACCAGCGCCACTATTAATGCCTAAAATACCTGGATCAGCAAGACCGTTCTTTGTAATGCCTTGAAGTACACCTCCAGCTATGCCTAATCCTAAACCGATAAGACCTGCTAAAATGACGCGAGGTAACCGGAAGTGAAAAATGACGAGATCAATATTTTCAGACACATTTCGCCTTAAAAAAGCATCGATTAACTGTTGCAATGACACATCATAAATACCTACGGATAAGCTTATGTAAAAAAACACGATTAAGCCTATGCCACCTACTAACATAGCTGTCCTTAACTTAATAAACTTATTAGCGATGACTCCCCACTCCCCTCGTTTTAATTAAATAGAGAAAGAATGGGACCCCTATCATAGCTGTCACTACCCCAATAGGCGTTTCAAACGGATAATTGATATACAAGCTTAAGGAATCACTTAATGTTAGAAAAATACCGCCAATGACGGCTGAACAAGGAATCACCCACCTATAATCTGTCCCAGTAAAAAAACGGGTAATGTGTGGAATAATTAAACCTACAAAGCCTACTTTCCCTATTAAAGCGACGGAGATACCGGTCATAATGACGACAGAAAGCATCGTCAATGCTTTAATAAGACCTTTTCGTTGCCCAAGACCTACTGCTGTTTCATCACCTAATGACAGGATCGTCACAGAATTTGCCAAAGCAAGTGCTAATAAAATACCTGCTACAGCAAATGGGATCGTAAACCAAAGCAATTCTGGACTCATTTGATGGATTCTCGCATTGTACCAAAAGCTCATCGTTTGCGAGACTTGAAAGTACGTAGCTAATGCCGCTGAAACACTGCTAAAAAACGTCCCAATAATTGTGCCGATAATGGCCATTTTCACTGGCGAAAGTCCGTTTCTGACGAGAGAAGCAATGCCAAACACAACGCCGGTTCCTATGGCGGACCCGACTAATGAAAGCATAACCATTTGAAGCGACGTTAACGCGGGCAAGAAAATAACCGACAATGTTATGGCAAAGGCAGCCCCATCGGATACCCCCATAATGGAAGGGGAGGCCAGATAATTCCTGGTCATCCCCTGCATTAAGGCACCGGACATAGCTAACAATGCCCCAATTAACATGGCCCCAACTGCTCTAGGCATACGAGAAGTCATAATAATAGTGTGAGTCACATTGTCGCTATCGAATAATAGAAAGGCCTCTATCACATCAATGGGGTGAATCACCGTTGAGCCACTTAGGATAGATAAGAACATTACTAAGATGATTGTGATAGGTGAAGATAAAAGAATGATATAACGTAACTGACGTTTAACTCCCATAATAACCTCGTTCAGCTCTTATTCAGCTAGCGTCTCTTTCACCACATTTAGAAATTCCGTTTTACTCCAAGCTGTTCCTCCCGCCGCCAACGGATCAATGGCATTGACATAGACGTTATCGGTTTTAACAGCTTCAATGCTATTCCAAATATCATTGTTTTCTAGATCGTTCAAAGCTTCTGGTGCATCAGCATTCTCTGTTTCCTCAAATTGCACATAAATATGATTTGGATTCATTTCAGCTAATTTTTCTAATGTGATCATTTCTTGACTTTCTGCTGCCGTTACTTCATCTGGTACAGTTAAACCTAAATCACTATATAACACTGGGTTAAAGTACACATCTTCCCCGTACACAAAAATGTTCCCACTTCTAATTCTTACCATGATCACCTGCTGATCTTCTAGCGACTCTGCTAAACTCTCAGAAAGCTCAGCCACATCAGCTTCATACTCTTCAATAATGCTTTCTGCCTCGTCTGCCTTTCCAGCTACTTCAGCTGCTACACGTAAATTTTCTTTCCAATGTGTTGCAATATGAGAAATAGGAATCATCGGTGCCACTGAATTCAGATTATCAACCACTTCAGGTTGGAATTTCGATGTCCCTAAAATCACATCAGGTTCTAACTGAAGCAATGTTTCATTACTCGGCTGCATTTTGTCACCAATTTCAGTCGCTTCTGACATGGCGTCCCCTAGATACTCGGGGAATTCACCCGCATGAGCCACAGCACCAATCGGCTTAATACCTAAAACAGCAGCATCTTCCATGGCCTCCTGACTAGCAGCAACAATTTTGTCTGTCGGTACAACTACACGATAATCTTCACCGAGATACGTCACGGTCGTTTCTTCTCCCTCAACCGCTTCGTCTGTGCCACTATGATTCTCATTATTTTGTTCAGCGGCATTTCCTTCTGTATTATTCGGACTTGCCGCTTCCCCTTCTTCATTCATTGTTTCTTCATTGCCACAAGCTGCTAACACAACACTCATCATTAGCACGAGCGGTAGTAACTTCTTAAACATTCTTTCATCTCTCCCTTTAGAGTTAACTATATGTGATAATGATTCTCAATTAGAATTATAAATGAGCCTTTGTAGATTTAACATGGACAAATTCCTAATTTACAGATGGATATTTTCCATAACCCTGTCCTGTTATTAGCTAAAATCGGTGGATGTTGCTGAAAATCTAAGTTTGATTGCTGAAAAATTAAAGGGAGTTGCTGATTTTTCAAGGCGCGTTGCTGATTATAAAGGGATGATCGCTGAATTTTCAAGGGCCCATGTTGATACCAAGTTTAACCGAGTATGGCTAATACTTCATTCAATACCCGTCCATGGGCACTAGCTGAATATTCTCTCCAAGGATCAGAGGAAATGAAGTGAATAGAATGGTTTCTTACGGCTCTAATATCGTGCCATAACGATGATTGCTGCAGACTTTCCCAACTTTCAAGCGTCTTCGTTTCTTGACAGACATTCAAAAGAATATGATCTGGATTTAAATTGATAATATCCTCTACAGATACAGTATCATTCCGCTTGAATGACTTTTCACACGAGCATAAAGAGATTTGCAGATCACCACAAAGGACATCTTCAATCGTCCGACTATTGTCAAAATAGAGAGCACCCCTATGGAATCGTAAGGGTAAAACTGTTTCTCGTTCTCGGGTCTTTTTCAATTGCTGTCTCGTATAAGCGACTTTTTCATCGTAATGTTTTAACCACGTTTGCGCTTCTATCTCTTCATCCAAAATGGATGCAATTATTTGAAACTGTTTACGCCAATTAACGGATTGAGGATAATAAATAACTGGTGCAATTGTTGCTAAATTGTCTTTTTCCTCAGAATTAATACCATCTTTAGCAAGAATCACATCAGGTGAATGCTTTTCTAAAAGGGCAATATTCGCTTGCCAATCTTTATTTACTTGGAAAGCACTTAAATGAATGGGGATGTCCTTGCGATAGTGATGAAAATAGTACGACGTCCACTTAGGGTGAATTGGGGCAGCAAACGGATAGATATTTAATGCTAGCAGGTGACCAACTGAGAAAAAATCATAGGCGGCTATTTTTTTTGTCCGTCTCTCTCGATAAGCAGAAGGTGACATCCCGACTAATTGTTTAAATTTGCGGCTCAAATAGTATTCATCATTATAGCCGACTTCATTGGCAACATCCCGTATTTTAATATCCTTAACTAACAATGATTTTGCCTTATTTATTCTTAGTCTTGTGACATATTCCGTGACACTAATACCAAACTCTTTTTTAAATAAAGACGAAAAATATTTTGGACTAACGTCAATTTTAGAAGCAAGATGTTCAATAGACATACTTTCTTGAAAATGATGCTCCATATACAAACGGCTTTTTTCCATTGCTTTAAGTGTATCTTTTGGTGCGGATTTTTTTATATGGTGAATAATCACGTGCAACAATTTTTCGAATAGTATTCTTTGCTGAAATAAATCTATATTACCGTCGCTTTCCCTCATGTGAAAAAGTCGCTTTCCTAGCTCCATCACGGAAGAGGTATCACTTAAGGTATACCTTCCTTTTAATGGGAATCTATCGCTTTTTTTATCTTGTAATCTCACAAATGGTCGATTGCCATCATTCATATCTATAAAACAATCAAATGTTATTACAAGAAACTCAAATGGTTTATTTTTTGCTTTCAGGCTGTAAACTTGAGATGGATGAATGATACACACCTCTTCTTTAAATAGCAAAAAGCTTTCTTGATCTATAGTAAGGCGTGCCTTTCCACTCTTAACAATAAGAAGTTCAAATGTGTTGGACAGTTTCGATGATTCCTTAGTCGTTTGAATGACCTCCACATCTAACAATTTATAAATAAAGCACTCCCAATTAGTAGGAGCTTTATGGTGGGCATGTTCGCTCGTCATCTATTCATCAACTCCTTTTCCCTATAGAAAGTTATCATTATATCTATTGATAACGATTCTCATTATCGATAATTATAGCCTACTTAGATGTTTTTTGCATTAATGACTCTTCTCTCTATTTGACTAATCATGAGATCTCCTAATAAAAAAGAAGCATTCTCACCTAAATGAAAATGCCTCCTTTTTTATTGATATGTGAGGATATCTACTTTAAATCCCGCTGTTTTTGTACTGGAATCCATATAGCACTTTTGTGCGTTGAAACGTCCTCCTTCTCTTCTTCTGCATGCCAAAGTATTTCCGGTCCTTCTGCCGCTTCATATAATGAAGTCGGAAACCATTCCGAATATATTTGTCCCCATGTTTCTTGCAGTGCTTCCGGATAAGGTGCTTCCACTTCAAATATCGCCCACGTCAATGCTGGAACTTCTAAAACTGACAAGTGATCAGGAGCCGCCTTTGTAGTCGCAGCGGCAATATAATAATCCAATGTGCCACCATCTTCTCTTCCTTCAGAAAAATTGGTACAGACACTTAATAACCCTGAAGGCGTCGTATTAGACAGTTGTTTAATTTCCAACGCTGCTTCCTCAGATAACGTCTTCCATAATGAAGCTATTTCTCGATTCTCTCCACGGTAAATAAGGGACACCCGTTGCTTTACTCCTACAAGTCGAAAAGGTTCTTTTGCTTCTAAACGATAGTTCATCTCATTCCCTCCTTTTATCGTCAGTTGAAATGTCATTTTAGGGAAAGCTTTTAGAGAATGATCACCTGTTCTCACATCTGAAGGCGTCACATCGTGAACCGCTTGGAACGCTCTTGCAAATGCATCAGGTGATTGATAGCCATACATCATTGCCACATCAATAACGCGTAACGATGTCTCCCTCAATGTCAAAGCAGCCATTGTGAGACGTCTGCGACGAATGTACTCAGATAGCGTTACCCCTGCGAGAAATGAAAACATTCGCTTGAAGTGATACTCAGAACAGCAAGCAATTCTCGCCACCTCTTTAAAATTAATCATCTCGGTTAAATGTTCCTCAATATAGGCCATAGCCTCATTCATTTTATCAAGCGATTCCATCTCCTTGCTCCTCCTTTCTCTTTGAGATTACCATCCATTTTCACTCATCAACCGACTTTTGGTGCACATTAATGTCGGCTTCACCTCTATATATACTTCTTACTCATGACCGTTTAAAATGAACATTAACATGGCACATACTTTTCAGGAGGAGAAGATGACATTTATTCACATTTCAGAAACAGATTTAAACGACCTGCATATTTGCTGTGCGCTTGGTGCTAAGCAGTATTCAGCTGCTATCGACGCAAAAAAAGCATGGCTCAGTGACCGTATGAAGGAAGGACTCGTTTTCTACCGACTAGATGACAGGGCAAAGGTTTTTATTGAATATTTACCGGCAGAAGCAGCCTGGGCACCTATCCACGCTCCTAATTATATGTTTATTAATTGTCTATGGGTGTCTGGCCGCCACCAAGGGGACGGCCACGCTACCCATTTGTTAGACAGATGCAAAGAAGATGCTATCTCACGGGGAATGGATGGTATCGTCCATATAGCTGGATCGAAGAAATTTCCCTTCTTAAGTGACCCACGCTTTTTGAAACATATGGGCTTTAATGTCGTTGATAAAGTTGCCCCTTACTTCCAGCTATACGCACACAAATTTCATGAACGTGGTGTCCAACCCACATTTAAAACCAACAAACCGCTTCCTGTAAAAGAACATGGTATTGATATTTTTTACACTGCCCAGTGTCCTTTCGCAAGCGGATTAATATCTGACTTAGAAGCCGTTACGTTGGCTAAGGGTATTCCCTTTCACAGTTTTGAACTACAGACTTTGGATGATGCACAACATGCCCCTTCCCCATGGACAACCTTTGCAATATTTTATAATGGCACATTTCAAACACACCGTATGATGAGCGTTAACAAATTCGAGGGCTTCCTAGAAGATCTTTCTACTCATGGGACTGAAGTCTAACACTATCGCTTCTTTTTCGCCGACGGCCAATAACGACGGTCAACATGCTTGCTCATCGTCTCAAACACGGTCTTCCACTGTTCTTCACGCAATTGATTAATACTTGTTTCACGGCTCACGTTCAATGTTTTTACAAGATGTGTTACTTGACGTGGGGTAAAGATGCCGCTAAGTGCCCGTGACAACGGTTGTATCGGATAGGCGAGTGCATAGCTGACTAAAGCATGAAAATGTTGGCCATTTTTATAAGAAATGAGTGGTGTCGTTTTTCTTCGTATTTTTAAAACAGCTGATGACACACTCGGAGGAGGCGAAAAATAACTTGCTGGAAGACGCTTTATAATCTTTAAATCAAACCACATACGCCACAAGATAATGTCAGGATTTTTCTGCGGGAAGCTTGTGAACCTTTTGGCCGCACCATATTCCATAACAATAACCCCATTCTGAAGCATTGACGCCGAGTCACAGAGGAGCTTCTTCATAATCTCCGTTGTAATAGCATAAGGGATATTGGCAACCACTTTAAACGGTCGTTTAGGAAGAGGAACTCCTAAGATATTTTGATGAAAAACGTGAATATTGTTATAACACTTAGCTTTTTCCTTTAAATATGTGGCAAGTGCCTTATCATATTCCACCGCTAACACTTGGCAACCTCTATCACTCAAAGGAAATGTTAAAGCGCCTTTACCTGCACCTATGTCTACGACTGTATCTTCAGAACCAATAGACGCAAGTTGAATTAATTCACGTATCGTCGGCTTATGGTGCATAAAATGTTGGCCAGAAAAATTGGGACCTTCAATGCATTTTCGTACCTTTCTGTTTCGTTTATTGTGTTTTCTCATACTCTACACGCCTCCAAATAATTAAAATCACAGGCAATCTGCCTGTGATTTTAGTAAATGGAAGTAACGAAAAGCTAGAAAAATGTATGAAAAAACCTCGTATACTCTACGTGGACGCCCTCTTAGTCAACATTAAAATGAGCCTTTCCCTAAAACATGGTGTACTGGGCTCTAAGTTTTGAATGCCACTTACCGCTTTAAAAGCGTTTTTCTAAAAAACCCCGTCAGAAAAAACCTTTTTTGCGCGACTTCTTTGACTCGATTTTCCAGACGAAAAAAATAAACGGAGGATGACAAGACGTCTCCTCCGTTTATAGCATATAACCTCTAACGAGAACTAAAGGTCGATGATAGTAATGGCACACAAAACATGTTTATACTAATGTATAAAAAGGCAGACTACTTCCTTTTACTCTGCACACAGACAGAGCCTTCAAACGCTATTCAATTAGCGGTTTAAAGTTTGGAATCTAAGTCTGCAAAATAACATGAATTGGAGCCTCCGTTCTTTTGTAAGATAGTCTTAGCTTAGCATAATAAATGACTTTTAATCAATAGACAATATGTGTATGATGTCATCAAAGTATATTAGTTGATAACACCTACTCCAGAATGTTGTTCAACAGATGACTTAGCTTGAGTAGCTGATTGGACTTGGTAACTATATGGTGGTGTAAAATTTGTTGTAGAGCTTAAATGACTATTCGGTGTATTGACAAATACATTTCCACGTAAATTCCAATACCCAGTACTCGGACTTCCATAGAACCAACCAACAGGCCCTTTAATAAAACCAGTCGTTGGGTCAGCTTGTCCTGATCCTACGTTGTCAAAGTAGTTGTTTTCTACAAAGACACGAGCCCCTACACGACTGTTAATCGCTGTATCATTAATGTCTTTAAAATAGTTATTGAACATGTGGACATCAGCGTATCGAATAAGCGGGACACGTGAATTAAGATTATTAAAATAATTGTGATGGTACGTAATTTTATCTGGCGCTAATGATGCATTATCAGTATGACCGACGAGCATCGTTTTCCAATGATTCTCAAACTTATTCCAAGAAACCGTGATATATTCAGCGTTTCTTTTTATGTCTACGAGACCATCGTAATAATCTGAGTCGCCATTACCTGGAAATTCACTATAAAACTCGTTGTGATCGATCCACACGTTTTTACTGTCATCTGTCACTTCAATAGCCGTGCCTTCTCCCTCTCGCACATGATGAATCGCCACATTTTGGATAATGATATTATGGGCGTTTGATAGTCTTATCCCAATGCCATCAAACTCTCCATTTGTCCCTACACCGATAATAGAGATGTTTTTAATTTCATGAGCTTTTCCACGGTGATTTTTAACATCAATAAGGGACTGTGGGGAATTTCCTTGTGTAATCGTTCCGTTTACATAAATCGTTAATGGTTCATCAGGATTATTACTTCGGCTGCGGTTATCTATTAATTGCTGAATTTGCGCTCCGGTGCTTGCATATTCGACACGGCCACCTCCACCACCGGTTGTGCCTCCATTCATTGACGCATAGCCTTGTGGTCCGTTAGAAGTTGGCTGGTTTGAAGCAGCTTGCGAGGCAGGAGAACCAAATGAGATAACTGGTAAAACGAGAGCTAATGCCAGTAACAATTTAAAGACTTTAGTCACATTACTCACCCTTTCGTTTTTTGTAAGCGCTTCCTTAAATTCACCTCCTTATTAAAATTTAATAATTGACCCCATATTTTCACCAAATCTCTTAATCGCATCAATTTCTCATCTATAAACGAACCTTCACTCAACACAACTTCCTCCGCTATCTCCCGCCTAAATAGAGTTACCTCTCCTCTCTATTTTGCCCCAGGAGGTTGACGGACGCTTATCTATGATAAATCTAAACTTCTTAGAAAAGCGGCCATGGGATCGTTTAGTCATCATTGTTTAAACCTTAATGGTGAAAAACTAAGTTTACTCTATCATAAAGATAATCTATTACTGTTACATCATATTGTTATTTTTGTTACAATTTAGTAACTATTATTTTTGAGTTTATGAGTATGTATTTGGCAAGTAATCGAAATACGATAATCCTTATTTTTATCCATATACGCCATGAGCTTGACAGTTAGCCTCTATAGTCATGAGATTAGGTAACACGGCAAGCTTGAAGCTCGTCTGGCATAGTAGCCGCCTATCATGACCACCTCTCCGTATAAAGCCGTGATTATTCATGGTTTTCTGCATACGCTTAATTGCCAAAAGATCCATTTTTAAATGCTAAACAATGAGTATTATATAGGAATATATTATAAATACTTCCAATTATAATTTAGCAAATTTATGAATAACTAACCATAGAGTTTTATACCTATTTTTGTATTTTAATAGCAATTATTTTCTATTACTTTTATATATCACCACCGCTTCAGGACTTTAAATGATATTAAAAGTGATATTATTCCCCTCTTCTCATTTCCCTTCACGCGCTATAACACGCTTAATTATCCTACTATACTGGGAAAACAAGAATACTTCCTAATCATCTAAATCTCTATATTAAGTTCGTTTTCTAACATAGTACTATGACCGGTTTATTTAGTGGACACTTCTAGCAAAAACACTTATCGATTGAATGTTTATTCATTTTTAAAAATTTTATTGTCAGCTGACCTTTTAATTTTTTATAAAATCAACCTTCAATCAATGAGGGTTTTACAGACGTTATCTGCGATGAAATAAGGAGAGGACACCTAATCGTTAGGCTGCCTCTCCTTTAATTTTTATAATCATCTTAAAAGTGTCCACTAATATTTAAATAGAGCCGCCACTACTTGGAAGCCTGCTCCAACTGACCAAAATAAGACATAATCGCCCCTTTGTATTCGTGCCTCTTCCAAAGAATCGTGAAAAGCAAAAAATGGACTGCTAGTCCCTGTGTAACCGTACTTATTACCGACATAAGCAATCTGCTCGTCATGAAGTTCAAAATGCTGCTGGAATTTTTCAATATTACTTAAAGCAAACTGTGATAAACAAAACATCTTAATATCTTTCGCTGTTATGTTATTGCGAGCAAATAACGTCTCTATCATATCGAATGTGGGAGGCATACATACAGCGCCATCAAAAGGGAGCCATTTTATGTAGTCACTTTCGGCAGTCCCCCGCAATGATTGTGACAAACCACTTTCCGGGTATTTTATTTTGTCACGGGTGGCAGAGTTATTAAAACTAATACTATCAATAAAGCCGCTTGGATCAGTCGTTTTTTCGAGAATTAGTGCCGCTGCCCCATCCCCATAATTAGCATACGTAATTTCTTCTTGTGGGTTACTAATGAGACTATTGAAATCGGAGCCAACAATGAGTGCTCTCTGCATATACCGATTTGAGTTTAAATAGTGCGCCGCTTGCTCCACTGCTACCGTCATTCCCGCACAGTTGGCATTTGAATCATAGACTATCGTGTCATGGCTAGCATCAATAGCGTCGTGAACATACATCGCATTTGAAGGAAAAGTGGTTTCAGGCACTTGTGTGGAAAAGATAATCATGTCCAAGTCCCTGCCTGTTAGTCCAGCTTTTGCTAATGCCCTCTTACTAGCATTTATCGCCATCGTCAAACCATTTTCATGATCATTATCAATAATGTAACGCTTTTCCCTCCCCATATGAGCAAGAAATTTTCTAATATCTTTTCCTTGCCTATTAAAGTGATCAATATAAAAATCATTATCTACAACATTATCAGGGTGATAAATAGCCACATCTTTAATCTTAATATGATCCATGAAATCTCTCCCTTTACATATATTTCCGACAAACCAACTTAGACATATGTCTCTTTGTACTTATAAACGATTGATTCGTAATCGCTTATCCCACTCTCCCCCAGACGAAGCCAACGATTATATCTCTATATGAAAACAAGACTTCCTTATTGAAAGTCCTGTCGTCACTCATTCTTCAAACAAAGCGGGCATTATGACAAACTACTATCTCTCTGCCTTTTGATAACGTAGTCACTATCTGAAATGTTACAGTTCCACTATTTCTGCCGTCGTCAGCTTTGTGTTTCTCGCAAGGCGGCTAAGTTGCATTTTTAAAACAGATGACTTGACGTTAAGGATAACCTTTTTAAAGCCACTTTCTTTATACAATGTAAAAGCACCTTCCATAGACGGAACCATTTCTTGCTGTAAAATGTCTAACTTTGAGCAATCAATGTCTAAGGTATACTCAGTGGCATTGATTTTGCCCACTATTTTTTGATATTCATTCACAAAGTTCTCCACATCTTTTGGACTGAATGTTCCATTAACTTCCATCTCTACTTTTTTAGCAGGTGTATTTAAACCCAATTTGTACTTTTCACTCAACTCATTCATCTCCTTTTTTATTTCATTCTCACTTATGAGCATAATAGCCTATAAATCATAATAAATAAAGATTTTTCATTTTTTTATAACAAAAGTACCTAGCATAAATACCTATAAATTATACTCTGACAACTAATAAAATTACACATATAGGTCTTATAACCTGCATGTGACACCGCATTAATATTAGCCCTTTTTTCACATATCCTTTTTTGGTAATTGAACCGATGCCATAAATCATGATTGTATCGTTATTTGGAACTTGACGACTCACTTCCGCTACAGCTGGCTGCTTTCCTTGGGAGCGTATTATGACATTCATACAATTCTCAAAAACTGTGAAAGAATAGCGTATCTTTTCATAAATTCCCACTTGGACATTTATTCGACATATTCGACCAGTAACCTTTGAACCATATCTATTACAAACAAGGAGTTGATGCCAATGAGTACATCGTTAACTTTTCGTCATGAGCTGAAATATTACGTCAATTACCACCAGTATATTCTTATAGCTCAGCGGCTAAGACGCTGTATGAACCTCGATCCCCATGCTAATGCCTCTGGAGAGTATCACATTCGTAGCATTTATTTAGACGATGTGACTAATAAAGCTTTACAGGAAAAACAGGCAGGTGTCAGTGACCGAGAAAAATTTCGTATTCGGATGTATAACCAGTGCGACGAAGTCATTCATGTTGAGAAAAAAATTAAGCGTAATATCTATGTGGCTAAGGTAAAAGAGGCGATTCCCCGAGCCACTCTCAATAAACTACTGCAATTCGACTACAGCGTATTGGATGGAACAAATTCTCGTTTACTTAAAGAAGTCCGCTATGAAATGAAAAATCGACTTTTACGCCCAAAAGTCATCGTCGATTATATTCGTGAGGCATACACAGCCAGGACCGGGAATGTCCGGATTACGTTTGACAAAGATTTACGGACAGGCCTTCATAAGACAAACCCCTACGATGAAGGTTTATATACTGTTAAAGCATTAGATGAACCACTATACATTATGGAAGTGAAGTATGATGAATACATTCCAAGTTACATTTGTGACATTGTGCAAATGAATGGCTTGCAGCGCCAATCTGCTTCAAAATACACGATTTGCCGAAAATATAATAAAACGAACTCATGGGAGGATCAATAATTATGGAAAACGAACAACTATCATTCTCAGATTTTCTTCAAACTGATGTACTCGACCATTTTCAAACAGATATTACGCTTATTCAAATTGTGATCACAATGGCAGTTTCTTTAGCCATCGGCATGTTTATCTATACCTTATATAAACGAACATTCAGCGGTGTGCTCTACTCAAAAAATTTCAACATTACATTAATTGGTCTGGCCATGATTACATCATTCGTCATTATGGCTATCGGATCCAATTTAATTTTATCACTTGGGATGGTTGGCGCTCTATCTATCGTGCGATTCCGTACACCAATTAAAGATCCGACAGATTTAGTTTTTCTATTTTGGGCATTGGCAGCCGGAATTGTGGCCGGTGCAGGCTTTTACACTCTCGCAATTTTAGGCTCTCTCATCGTCGGGCTTGTCCTATTCATCATTATGAAAAAAACAACGGCGGAAATCCCTTATTTATTTGTCGTCAATTGCCTTAATAATGAAAGTGAAAAAGTCGTCTACCAACAATTAAAAGAGCAGGTAAATAGATTTAACGTTAAGCAAAAAACAGTCACTGCTGATCAAATTGAAATAACACTAGAAATTCGATTGAAGGGAAACGAGCCTGATTTTGTCAACCATATCGCATCCCTTAAAGGTGTAGAAAATGCCGTGCTTATTAGTTATAACGGGGACTATTTACAATAAGGGGAGGGAGAACTTTATGAGAACTAGTTATTGCAGGTTATTGTCCATCCTAATGCTCGGAACGATCGTGTTATTAATTGGCTCACTCGTCCTGCTCCCCATCAATTTCCGTGCATATGCAGAGGAATCTAGCACCATCACTATTAATCCTGTATTCACAGCCGATACAATAAGTGATGTTAATATTGAAATTGATGAAGAAGAGTGGCAAGATATTCTTAACAACCCCCTTGATAAAACTTATAAAATCGCATCAGTCACTTATAACGGCGAAACCATTGACAATGTTGGATTTCGCACAAAAGGAAATTCTTCGTTAACGAATGTAGCCAATTCGGAATCAGAACGCTATAGTTTTAAAATCGACTTTCAGCAGTATACTGATCAGACTTTACATGGTTACACTAAGATTAATTTAAATAATAACTTTTCGGATCCATCCTATATGAGAGAGTATTTACATTACGAACTGCTAAGTCAAATGGGAGTGCCCACACCTGATTACTCTTACGTCAATCTCTCCATAAACGGAGAGTTATACGGTCTTTATTTAGCGATAGAAAATATAGAAGAACCCTATTTAGAAAGGCATTTCGGTGACACCACAGGGAATTTATATAAGGCTGATGAAGGGGCTTCTCTCCAATGGAATGACAACATGACTATAGATGATACAGCGCTTGATTTAAAGTCAGGTCTTGCCAACAATAGTCAGCTGCTGAGTTTTATTGAATCACTGTCTAGCAAAAAAAATAGTGATAGCTACTTCAATGTCGATCAATTCTTACGTTACCTTGCTGTTAACACTGTGCTTGCAAATATGGATAGCTATCAAGGAAGGCTGCAACATAACTACTATCTATATGAATTAGATGGTACCTTCACTTTTCTTGCTTGGGATCATAATATGTCATTCGGCGGTTTTAGTATGGGGGCATCGCAAGACGAACAACTGACGATGCTTATTGATGAGCCCACACAGGGAGCAGTTGAGAATTTCCCACTTATTGATTATGTCCTCTCAAATGAAGATTATAAAGAGGATTACCATAACTATTTGCAAGATAGCATTGATTTACTTGAAAACTTCGATGAGGCTGTCATGGAGGTAACAGAGTTAATTGACGAATCGGTTCAAAATGACCCTACCGCCTTTTACTCTTACGATGATTTCCTTGCTAACACTGGTGTGGAAGCCATTGACAATGTTCCAGGTATCACTGGATTTATCAATGAACGAACCAAAAACGTCCAACAGCAATTAGACGGTGACATCCCATCATATGAAAATGGTGAAGGGTTAAGTGATGATATGGGTGGCGCCATGCAAGGTGGGCCCCCAGGCGACTTGCCAGACGATTTATCTGAAGAGGTTAGAGAAAATATGCCTGGTGCTCCAGGAGGAGATTGGGAAGCACCTGAAGGGGTGGAATTGCCGGGATACACCGAAGACAGAGGGGAGATGCCAAGCAATATGGGTCGCCCTAATCGAGAAACGGGACGTTCGTCAGCGGACAATCTATATGAAGGTATTACTGTTGGCGTGCTAGGTCTCGCTTTGGTCGGTGTCACTGTGTTCTTCTCACGCTTTCGACGGCATATTTAAATAATGCTAGAAGGTATTGTTAGAAAATGGAGGCATCATAATGGAAAAAATCCTAATAGTTGAGGATGAACCTGCAATCAATCAAGTATTGACCGCCTATTTAAAAAAAGCAGGCTATTCTGTCAAACAAGCTTTTGAAGGGGATCAAGCTCTAGCTATATTTAAATCTTATCATCCTTCTCTCGTTCTTCTCGATGTCATGCTTCCTGGAAAAAACGGATGGGAATTATTACAAATGTTCAGAAAACTTCGTCCGTGTCCAATTATTATGCTGACAGCATTAAATCAACTCAATCATCGTTTACAAGGATTTGAAGGCGGAGCTGATGACTATATTCCAAAGCCATTTTACGGAGAAGAGGTTGTCGCTCGTGTAAAGGCCGTTCTCCATCGTACACACATGCAAAATGAAGAGGAAAACAATAACCGATACTTCGGTAAATTACACATTGATTTAGATGCCCACCGAGTCACCGTTAATGATACAGAGATTGTTCTTCCCCCTCGTGAAATGGCCTTACTTATCTTTTTATCCGCTCATCCAAACAAAACATTTACGCGTGATCATTTATTAAACGCTGTTTGGGGTGTTGATTTTATTGGCAGTGATCGGGCCGTCGATTTATCTATAAAACGGCTCAGAAAATATTTATCCGATTGGCACCATGAAGACGGGGAAATCAAAACTATACGTGGATTGGGGTATCAATTCAGTGTCAGCAAACCGTTCACCTCATAAACAATCACTACTTAAATATTGGACAACCCGTTATGTGGCGGCTATATGTATTGGATTAGCCGTCATAACCTTATTTTCTGTGCTTTGGATTCGGCACTCGGCCTATGTCCAAAAGGTGGACAACCTTCAAATGGCTGCAGGGATGATAGCTCAACAGTTATCTGAAGAGGGAGAAGTGGTTCCTCTCCCACCACCAGTAAACATCCCCCGTCCTCACCTGCAGCATTACGTATATGAATTGGATATAGACGGGAATGTGCTCTCTTCCTCAACCGCATCACCCAATTTATTATTTGATGACGAGTTTATTGATACTACCGAAAGAGTCCACATACTTGAAGATGCTGGTACAGGCGAACAATATATGACTGTCAAAGAACCAATCACAGATGAAAATACAACAACCGGCTGGGTCGCCATCAGCGAACTAAACAGACCGCCAACAATTGAAGACCGTCATGAATACGGTCTGCTTGCAGTGATGATAGTGAGCCTAGGCTTCATAGGCTGGGGGGCAATGTATCTACTAACAAAGAAATTATCAAAACCAATCGTACAAGTGGCTGATGCGGCTAAACATATACAAGCAGGCCGATATGATGTTAATCTACCTTCTAATCTGCCTCAACGTGAGATGAATGAGCTCATTCAATCTTTTAAAAAAATGGCGGAACGATTAGACCAGCTTGAATCCCTTCGCACTCAGTTGCTTGCCGGAGTTACCCATGAACTTAAAACACCGGTAACGTCCATTAGCGGCCTCCTTCAAGCTATCCAAGATGGCGTTGTCTCAGAGAATGAGGCTGCCACATTTATTCGAACTGCCCTAGGGGAATCAGAGCGCTTAAAAACCATGATCTCCGACCTAGTAGAATTTAATTCATTCGCCGTTCATGACGTCCCTGTAAAAAGCCGTTTATTCTCATTAAACGACTCTATTTCTACTATCGTCCGCCGTTTTAACATGACACAAACTAACCCTGCATTAACCATTGTGCTTCATCAAGCAGAAGAGGATGTTCTTATTGAAGTGGATGAGATACGCCTACAGCAAATTCTCTCGAACATATTAGCAAATTCAATAAGTGCCGTTGGAAAAGAAGACGGCTTCATCTCGCTCACCGTGGAAACCACTGCCCACTCCCACTTTGCTTATGTGTATGTGGAAGACAATGGTGAAGGTATAGCGGTCACCGATCAACCGTTTGTTTTTGAACGTTTTTACAGGGGAGAAAACAAGAAATATAAAGAACGAGGTTTTGGAATCGGTTTACCATTAAGCCAAGTACTAGCTGAAGCGATGGGAGGCCAATTAACTTTAGTTGAAAGCCGCCCAGGTAAAACCGTCTTTCTTCTTAAATTAGTCAAGAAAACATGATGCACTAACATTATTAGTTTTCCACTAACGCACTATCACATAGGAACAGACGGTACTTATTATTAACTCATTTCCTCACTTTCCTTATAAAACGAACCTTCAATCAGGACATTAGCTTCCGTTAGCTCACGCCTAAATAGAGTTATCTCTCCTCTCTATTATGAGTCGGGAGGTTTACGGACGGTTATCTGCTATAAGACCTTTTACGCAATACTGATAAAAAACAATAATAAAAGGTCAAACAAACTATGCCTAGTTTGTTTGACCTTTTATTCCTATTGGACGTTTAACTTAAAATGAATATAGTAATTTTCATCCGAGCTTTCTTCTTCCACAAGCTCTCCAGTTAGATTCTCCCCACTCTCACCATAATGAGACAAGATATAATCCAATTGATTATGCCTGTAAGGCTTAAATTCAATGACAAGATTCATTTCCGCTTCTTCATCAATATCATCAGGATAATTAATAGATGCTGCAAAGGTGCCATCAGGGTTAATTGTCACCACATTGGAATAGCCAAAGGAGATATAATCAGGGAGTTCTACTTCGATATAGATATAGGCCCCCTCCTCTAAGTTTGTTCTTCCGCTCACATAAAAACGTTCGTCATCTCGCTCAACTTCAACGTCATCAATCCAAACGTCTAGATCTCCTTGATCTTCTGGAGTATCCCATTCAGGTGTTTGTGACGTAAGAGTAACGAATTCATCTTCTTCTGGAACATAGGCCAATTCTGCTTTTAATTCATATATTTTTTCTTCTTCATCGCTATCCGCCACATATCGAAATGGCCCCTCTATAAGCTCTAACGATTCCCCATAATGGGCTAAAATCTCATCTGACTGGCGGCCAACTCCCACGCTCACTTCAATCACAATTTCTGTATCGTAAACTTGTGGATGCTGTAATTCTGTCACAAAAGAACCATCTTTCTCAACTTCTACGGTCGTATCATAGCCGACAAAGGTGTAATCATCAGACTTCGCTCGAATTCTAACAGTCGTTTCAGGCAATAAATTTGACTGACCGTTCACTACATAACGATCTTCCTGTTCTTCGACCTCAATCTCCCACCAACTATTGAGGTCACCTTGATCCTCAGGAATCTCTTCTATCTCTTCATTAGCCATTGTTGTTTCCACTGGCTCTCGATTATCATTAGTATTATCTTCAGTCTCATTTAAATTTTCTGCCTCATTGTTACTAGCGGTATTCTCTTCACCCCCTGAAGCATTATTACATCCGACCATAACAGTCACCAACACACCACATATAAGTAATAATTGGGATGATTTTTGTCTAAACATATGCGTCCCCTCTCCAGTAAATAGTATGATAAATATATTTATAACGAGCAACAGCTATTATACGTAACAGGTCTCTCTCACTCAATCCCTGCCTTGAATACACACATCCATCCCCCATATTCCCTGTTAGTTTAAGAGGACAAGAAAGCCTTTAGAGCACAACCAAACTCCTCTAAAGGCTAAACTAACAAAGCTATGGCAACTCATTTCCTGCTGAACGATATAATTCATACCACTCTTCACGGGATATTGTGATATCTGACGCTTGGCAAATTTGCTTAATTCTGTCAGGGCTCATCGATCCTATGACAGGTTGTACCCTCCCCGGATAACGTAAAATCCAGGCAATAGCGACCGCTGATGAGGTAACCCCTTTCTTTTCCGCCACTTCCTCCAGTTTAGCATTCACTTCTGGATAATCGGTGTTTCCAATAAAGACTCCTTCAATCATCCCATGCTGGAAAGGGGACCATGCTTGTACCGTCATATGATGAAGACGACTATATTCCAGCAGATGACTATCCCTTACTACCGCTGCTTCGTTAAACATGTTTACATTTAACCCGGCATCGATCATAGGTGTATGGACAAGACTGAGTTGAAGTTGATTAATAATCAATTCTTCTGTCACATACTTTTTAAGTAAGTCCACTTGCAGAGGGTGATGATTACTTACGCCAAAGTGGCGCACCTTTCCACTTTTCTTTAACTCACTAAACGCTTCAGCTACTTCCTCCGGTTCTACTAAAGCATCCGGGCGATGAAGCAGCAGAATATCGAGGTAATCTGTTTGCAAGCGCTTTAAACTATTCTCAACAGAGGTCATAATATGTTTCTTTGAGAAATCAAAAAAGCCATCTCTAATACCACATTTTGATTGAAGAATAATGTCTTCGCGCTGCACAGAGGATTGCCTTAAAGCTTGAGCAAATACGTCTTCAGATTTCCCTGCTCCATAAATATCAGCATGGTCAAATAAATCAATACCTGAGGCGAATGATGTTTCAATGACTTCCGTCGCCTTTTCTAACGATAGTCCGGCCATACGCATACACCCTAAAGAAATATCTCCCGCTTCTAAGTTACTGTTACCTAATGTTAACTTACGCATGTCTTCACTCCTTATATTCAATGATACTAATAGTTTAGCGTATTTATGCCAATCTATCTAATTCGTTAGTTGAAAAAGAGGATAAGCAGTGCCATAATAATATAATCTTAAACGGATAATTGAGGTGACAGGATGGAGATCACACATATTAACAGTCAACATGAACTAGAAAAAGCATATGCTATTCGACAAGCAGTCTTTGTGGACGAACAAGGAGTTCCCCTTGAAGAAGAGTTCGATGAATACGAACAATTAGCTGACCATCTTCTTGTTTATACAGAAGGTCAAGCCGTAGGCACAGGTAGAATACGATTTGTCCAACAAAAGGCAAAGCTTGAGCGTATTTGTATTCTTGATACTCATAGAAAAGGGGGAATCGGAGCTCTCATTATTAAGGAATTGGAAGCTATCGCATTGAAACAAGGCTACAAACACTTTACACTCCATGCGCAAACCCATGCCAAAGGATTTTATGAAAAACTTGGTTACTTTTCTTGCTCCGAAACGTTTATGGAAGAGGGAATTCCTCATATCATCATGGAAAAAAAGATCATTTAACGCGGATAACTACAGGCCTATTTTATAATAGACTAGGCCGCCCCTACCAAAAACTGTCTAGGGGACAGCCCACCTTTTTATCAAGAAAGCTTACTAACCACTTAACAATATTCTTTCACATGCGCAAATGATTAACGCCTTTCCATCAAGTTAGCACCAACACCCATAAACACAACACCGAAGAGTAAGAGCATGGCCAGCGGTTGTGCTAGATCCATGACCCCGTACCTATTAAGAACTGCTTGGTGCAATGCTTCCATGCCATACGTGATTGGCATGGCTTTTGTTATCATGAGAATGATATCATTCGTAATTATTTCAAGCGGCCAGAATGCACCGCCTAACATGGCCATACTGACAGCCACGAGAGGAATGGCAACTTGAAGCTGTTGAGGCGACCGCACGATACCTATTAGTAGGACTCCTAAGGCTACAATCGCAAATACAAAGCATGCTGTGACCACCGCAATAACACCAAATTGTCCATTAAAACCAAAGTCTAATGTCAATTGAAAAAATAAAAATAAGATGAGTATTTGAGCATATCCGATGACAAAACTAAACAATAAGTTGCCAAGATACATCTGCCATTTTTTTAAAGGGGACAGAATCAAACGATCCCATGTGCCTGAGCGTTTTTCTTCCGACACATTCATTAAGCTGAATAAAACCGTATAAATGGAAAAGAACAACGTCATCCCAAACAGAACTTGCAGCCTATCTGCTTGTGCAAATTGATCGTCTTCTCCTAAGTGGGACGACGTCACCAAGTGTAACACTGGTTCCTCAAGATTGTTGGCAACATCCTCACGGAAAGTGTCATCCGTTAGTAACCTTTCAGCCTCTTGCAGCCTCAGTTCTTCTGCAAAAACCCGATGAACATGCTGTTCCACCATGTGATAACTTACGTTTTCTGCCACTTTCACAATCCGATAATCGTCTTCATCTATTTGTAAAGCGAACTCAATATTCCCCTTAGCTAGTGACTCTTTCGCCTCATCTTCTTCAACCCAATCAAACACAAACACATCAGATGCGTTTAGCTTATCGTCCCACTCATCTCGTGTTTGCTCAGGTAGCGATGGGGTTGAAAATGTCGTCACTGTCATCGTAGCATCGCCTACTCTACCCGCTAACAAAAACACAAACAGAGCGGTTAAGCCCACCATTGAAAGAACCCAAACAGGCTCTCGCCACAATCGTTTCCATTGTAATAAAAAAATCGCAATCATGACGCTGCCTCCCTCCTTTTTGGAAATATCACGAGGCTTATCACAAATAACAGAATAGCCATGCAAATAACTTTCGCAAGTGGTGATATGATAAGTGATTGATCAACACCTTGCATCCATAGTAAAAAGCTCGTTAAAGCCGCACCATTTGGTGTCCATTCACCAACTGTTTGTAATACCCCGGAAACCGGAAAGAAGCTTCCACCTGCAAATGCAAGTAAACTGACTATACCTGCTGAAAAGACATTTGAAATAGAAGCACTTGTAAATCGAAGTGTCAGTGATGTTAATAGTGTTGCCACACTACCGACACATAAAGAAAAAATACCTACAATTAACAACATCCCTGCAACAAATTCAATCGAATGAAATGTAAAAGAGTTGAATAAAAGAGCGGATAAACCAAATAAAATAAGTAATTGGAGACAAACCACTAGGAATGTGGCAAAAAATTTACCTAATAAATACACGAATGGATGCTTACCAGACAGTAAAATCCGGTTGAATGCTTGCTGTTTCTTTTCAAGCAAAGCTCTTTCAGAAGTAGCAGAGGCCGTATATAAGGCGAACATAACTGCCATGGCAAGCGTATAGTACTCTAATGATTGTATAGGTTCTCCTGCTGATACTGTCTCAGTGCCCCCTATTTCATCATAGTCTTCTGATCCTGACACATAATTGCCGTTACTGGCATGAGCAATGGCTGTTTCAAAATTTAACGACCGTGTAAAGTTATCAAGTATATTACTGATGACCTTCGCACCTAATGACCGATAATCAATGACCGTCAAATCGAACGTTTGACCATCCCCTTGATTTAGAAGCATTTTTTCTAAAGAGTGATACGTAAACCCTTCAGGAATCGTTAAAATCGCTATAACGTCCTCATTGTCTAGTGCTTTCTGTGCTTCTTCTGCTGTCATTTCTGTCTTTTCCACAATGTCACTGATTTGTCCGCTTTCCAACATACTCTCTAAGATCAGGAGGGGATGTGAGGACATTGCCATCGCCTCTAACTCTCCCTTTGTATCATCCGCCAAGTTAGAACGATCCAATTCAGCTGTAAATTGTGTAATGCCTTGTTCTACCTCGTCTTCGATGACGATTGCTAGCTCTAATGATAGCGTTTGACTATCACTTCCCATAATCCCTTGCAATGAAAATCCTAAAATTGCCGTCAACACAAAAGGCATTAATAGCAAAGTAAGTAATCCCGTTTTATCTCTTATGAGAACGAGAATATCCTTTTTTAAAAAAGAAATCATCTCCTATTCACCCCCTTAGTCTCTCAACGTCCGTCCTGTTAAATGTAGAAAGACGTCTTCAAGTGTTGGTGTTTGAACAGTCACATTGACTATTTGAGCATTATGAAGCTCAGCCGCCTGAAACACCCTACTTAACAACCGTTGTCCCCTAGGAACGATTAACTTTAATCCAGTTTCTGTTTGGGTAGTTTTTAACACACCTTTTATACTCTGTAGTTCAGATAATAGCCGTTCTGCATCAGTAGGTTGAGCTAAATCAATTAAAATAGCTTCTTCTGCAGATAAAATCTGTTTCAATTCATCTTTCGTTCCAGATGCAATCATTTGACCGTGATCCATAATGTATACCCTGTCACAAAGCCTTTCGACCTCTTCCATATAATGACTTGTATAAAGAACAGTCATCCCTTTTTCTTCATTCAATTCTCTGACCGTCTCTAGAATATGATGCCTCGATTGCGGATCAATACCTACAGTCGGTTCATCCATAATAAGAATATCTGGTTCATGTAACATAGCGATCGCCATGTTGATACGTCTCTGCATTCCCCCCGAGTAAGTTTTAACTTGATCTTTTTGACGTTCTTCTAATCCAACCTGGCGAAGCACGTGTTGGATACTGTCCTTTAATTTATTTCCTTTCAAACCATAAATTCGCCCGAAAAAAGCTAAATTTTCTGTTGCTGTCAATTCTGGATAGAGGGCAATATCTTGAGGGACAACACCAAGTACTTTTCTAATATGGTCCGGGTGCTTAAGAATACTTTGGCCATGTATTCTTATATCTCCTGAAGAAGGCTTAACGAGCGAAGAAATCATGGATATAGTTGTAGATTTCCCAGCACCATTAGGGCCTAACAATCCGATTGACTCACCTCTATCTAAATAGAGGTTCACCTTATCAACAGCAACATGTTTTTTAAAAACTTTTGTCAGGTCTTCTGTTTCTAACATAGCAGTTCATCTCCTTTACTCACTAGACGTTATTATGCATGCAAAATCATCCCTTAGTTACTAACGTCAAGTGATCAGTATCGTCTTATTTACACACAAAGTATACAAAGAAAAAGGCAGTGTTCCTACTGCCTTCAGTCACTACTTTTTCTTTTAGACATGACCTCAGTCATATTTATTGTCGTTCAAGGCGATAAGGTTTCTATCAAAACTCGCTCACCTATCTTCAATATTAAACGACATTGTGCCTGATGGCATAAATAGCTAGCTGAGTTCGGTCACGTAGCTCTAGTTTATCAAGGATTTGACTAATATGATTTTTTACAGTCCCAACGGATAACCCTAATTCCTCTGAGATTTCCTTATTACTTCTGCCTTCTCCAACTCGTTTTACAATATCTAACTCTCTCGGCGTGATTGTAGGATCAATCTCATGAGATATTGTCTGGTTAATTAACTTTGGCATCATTTTTGCTGCCACGAGACCTTCTAGTTGAAGACCACCGGCTAAACAATTTCGGATTGCATGAATGAGTTCTGTCGGCTCAGCATCTTTTAGCATATACCCTACTGCACCACTTTTCAGCGCTTCTAAAGCATATTCATCATCGTTAAAGGTGGTAAGCATCATCACTTTAGTATCTGGCCATCGGCTATTAATCGTTCTTGCTGCTGTTAACCCATCCATTACCGGCATGCGAATATCTAATAGCGCCAGATCAAATGTAGCTGTTTCACATAACGAAATGGCCTCTGCCCCATTCACCGCTTCTCCTGTTACACGCAACGTATCATCTGTCTCTATCATCATTTTTAAGCCTTGACGAACCAAACTTTGATCCTCTGCGAGCAAAATACTTATCACACATTTCCCTCCTTATTTAAAGGTAATACGCCACTCACCATAAAACAGCTGTCACTATGACTTATATGACATTCGCCGCCTACCTCTTTAATTCTTTCTTTCATGGACGTGATGCCAAAGCCTTCACGCCATGGCTCTACATATGTTACAGGGTTGGAAACTTCAAAGCGAAAAACTCTACCCCCTGGCACCTCAAATAGGATCTTGGCTTCGCGAACGTGACTGTGCCTCATGACATTTGTTAGTGCTTCCTGAACAGCACGATATACAGCAATCGTTTGATTATTTGTTAACGGTGCTGTAAAAGCTCCATGTTTCACAGAGAAATGAATTCTTAAATAACTTTCCGCTTCCAACTGGCGTATCAATCGGATAATTGCCGAAACGCCCCCAATTTCTTTATCCTTCATCGTTTTAACTGCCCGTCTCGTTTCCTCTAGGCTCTCTTTCGCTAATGTTTTTAAGTTAGCAATTCGAGATCCCGTCTCGTGATCAGACTGCATTCTCTCCACTTCTAATTGCATCACTAAAGCTGTGAGCTTGTGGCCTACCGAGTCATGAATTTCGCGACCAACTTCTATTCGTTCCTCTTCACGTGCCTGACTTTCATCAGTGGCTACTCGTCTTTTCAACTTACGATATTCACTAAGCAAAGCATCATACCGAGCCTCCTGGTCTATTTCCAAAATACGCATGTTTTTAAGTATTATTAAAGATACTGTTAGTAACACGCTGTAAAAACTAATAAAAAGGAGCGAGAAGCCACTCATTCCGATCATAGCGGGAATCGCCAACCCAGCAAATAACAGGGCACCTACAATGCTTGCATAGAGGAGAGGTAATAGATAAAAAGCGTGTCCAGCCAAAAGTGACATCAACAGTAAGGCGTATAAGTTCATCTCTCCCTCTACGTTAGGCCAAAATACTATCACCACCACACATGCAGCCCCACATTGAACAAGTGTTAATAACCGAGCGTTCTTTTGTACTAAAGGAAATAAAAAATATAATGCAAAGAAACAAGCACTACTTAGTAAGCTCCACGTCATACTTACCGATGAGATAGATTGTTGCTGTCTTACCGCTAAAAACCAAGCGATTCCGATAAATAAAAGCCATAACCAAAATGAACGCATGACGTCACATCCCCACTAACTATTCTCGATCGAGCCCATTTTTTCATAACGCCCTCGTGTTAAATGATAAGATTTTCTGGGCAATCAGTTTTACGATTGTAGTCATGCCGCTGTCTGGTACAATCGTCCATATTGTACATCCATCCGCCTAGAATTATCACCATTTTATACGAAATAAGCAAGATAAAAAAGTCTATCCACTATCTGCTGTCGCCTGGTACACCTATGGGTCTTAAACATTATTTACTAGTGAGTCATAAGCATGATTTACTTACTCATCCACCATACTATAAACAAATAGGAGGTGATTGATAATGGTGGACAACAACAGAAACAACCGAAATAACAATAACAATAACAATAACAACAATAATAATAATGAATTAAATGTGGATAATGTGAATGAGGAATTTGCTTGTGAGAATGATGCTCAAGACCTAGACAACAACCGCAACAATAGAAATAACCGAAACAACAATAACAACAATTAACACGGTAGGCCTTAACGCATTAGAACGCACAACAGTCCCTTGTGCGTTCTTTGCTCCATTTTTTATTAAATTGTAGCCTGCAGCAGTGAAACAATGCTCTGGGGAAGGAATGAAAAGTGTCTCATAGATGAATGGGGTAATCATGAGCTACAGACACACCAACCATATTGTGATGCCAATCCCACTTCTACATTTACTTAAAATACAACATAAGCTAAGATAACTAAAACGATCGGCATCATAAAGGAGACTGCATTTATAATGACCCCTGCAATAGCCAGCCCCTTCCCTCGATGAAAGGAGCTTCTCATTTCCCATAATGCAAAAAGGCCGATTACAAGCCCTACGATACTAAGCGCCATAGCTACTAATGACACATAGACAAACATTAACGAAAGGACAGCCAATACAAACGAAAGGACGGCCTTTATATTTACTTTCACAGCTCGGATGCCAACATGTCGTCCAGTCATAGTCCTCTCCTTCAAACTTTATTTCTCGTATCTTCCCTTAAATATACCTCTCTATTTTGACACAGAGGGGTTACGGACGGTTGTCTGTGCTAAATTTAAACAAACGTTTTATTAAATAGTCTACACATTAGAGTTCTCTAGTGGCACACTTTACTTTGATATTTTCTTATCGTTTAAAGTCATCAGCCAATCATCAAGGTTTTTTTGTGATAGTAAACATTCCCATTTATTCTCATGTGAGGAACATCTGGATATGCATTAATGAGTGATCTGGCATCCTCTTTTGACAAGCCAGTATAATGATGTAAGTCTGTATCCTTGATTAGTTGTTCAGACTCATCTTCAAAAAAGTGACTGATTCCTTTACCTGATTGCTCACTCTTAAAGTTCTCTAAACCACTTCCAATAAAGTAGCCTGCTCCTGCAATACCTAACGCTAAAATAATGGCGTCCATCATCTCCATCCTCCTTATAGACATTTTAAAGGACATATTCATTTTTTCTTTAAACATTTATTAATAAAGTTATCACTATTATAATAGATACAAGCTTTCCAATGTTAGGTACTAAATAATACATCTGAACTTGTGATGAAATAATTTGAATAAATAAGTCATTTCATAATGATTTTTTAATACCATAACACGAATTATATGCGGATGATAAAACGAACTTTCAACGGACGGTTGGTTATCTGTGATAAAAAGTGATCGAAACGTAGCACGGTGGGACTCCTTGAAGATTAAGCGCAGTCTTTATTCCTATCTTTTTTTTCTTTCACAAACCTAAAAAATTGCTTATTTTCACAAAAGAGAAAACGCGAGTTATGATAAAGCTAAGTTTCAATCAGTAAGAGTTTCCCTTCATCCCCCACTGATTGTTAATTTAATTTACGAATTAAAAACTAAGGGGTGAGGAGTTGACATACTTAATCATCGTGTTTTCCTTATCCATATCTACGGCTGTCTCTGTTTTAACTTTAAAAAGGAAAAATAATAAATGGTTAGCGTTATTCATGGCGTTGTGTTCAAACACTTTATTATTAGTTATAGCTACGTTGCTTGTACCTCTTTTAAATGATGAGGTGAGACTGTTTGGCATCGGTCAAACTAACCTTTATCTCCTTATTTTTTCTATTCCAATAATCACTTGGGTAAACTTTTTAATCCTTGAGCTTATAAGAAACAGAGGGATTAGAATCGAACAGTGAAAACAGGAAATTGTCGAAAAACCCTCCGCTTTCCCTAAGCAGAGGGTTTCTTGACACATTGGGTTAGTTTTCTTTTACCACCGTTTGGGCAGCTCTATCAGCTCGTTTGAAATCACCACTATAGTAGACTTCTTGAGCAGAACTAAGCCCATTATTACGTTCATTTATTTTCTTGTGCGGCCACGGTTTGTTTTCCATGTTATTTGCTCCTTTCTATCGTGAGAATTAGTTACGCTCTTCCCCTAGACCAGATCATCTAAACCTTTTTGGGTACCGTTTGACTCCTGAAGCACTTTTATGTATTATTTATATCGTATAAAACGATATAAATAATACAACATGACGAAGGAGAAAAAACAGATGAAAGAAGCCACACAATTAAACGAGGAATGGACAGATATTTACTATGCATTACACTATCCACAGAATGATAAAATAACCCACCAAGCTGTACGTATCTTACAGCACATCCAAAAAAGTAGTAACTCCGGAATAAAAGATGTTGCCTATTATTTAGCTATTTCTCATAATACTGCTTCAGAACATGTTAAACGCCTTATTGATAAAGGGTATATTATAAAGACAAAAGCAACAGAGGACGAACGGAAGGTAATATTACAACTCACAACACAAGGAGAACATATTTTACATACTAATTCATGCCTAGATGAAAAAAAACTAGCCGAGATTTTCCACTCATTAACGCCTGATGAAAAACATATGATCTTAAAGGCTTTTAGCTTATTAAGTGAGCGTGCAAAACAATGTATGTGACGATAAAGATTTTAACATCAGCAATTATCATCGCGATTATCTCTGAAGTAGCTAGACGTTTTCCAGTCTATGGTGGTATCCTTGCAGCGCTTCCCTTAGTTAGCTTATTAAGTATTTTGTGGCTCTCTGTACAAGGGGAATCACCTGAAGCTTTAAGCCGTTTCGCGTCAGGTGTGTTATATGGCCTTCCTGCTACTGCTATTATGTTAGCGGTCATCTACTTATCATTGAAACACTCTCTCCCATTAGTATTCTCCTTAACACTAGGTCTAACATCGTGGGGGATCACTCTCATTGTGCAAAATAGTGCTATCAAGCTTATTTCTAGCTTCACTTGATTTTTGCCAATTACAATTATATAAAGCTTATTAATAGAAACACTCCAACAATGAGCGTATATTTAATTGGGAAGCCACGTCTTCTTTTTTTGAACACACCATGTCTAATATCATATGCCCAGCTGCCTAGTAAACAAACAATTGTAAGCAGTGACATGACTTCAAGAAATACAAAAGCTCGAAGAAATATTCCCGTAACTATGACAATAAGAATAAGTGCAGCCAAACTAATTGGTAAAACTTCTAAAGGACATCTTTTAATTTTTTTGTTCATAGTCGTCTCCTTAATAATGGTGATAGGACATACTATCTAAGCCTTTCGTGCTTAATAACGCACGATAAGTGCCGCTTTTTAATAAAGTAATTCTACTTGTTGGTTAACTATTAACCTCATTATACTACTTTAGACCTTTATTAATAAGCCCTTATCGCTATGCGTTGAGACCTAATTTATAAGTGATGATTACCATTTTTTCCACTTATGACATTCACTAAAAAGAACAAACAAGTAACCCTTTTTGAGCATGAACGTCACAGTGGATCAACACGGCCAAGCGAACAATCTGCTGAAGATGAACCTTGGGAAAATCTCTGTCTTTAGAAGAAGATCAATGGATGAGGCGTTTTTACAGGGGGGTTTTGGATGGTGCTAAAACATACATGTCTCTTTTTACTTACACACCATGTAAAAGCCATATGTTCCACCGCCTTTACGGCCAGCGCAAAAGTAACATGTAAAGCTATTGTGAGGCTAACCGAAATACCGTAGACGTTATGATATTTCCACCTTTATATACGACAGACATGAACGATTGGGTTTAGAATATACTTTAATACAGCCATTACCATGTACTTGGAATTGTATTTCATCCAATAATTAGTTGATAGATGATATTTAAACATCCACAAAAGCCTTATTTACGAAAAATAAGGACTAACGTATCATTATTATATAACTACAAAACAAACCTTCAATCAATGGGGGTTGAGTGAATCAGGACATTATCGGCCGTTAGCTCTCCTCTCTCTTTTGACTTGACGTAGGAGGTTTACGGATGGTTATTTGTAACAACCACTAAGTAAATAGTTTTAAGATACTCATTTCTTCCATGTTTTTTAGTATTAATAGAATTCAAAACTACCTTGTGAAACACTAACATCACGTTAATCACTGCAAGATTAACATTAGACTGGAGTTAATAATATGCCAATGGAAGAAAGTTTTAATTTTTATATCGTGGCACTCTCGATTGCCATTTCTATATTTGCCTCCTATTCGGCTTTAAGCATCGTTGCGAAAGTGTCGGCATCTCAAGGTAAAATGCGATGCTTTTGGCTCTTATCGGGCTCATTTGTAATGGGTGCAGGTATATGGGCCATGCATTTCGTTGGTATGATCGCTGTCACTTTACATGTTCCTGTAACGTATGACGTCAAACTGACACTTTTATCGTTAGTGGTTAGTGTCTCTGCTTCATTGATAGCCTTTATAATCACATTACCTAAATCCATAAACTTCCTGCATATTTGGATAGGCGGCTTAGTAATAGGAAGCGGCATAATAACGATGCATCATATTGGTATGGAAGCAATGATTATGCCGAAGGAAATGAGCCATAGTCCAGGTCTATTTTCTATATCTGTGGCGATCGCTCTCATTGCCTCATATGTCGCCCTTTTCCTTTTTATTAAATGGCGTGATCAAACAGGTTCAAGCTGGTTAAAATGGCTGTCGGCAATCATCATGGGTTTGGCCATTTGCGGCATGCATTATACGAGTATATTAGCTACACAGTTTCACCCTCATTCCGAAGTCACGGGTATAGTAGAGGAAGCACCTCTTAATATTTATTTACTTTCAGCAGTTACTTTAGCTATCTTTCTTATTTTAGTCGTCTCGTGGGTCATTATTTTTTTCGATCGTCATGTTCTTGCTAGATTGGCTTATTCAGATACGATCACTGGACTGCCAAACCGAAATGATATGCATCGCTACTTTCAAAGTCTGCAAGAAAGGGAGGTCATTTCACTACTTCTAATCGACCTTGATCAGTTTAAAGCGATTAATGACACACTAGGTCATGACACAGGAGATATTCTTGTCAAATATGTCGGGCTCCGCCTAGAACATTTTACTGATCACAACCATCATGCCTTTCGCATTGGAGGAGATTCCTTTTTAATCATTATTCAACAGCACTCCAAAACACATGTTGAAAGCATCGCTAACGACTTATTAACAAGCTTACAAAAGCCCCATTTCATTGAAGGCAACGAGCTACGAGTAACTTCAAGCATCGGAATTAGCAGAGGCCCCGTTCATCTGAAAGGCCGTTCCACGTTACTCCAGCGAGCCGAGACTGCCATGTATCAAGCTAAAGCAGCTGGAAAAAATCAGTATTGTATTTACAATGAGGACATGGGTAAAGGAGAAGTACGAAAGCTTGAACTTCAAAAAGATTTACAAAGTGCTCTAGACTATGAACAATTTTATCTTGTTTATCAACCAAAATGGAACGCTCTCACCTATTCCTTAATTGGATTTGAAGCGTTAATTCGATGGCACCACCCTCGAGACGGCCTTATTTCTCCAGGGGAGTTTATTCCAATTGCTGAAGAAAGTAGCTATATTATCCCGTTAACTAAATGGATATTAAAAACTGCCTGTATGCAAGCAAAGCAATGGGATTCAGAAGGGTATCACCTGCCTGTATCCGTCAACTTATCATCAAGTCATTTTCGCGCTGACAATGTGGCTCAGCTTGTTCAAACTGTTATAAATGAAACTGAGCTTTGCCCACACTTGCTTGAATTAGAAATTACCGAGTCGATGATGTTGTACGATGTAAATAACGTCATTGAACAATTGCAAGCCATTCGTTCACTAGGTGTTAAAATTGCCATGGACGATTTCGGTACGGGCTATTCCTCTATAGGATTACTTGATCAAATTCCATTAGACACGCTGAAATTAGACCGAGTTTTCACACGTAACATCGACACTAAAAGTAAGAGAGCTATCGTTCGCGCCATTATCCTGATGGCAGAAAGTCTGCAAATTCAAGTCATTGCAGAAGGTGTGGAAACACAAGAACATGTGGATTATTTAATGCAACTAGGCTGTCATTACATGCAAGGCTACTTCTACGCCAAACCAATGAAAGTAAGCGACATAAATGAATGGCTTCCCCGACTATCTGCTAATCCATAGTAAAATGGCCTATATTGCTAATCAACTCGTTTCATGAAGGCTCTGCTCCCCGTCCCGTTCCGGGGGGCTTTCTTTTCATGATGAGTCATTGTGCTACTCTTTCCTCTTCACCTTTATCCTCTGCTGTCGTTATCGCTCTTACAAAAACATGATTCATTAACACGATGGCGATAAGTCCCATAAAACTAAAAATAACCGTTAGCATACCCGCTCCTACCCATTCGCTCAACATAATAAATCCACCAGCAGAAGCGACACCAGCATACGTAAAAAACATATAAAATCCTAAAAAAGTGCTTCGAGCTTGGTCAGGAATCATGTTTGCAAGTAAAACTTGCTTTGTGGGAAGATACATAATTTCACCAATAGAGGCAAAAGTCATCGCAATCAGTAAAATAAATACCACATCACTATGGCTTAAAATCACATACCCTGCAGCATACATAGTAAGACCTGTTACCAATACGACACGTTCATTTAATCGCTTTATAATAGAGACGATGATAGCTGTTAAACAGACGATAATTAGCGTATTTTGAGACTTTAACAAACCGATAAGTTGCGTGCCGTCCACGTCTAACGGAATAAACGGTGCAACTGCTTGTGAGGTTGTCATGTCATGTACAAACCTTATACCGATCACATTCGTCAATTGCTCCTCAAGTGATACAATAAGTAGGTGTGCTCCTACAAACACCATAAACAAACGATGACCAGCCAAACGTTTAAACAGTATTAATCCTCTCTTATTCCCTTTAAAATTTGGCAAATTGCCACGACTCCTCACCTTTTTTTCTGGTACATGCGTTTCACGAATACAGCTAGCCGTGACGATAATTGAAACACACGTACAACTAGCAACACCGAGAAATAAATAAAAATGGTGGTTTGCGAACAAGAAAGCACCAGCTATCCCGCCAATAGCAGTGGCTAAATTGCGAAGCCAATAGGACAACGTATAGATCGTCCTTCTTTCTCCCGGGGTACTGGCGTCAATAATGAGCGCTTGATAAACTGGCTCCGCCGCTCCAGTGGAAAATTGGATGAAGAGATACAACACAAACGTGATGTAAGGTAAAGTAAGCCACGCTGAATTTACGAAAGCGACGGCTAAAAATCCAACAGCAACGACGCTTTCAGCTAGTAATATCACTTTTTTCCTCCCTACCTTATCTGCCCAAAAGCCACCACACAGCGTTCCAATGACACTGGCTATCATAACGCCGATAAACATCATCCCGGTCGTAACGCGGCCAAGCATGGATGAAAAATACACGATGATATAAGGTAAAACAGACATCGTCCCTATCGTTGTTAAGAATTGAAGACATAATCGTATTTGTATAGCGCGGTCTACATGAAATATGTTCATAATCGCCTCCTCAATTTAACGATTGATTAATCAATCGTTAATTATTCTAAAAAAAGGACCCTTTTTAAAGGTGTCTAGGTCCAAATAATTGTAAAGCGATCGGGACAAAGTTTGTCCAAAGATCACTTGCTGGCTCATCGATTAAATTTAATCTAAGTCCCATTAATAAACTTGTATATCCTGTCACCGTATACTCTATTTCCTGCTCTAATAACACCCCTTTCTGCTGACCATTCTCTACAAGGCGAGCCACTTTGTTTTTTAACGTCTCATGGAAAGCGTCCAATTCCTCAAACGTCTCAGGAAACAAGTTGTGGTGACTGATCACATAGGAAACAAGATTTAAATAAGCACTTAACGAGGCATATGTCGCAATATGTTGGCCAATCATGCTCTCAAGCTCCTCTAATGGCTTTTCTGACGCATCATCAAAATCTAGTATCTTTTTGGAAAAATGACCGAGTGGTTCCGTAACCGCTGCATGAAATAACGTCTCTTTCGTCTCAAAGTATGTAAACACGCTTCCGAAACTGATTCCTGCTTTTGCAGCCACTTGTTTGATCGTCGTGCCTTCATACCCCGCCTCTGAAAATAAGACAATCGCAGTCTCTAAAATGCGTGCTCGCTTTTGCTTCATTTTTTCTTTTTGTGCTTCTGACAATGGCATGATTTGTCTCTCCCTACACTTTACGATTGATTACTTAATCACTCATAAAGTATAGGAGATTCTCCTTCAAAAGTAAACCACTTTTAGCTATATATTTTATGTTCAAATATTAGAAAAGCGTTGTTCTGACTAGCTATCTGCGCATTAAACTTTTTTAAAATTCTAGTAAGTTTTTTTGTTACATTATAAAACGAACCTTCAATCAGTAGGCGGTCTTCGTTCTTCTCCCGCTGATTGGTAGCTGAGTAAATCAGGACATTAGCGTCCGTTATATGTGATAAACCATCATCGCTTTATTATAGAGATTCTCCGGACATCACTAGCCAATTTAACTTTAAAAATGGCACTCAAGCATCGCCTGATGCGCCATTTTCACTTACCTTTATCATATAGGCATACTTTGAGTAGTTCACGGCCGTCTCATTTAAATATTTTACCAACCTTAACGTACTAAGTGTATGATGAATGTCAAACTTCACGTCACGCTGTCTCTTTACATGAATCAATAGCGAAAACGGACCTTTACCCGCGCTGTTATTTCCAAAGCACCTGGTGCAATAGGAGTCGCCATCATCGTTTCCATAGCTAGCGTTCTTAACGGCCGTACCAAATTATAACTCTCCTCCTCTATTTTGACGGGTGTCGTATCAAGTGTTAAATTGAGTGTATCTGATAAGCTAACCGCCTTTGCTACCGCATTTTCCACCGCCCTATTTAAAGCTATTTTATAATAATAAGAATCATCACCTAGTGAAAAAGAAATATGAGAGATATAATTAGCTCCTGCATGAACAGCTAAATCAACGATGTCACCTAATCCCTCAACTGTTGGAAGTGTGACAGTGACTTGATTTGTAACATCATACGTATCAAAAACCTGCTGGCCATCCACAAAATGATAGCGCGGTTGCACACTGTATACGGTCGTTTGAATGTTTTCCTTAGGAATACCAGAGTCCGCTAACACATCCATTACCTCTCCCATTATCAAAGCATTCCGCCGCTGCACTTCGCTAAGCTCATCCCCTTCTGTTACTACCCCAATCTGAATAGTGGCAGTGTCAGGTACCGTACGAACAGTCCCCTCTCCCATAACCGTCATACTACGAGAAAAAGAAGAATACCTTTGCTCTCCATATAGATAGTACATCTAAATCCCCCTTTCCACTTTTAATGATGTATACATCATTAATAAGGAATTTAGTCTAAATAAAAATGGGACAGTGTTCAAAAGTCACCTTTTGAACACTGTCCCTCTTTATAACGTCATTCATGCAGCTTATAAGGATGCAGATGATTCATCTGCTGAGCCGCTATTTTTTTTAGCTATTTTATTGACTATTAAGTTAATAGCACCATCGCCAGTCACATTCGTAGCTGTACCAAAGCTATCTTGTGCCATATACAAAGCAATCATTAAAGCGATGGCCCCACCACTGAAACCAAGCATTGTTTCTAAAACACCTAATGCCGCCATAATCGCACCACCAGGTACGCCAGGGGCCGCGATCATAATAATTCCAAGCATCGCTATCACAGGTAGCATCTCTCCGATCGACGGAATACTATACTCACCTAATACAGACATGACGGCTACAGCACAAGTCACAATCGTAATCACACTACCAGACAGATGGATAGTCGCACATAATGGTACTGCGAAATCAGCCACTTCTTCTTTCACATTATTTTTCTTCGTTTGCTTTAACGTGACAGGAATCGTCGCTGCACTACTCATCGTTCCGACACCTGTAAAATAAGCTGGAAGCATATTTTTAATCAGTTTAAATGGATCTTGTTGTGTCAAGATACCTGCTACAACATATTGAATCGTAATCCACACCCAATGAGAAATAATCACCATAAGTAACACGATACCAAAGACTTGAAGTGTGTTAAAAACCTCACCTTCAGCCGCCATTTCTACAAATATTCCAGCGATATAAATAGGTAAGAATGGAATGATAATTTTAGTGATAACGAGTTCAATGATCTCTTTTCCTTCATCAAAAAACTTCCTGAGTGTCTCGCTATTCGTCTTTGCTATCCCTATACCGAATAAAAACGCTGTAACGAGAGCTGTTACCACTCCCATCATAGGAGCAATTTCTAGTTCAAAAAAGCCTGCTATACCTGATCCTTCTCCCACTTCGGATTCTGTAGCATGAATAAATGGCATAACTGTGGAGGCCACAATGAAAGCAAAAATCCCAGCAAGTATTGTTGAAGCATAAGCCGTCCCAACGGTAGCCCCTACCAATCGTCCAGAGCTACTTCCAAGCTTTGAAACACCTGATACGATAAAGAATAAAATAATAAAAGGAATTACAAACCCAATAAATTGACCGAAAATGTCTTTAATCGTGACAAATAATTGCGTGATCCACTGCACATCCATGAGACCAATTAAAATACCGGCAATAATCCCAATAACTAACTTAGCAATGAGCTTCATCGTTTTTCTCCCACCCTCATTATTCTAAATATTTAGATATAACTGCCCTATTATAATGCGTAATTACCGACAGAAAAACAAGTCTTTCATAAATATTCAGAACAATCCGAATTAACTAATTTTTATCAACTATCCTTAGTTTATGAGTGTGTAACCGCTTTAATGTCCTCTCAGAAAAAATAAAAATATTTCTCCAGAGGACACTATGCTTTCTAGCCTTAAATTGGTTGTAAATGGATGTGTTGCTTCTATTCAGCATTTTCCTTAGCTCACATCATACTTCTATTACCTTCTTTTCATGACTTAAGCTCATTGAAAACTTGTCCCTGACAAATGACAAAAAACACCTCTTTATGAGTGACTAAACATCACATGGAGGCGATTTTTATCCGTATCGTATAGTGTTGATAGAAGACTTCTGCTACTTATACTCTAGCGTTAAAGCTCTTTGAATGCCCTTAACTTCGGGGCTCTTAGCCATAAAGCATAAAGAAATTCAGCTCATGGCCATTTTGTTTTAAATAATTGTAGAGTTGAGAACGGTGATGAAACACATGTGTCACGACTTCAATCAGCCATTTAATTTGCACAACACCTTCCTCCATATAGAATGCTTTAGTGGACTTCGTTAGTAACTCTTCTTCACTTAACGACTGTATGTACGATTTGAATTGTTCAAAATTATGCCGAAACTCTTCCACTAATCGAGCTGGTTCTGTGATTTTCGCAACGCGTAATTCTAATGACTGCACCTCTTCTTGAGATTCCTCTTGCATGATCATGAGGTCTGAGGCAGGAATTGACACGAGGTGGTGGACAACTTCTAACAATGTACGCATATTATCTGCCGGCTGAAAACGCTTGTCTGCTTCATTCATAAGTAAAATTAATTTTTCACTCGTTCTAACTGCTAGTTCCAGTTCATCTAAAAGATGATCTCGAACGTTTAATACGCTACTCATGGCTATCATCCTCTCTCTTAACTACTCCCTAAAGCAAGTTTAATCTTCTCTGAAACACTCGTATTGTAAAAAACGGTTATTCCTTTGACCTAGTTGACATTCTTTTACTGCCTCTACTGGGGAGACGCCATAATACCTTTTAAAATCACGGATCATATGTGGCTGATCAAAAAAACCATAAGCTAAAGCAAGTTCCGCCCAATCGATGTACTTTGATTTTTCTATATAGTGTACCATCGCCTGAAATCTTATAATTTCGCTAAACTTTTTCGGAGTTACCCCAATCCAATTTTGAAACTTTCGATTCAATTGACGCGTGCTAATAGCTTCCTTTTTTGCAATAGATGTGATTTGGGCACTCCCTCTCGATCTAAAAATATGATAAAGAACATTTTTCATCGTATTATCCGTCTCCACCCGTTCCCAACGGAGTAAAGAAAGTAAGAACGCTTCAGCAAATCTTACTTTACCTAACAAACTCTCCTCAGCAAAAAGTTGCTCTGCAGCTGTCCTGTCACTTCTAGGTAAAAGAGCATCAAGCTCACATAATTGGTTCTTCAAACAGCTTAACGGCGTTTGAATAACACCGTATGCGCCACCGGGAAAAAATCGAATGCCAAACCTACGCACGCTATTTTCCATCGCGTACGTGACCACAAATGGCTGTTCCATTAACCCACAATATCTCACATGATAAGTATTATGAGCGATATAGTGTTCAAATAAAATATCACAGCATCCGTCTGGAATGACACGATCAATCGTTGAACCACTAAAAATCTGTACCTTGGAATTGACATTGTCCCATTCAGGCTCTGAATACCAGTAACAAGACACATAGGGACGTAAAGCTTCTGAAGGCGCTATTTCAGTGTATGAACTTACAGCAGTTCGACCATTTGCTTGAACAGGATGAAACATTCTTTGTAATTTATCATCCATTAAAATCCCTCATTTTTCAGTCATTTCTTCACTTTAACTATACGCTGAGAAAGGAAAGAGCTCAATACAGGACATTTTGTGATCCTGTTACTTTTCGCCCACCTTTTAAAGCAAAGGATTAACATCATAATTTACTTCATACGGCTTAATTAAACGTTTGATTAACTACAAGGTGTCCTAATTTAACAGACGTCACACTTAACTCTCTTAAATAACGATCGCTATTTGCCCGATCACAAAACGAACCTTCAATCAGCGGGAGACTTCGTTCTTCTCACACTGATTGGTAGGTGAGTCAGTCAGGACATTACCGGCCGTTAGCTCCCCCCTCTAGCGATTTTGTTCTGCTCTGTTTTGAGGCGGGGGTTTTATGAACGGTTATCTGTGATAAAAGAGGGGTCGTTTCGTGCCCTTAACTCTCACACCTTACAAGAAACTGAATTAACGTTATAATAGACTAAACGAATGACCATTGGGATTTATCTTAATGGGTAAGGAGGAGTATGTGAATGTCTTTAGAAAAAGTGTTAACAATCGCTGGCTCAGATAGCAGTGGTGGTGCAGGAATTCAAGCAGATTTAAAAACGTTCCAGGATCTCGGTGTGTATGGTATGAGTGCCCTCACAACTATCGTAACAATGGATCCTGATAATAATTGGTCCCACGGTGTTTTCCCTCAACAAACGGAAACCGTACAGCAACAATTAAAAACGATCGTTGATGGCATCGGTGTCTCTGCTATGAAAACGGGTATGCTTGGTTCTGTAGAGATCGTTGAGCTTGTATCAAACACGATTAAAGCGAATAAACTTAAAAATGTTGTTGTTGACCCTGTCATGGTCTGTAAAGGCGAAGATGACGTCCTTCACCCTGAAACGACAGAAAGTATGAAACAGCTGTTAGTTCCTAAAGCAACGGTTGTGACACCCAATTTATTTGAAGCTTGGAAGCTAAGCGGGGTTGGGCCAATTAAAACAGTCGAGCAAATGAAAGAAGCTGCTGAAAAAATTCATCGTTTAGGTGCTTCACATGTTCTGATTAAAGGTGGCAGTAAGTTAAGCCACGACAAAGCAGTGGATGTCTTATATGACGGTCATGCGTTTGAGTTACTAGAATCTGATAAAATTGAGACACCTTATGTGCACGGGGCTGGCTGTACGTATTCAGCTGCCATTACAGCGGAACTAGCGAAAGGCTCCGATGTAAAAACAGCTGTACAGACAGCAAAAGCATTTATTACCGAAGCCATTAAAGCATCGTTTAAACTAAATCAATTTATCGGACCTGTCAATCACGGCGCTTACCGCCGACAATTAAATGGCTAATATGAACTAGGAGAGGAGGATGCCTCAGCATTTTGGGGTGTCCTTTTCTTAATTAACCTTCTTCCCCTTCTTTAATGATACAGCCTCTTCTCACGAACTGTCTAAAGTTTGAAGGGGAGCTGCTCAACCTATGCCTTGTTCCCCTTGATCAAACGAACCTTCAATCAGTTGAAGTTTTCGTTTTTTTCACACTGATTGGTCGGTGAGTGAATCAGGTCATTAGCAACCGTTAGCTCCCGCCTTAATAGACCTCCCCCTCTCTATTTTCAGTAGTGAGGTTTACGGACGCCTATCAGGGATAAATCCATTGTTAAATCTCGTATATGCTAGACAAGCGGAATTCGATTTGCTTTAATCCTAACTGGCATTCACTCTCATCGTTCTCTCGCGCACTGACCTTAAATTTCTCTACTTCTAATTCAATATCTTGATAGTCTTCTAACTCCCCAAGCATTTGCATTTTCCACTTTCGCTTGTCATATTCCTTTTTAAACGATTCCATACTTATTATCGCTTCTCGCCATTCATGATTTTCCACTTGATGTTGCATATGGCCTATATAGTCGAACAAAACCTGATCTTTTTCAGATTTCATGATTTCTCCTGTATGACAACCTGCAATAAGTGTCAAAATAAGAATCATCCTTGTTAGCTTACTCACTTTAACCATGTAACCACTCCCTGATGTTAAGTGTCGGTTTCAGTTTTCCCAACAACGGCTAAAAATACATCTAATACTACTAGGAGGTTGTCATGACTGATCTAGGAAATGTCCTCATCCGCGGTATAATCGGCTTTTTATTATTACTCTTACTAGCTCGCATAATGGGAAAAAAGCATATCACTGACATGACGTTTTATGAGTACATTGTGGGAATTGCTATCGGGAGCATCGCAGCTGAATTAACATTCAGCCCTCACGTCAGAATGTCTAACTTTATTTTAGGTATGATCGTTTGGGCAATCTTACCTGTTATTGCTTCAAAATTAGAATTACACTCATTGCTCTTTCGCAAACTATCTGAAGGTATGCCCACTACCCTCATTGAAAATGGCAAAATATTAGAGGAAAACTTAAAAAAGGAGAATTTAACAGTAGATGAGCTTATGATTCACTTGCGGCAAAAGGATGCATTTTCTCTTGCTGATGTAGAATCTGCTGTCATGGAAAAAAGTGGACTTATTAGCATCTTAAAGAAAAAGAATACACAGCCCGTGACCCCTAAAGATATCGGACTTCTTACACAAAAAGAGTCGTTTCCTACTATCGTGATCATCGATGGGAATTTGATGGAAAAAAGTTTACAAGAGCATGGTTATACAAAGGAATGGCTCCTAGCAGAACTGGTGAAACAAGGTGCAAATGATCCTCATGACGTTTTCCTTGCGCAAATTGATTCATCGGGAAATCTATATGTCGATTTTTATAACGACAACGACACACATGCTCCTAAAATGAAAGAGAAGCTATTAACGGCTGCAAGCGTAAAACAACTTCAAGCAGATTTAAAACGCTTTTCTGTGGAATCAAAGAATCAACAAGCGAAAACGTCGTATCAACAACATGCCGATCACATGGATCAGTTAATTAACGACCTATCAACCTACATGGTAGACTGACTTATCGTTTAGCTATATCATTGCTTAGAACCCGGCTTCTTTACAGTTCTTTATACAGTGAAAGACGCCCTTCTTATACATAAAAACACTCGTCACCATATATAAAACGAACCTTCAATCAGTTGGGATTTTCGTTCTTCTTACACTGATTGGCCGCTGAATGACAGAACAGCTCCCGCCTAAATAGAGTTACCTCTCCTCTCTATTTTGAGCAAGAAGGTTTACGGGCTTATCTGTGATAAACTGACCTCCCTTTTTTTTCTAATCAATCGCTCACATGTAAACCCTCCATCGAATGAAGATGGAGGGTTAAATGCTAAGTTATTCAGAGCTAACAACTGCCGGTTGTTCGCTGGATGCCCGCGGTCCCGTTTTCTTTATTTTAAAGGATAACATTAAACCGATGACAGTAAGTACACTGATCATACCTAGAGCGATAACTGCTCCAAATATATCCGGCCGTGCCACAGCGTCTCCAGCAGTTTGCTCTGCTGTAGTCATGGTACTGACTAATAAGGCGGTCCCAATTGACGCTGCCATCTGACGTATCGTATTCGTCATAGCTGCCCCATGTGGGATCCATTTACGCGGCATGGCATTTAGCCCCGCAGTATTGACAGGCATCATCACCATAGAGAAGCCAAACATGCGAATGGCATACATAATCGTTAAATACATCAGCGACGTCGTTGTATCAATAAATAACAGGGCAAATGTTGAGAGCGTCATAATCACCAAACCGGGTATGGCCAATGCCCTCGCCCCAATTTTATCAAAAATCCGGCCGGTAATTGGCGCCATTAAGCCAGCTATAAGCGCCCCTGGAAACAGGACAATACCTGCTTCAACTGCTGAAAACCCTCTCATATTTTGCATGTACAGAGGAATGATCGTTTCAAGACCGATTAAACCTAAAAATCCGATACTACAGATGATGGTTGAAAGAGTAAAGATGCGTTTTTTAAATACCCGAAACTCAAGCATTGGATGAGCCATTCGCAACTGACGAATGACAAATACCACAACAGCAATCACAGCGACTAACAATACGATAAGGGTAATGGGACTTCCCCAACCGTTGTTGCCCGCACTGGTGAAACCGTACAATAACCCGCCGAATCCAAAGGACGATAATATAATAGATATAGGATCTACTTTCGGGTCCTTAAGATCCGTAACATTTGGCATCTTTATATAAGCAACAATAATCATAATAAGCGCTAAAGGAAGAATCCCATAGAATAAAAAGCGCCATTCATAATTAGAAGTCACCCATCCTGAGAGCGTGGGGCCAATAGCTGGCGCGAACGAAATGACTAATCCGATATACCCCATCGCAGCCCCTCGACGCTCTATAGGAAATATTAATAAAAAGACTGTTTGCATCAGTGGGAGCATGACGCCTGCGCCCGCTGATTGGATGATCCTCCCAGTTAACAGCACAGGATAATTCGTTGCGACAGCCCCTATCAACGTGCCTAGCGTAAAAATCCCCATCGCTGTCAAAAATAGCTGACGAGTCGTAAACTTTTCTAACAAAAAGGCAGAGATAGGGATCATAATACCGTTTACAAGCATAAAAACAGTCGTTAACCATTGTCCTGTATTCGCTGTAATATTCATCTCCTGCATAATCGGTGGAATGGCGGTAATCATCAGTGTTTGGTTTAGGATGGCAATAAATGAGCCTGCTATTAGCAACGCTGCAATTAAAACTTTACTGTAATTCTCTGTCTGTGTCATAAAAATCCCTCTTCACTATCTAAAATAGACTGTCCACCACCTTCAACCTACCTTTTACTGACGACCAAAAAAGATACCCAGCATAACACCTTGGCTAGGTTAACAGTTTAATGTGAGTGAAAACAGATTGCCCCTATAAAACGAACTTTCAATCAGTGGTGCTTTCGTTTCCATTCCACTTATTTTTAGTTGCATAAATCATGACATGAGCGTCCGTTGTCTCCCGCCTATATAGATTTATCTATTCTCTATTTTGACCTGAGAGTTTTACGTGGTTATGTGTGATAAACGAAAGAATAAGCTTTTGTGCCTTCCCTCTTCGTGTCATTTAAAATACCCGTCTGATATTTCGTGTAGCTAATTAAATTATACTCCTCTTTACGGAACGTGACAAATGTATTTTTAACCAACAAAAAAGCTTGAGGTAACGATTGTGAATCGTCCCCCAAGCTTCAACGTTAATCTTTAGGAATTTCAAATTCTAGAATATCTTCGCTAAACAATAAACTTACATCTTCTCCACGAAATGGTCCAGCTTTGATTTTCATATTCTCATATACATCAAAGTATTTCTTGTGAAAAAGGAATACAACATACTTTTCGGCAGACTGGCCATCTTCTAATTCAACAACTGATTGGTTCTCTACCATTCCTTGAGAATTTATACGCACTTCTTCATCATTAACATCAAGTTGAAAGGGCGTCAAATTTAGGTCAATTGTTTCTCCTGAATTATTCTCCATAAGGACTTTAGCTGTCAAAGCAACTAAATCTTCGTCACCATAATTGACAAAAGCCCCTTCATTTATTTCATTAGGCACGAAATCTACATATTGGATACCTTCTAGAGTAAGGCTTAATCCTTCGATCTCTTCAGTAATATTTAAATCAGGAAACTCTGTAATTAATTCTTTAGTCCCTAAATTATCGGTCGTCAAACCGTCCGCATACCAATCTGGTGTATCAGCAAAACTTTGTGCTTGATCTGGATTAGAAACAAACTCAAACGAAGCTTCTGTCCCTAGTGGGCCACTATAGTCCTCATTTTCAGCAGCACTAGCTTCTAATACATACCTAGCACCATTATTGTCAATTTCTTCATATTGGTCAGTCGTTATTCGCGAAACGACCCAGAATTCTTTCTCTGTACCTGCTTTATAAACATTGGTCCCTTCATCCGCTTCAAGCATATGTTCTTCTGGTATATACGTCCGCGAATCAGAATGGATAACATCAAAGCTATCAGCAAGCTTAACACCTATGTTTGCATTATAATAAACTGTACTATCTCGGTTGTTTTTTAACGTTGCTTTTGCTGTGACAACATATCCTTCGCGATCACCCTTAAACTGAGGTGCCTCACTAGCAGTAATATTCGTAACTTTAACAACTTCGTATGCTTCTATAGCAATTTCAAAGCCTTCTAAGTCATTGATATAACCAGGGTCATTATTTGTATAAATAAGTTCTACATCTCCACCAGTTTCTTCAGCTATAGTTGTATTAAAGATTTCTCCTTCTGTCACTTCTGTCTCTGGTTGTTCGTCAACTTCTTCGTTTTCTTCATTATTAGTTTCTTCTTCGTCATTTACTTCTTCATTTTCTTCCACATTCTCGTTCGCGGCAGCGGCTTCATTCTCATTATTGTTTTCGTCGTTCGCTCCACATGCTGCTAAAAGAACAAGTGTGGATAAGGCAACTCCTACTAATTTTTTACTGCGTAGCATACTAACATCCTTCCTCTTTCTGCGTAATAAAGAACATTATGGCATAAAGCGCCCTATTTCACATCCTCCTAAAAAATCAGGAAATAAGTCGGTATTTTTACAATTTTACTCCTGAATGATTACAAAATATTAACTTAGATAATCATAAATCTATGACTTTTAACTAGTAAACAAGTTGATTCTCTACCACATATTGATATATAAAGGGGATTTTTCATGTTGACGGGACCTTTTCACTATTTCGCTCTTAACGACTTTAATCCATTCTATTAGACCTATAATTATTAAGCCTCATTTTTAAAACATGACATACTCTTTTGTTAGGCGTCTTTCCTTAATGACATTGCCCTTAATTAAATTCCCCCATACGTCACCCTTTTAGACGGGTCCTTCGTTCGCTCAAGCTCCTCCTTATTTTTCTACCGAGACGATAGACACCATAGCCAACAAGGCTTCCAATTGATTGTAATATAATATAATCTACATCAAAAACCCCTATTGCCACGAACCCTAAACAGCTTAATAAATGCCGTACACATCCCATAATAAAGGCTATACTAACACTTAAAACCAACACTTTTGACCACCGCATCACATTAAAATACCATCCTAAGAAAATGCCCAATGGTATAAAATTAAAAGCAATCATACATACATACTTGATGACGAATTGAGCTACTTCTATACTTGTATAATTTAAGAAATAAATAATCATTTCCAAAAATCGAAACGGTTTTAACTGAGGGTCCATCCATTCTACCCCCACCGGTGGAATATGAATAACAAGAAAGTATGAATCCAATAGAACAACCATATAGCTTAAAAACAAATAAAAAATGAGTCTCTTCTTCAACGGTTTTTTCGGATGTAATAGCAGATCGAAAAAAATATAGATTCCTAATGCTATCGTAAGAACTACAATAATATTTATATATTCCACAGCGTCCACCTTTCTAATAAAAGCCATTCATTGGTTCAAAGGATAGCTCCTTGTTTATTGTCACAATATGTCACTATACGGGGTGGAAGATAGTTATACAATAAGCGGTCTTACCTATTTTATTTACGATAGCGCCATGTTTCTTCAAAGCTATCACGCTCATTTCATGGCAAAATCATCGTTTTCATTAAGACTAACCGATTATATTTCCCCCTTTAAAGTAACGGTTTTTAAGTATTTAGCCGTAAGTGCTGCTATTTCAGTTCACAGCCCTCTATCACAAATACCGTTTATTGACCTACACCCTTTGACCCATTTCTTTGAAACTATGGTAAACACATTGTCTTTTCCCACATTTCACATTAAGATTAAAGAAAACTGGCCAAATTTTTGTTCATAGATTTAGATAAGCTGGCTTGTTTTCTCGCTCATCCCCTTATATGCAAGTAAGGATGTTCCACCTATCACTACCCACTATCTAAGGAGGCGTTGGATTGAATGAAGAAAAAGACGAGTCTTTCTGCACTGAGTGCCGTCGCAGCACTAACATTATTTTTAACTGCCTGTAACACGGATAACAATCTAGAAAACAATGAAAACAACAACAATACTGGCAATGACACGAACAACCAAAATAACGAACAAAATGAAGCTGGTGAAGAAGCGTTTAATTTAACGATTTTCCACACGAATGACACTCACGGCCGTACAAATATGTATCCACAATTAATCACCACATTAAACGAAGCGAAAGAAACTTATGGAGAAGGTTTGCTGCTTGATGCAGGTGATGTCTTCTCAGGAACACTTTATTTTAATGAATTTAGAGGCCAAGATGCTGTTGAGTTTATGAACCTTATGGAATATGATGCTTTCGTCCCAGGTAATCACGAATTTGACCTTGGAGATCCAGAAGAAGGGCATTCAGAATTAGCAGAGTTCTTTCAAGCAGCCGAATTTCCAATTGTCGCAGCGAATATGGACTTTTCTGCAGATTCAAGCTTCGACGGTATGATTGGCGACAGTATCAGTTCTGATGCTGAAGGCGGTACGATTTATGATGGCATTATCATTGAGCATGAAGGCGAACAAATTGGTATCTTCGGATTAAATACAGAAGACACGTTACATATTTCCAGTCCTGGTGAAGTGACATTCAACGATTATATTGAAACGGCACAAGACATGGTAGACCAATTTGAAGCTGAAGGTGTGAATAAGATCATAGCGTTAACCCACCTCGGTTATGATACAGATCCTAACGTAGGTAACGATCTCCTTCTCGCTGAGCAAGTAGAAGGAATCGACGTGATTATTGGTGGACACAGCCATACACAAGTGGATCCTCCTACCCTTGTTACTGAAAATGCCGATGGAGAAGCTATTGAACCAACTGTTGTGAGTCAGGCAGGTGAATATGGCCAATTTCTCGGTGTAACCACAGTGGCGTTTGATGAAAATGGCGTTGTTATCAGTTCAGATGGGGAGCTTCTTGCTACCGAAGATAGAGAACCTGACAGCGAAGCAGCTGAACTGCTAGCACCTTATACAGAACAAATCGAAGAGCTTCAAAATGAGCCTGCTGGCTCTACAGTCATAAGTGAATTACCTAACCCTCGTCATGGTGAAGATGGCGAAGAGGGTGACCCAGAAAGTGTTCGAGCTAATGAAACAGCTCTCGGTAACTTAATCTCTGACGCCCAATTAGCGGCAGCTCAATCCGTGGAAGAAAACACGATTATGGCGTTACAAAATGGCGGTGGCATTCGTGCGCCGATTGCAGAAGGTGACGTGACGATTGGCGAACTCATTGAAGTACAGCCATTCGGAAATCGTCTCACCCTCCTCGAATTAACAGGGGAAGAGTTAATTGAAGCTTTCGAAGCAAGTGTTTATGACACACCGGAAGAAAATGGCGGTTTCCTCCAAGTGTCATCCGGTACCCGTCTCACGTATGATAGCAGTGAGGAACCAGGACAGCGGGTTGTGTCACTTGAAGTAGACATTGATGGGGAGTATGTAGAAATAGACGAAGAGGAAACATACACGGTGGCAACTAACAACTTTACAGCCACTGGCGGTGATGACCATGCCGTCTTCGGAGCAGCTTATGACGATGGCCGCGGGACAATCGTTGGCTTTACCGATTGGGAAATGCTGCGCGACTACATGGCTGAACTTGGTGACGTAGATTACCACGTTGAAGATCGTCTCATCGATCTCTCTTCTGACGACGAATAAATTAACTGATCCCGTCCTTTCAACGGACGGGATCGTTTTATCGTTTATACTAATCTTTATACACGACATAGGTTTTAGCCAGTTTGTCATGCAATCCTGTTTTGTTTTTAGTCAGACCGATCATAATAAAACCCGCAAAAAGTAATACATACGATAGCATTTGTGCGAAATATCTCCCAATCGCTTGCCCGATAGATAGTTTCGTGTAGTGACCATTAGTAATTTTTAAACCAAATACTACTTTGCCTAAGGTAGCTTGATAAGATGTGAGCGGCATAGCGATAAAATACAACGTGCTTATAAAAACATACGGTATATAAAGAGCGGGAACCTGTTGGATTTCTGTCGTATCAAAAACCAGCACGCCAGCAAGCCAAAAAGGCATAAATACGAGCAAACTGTCAATCATATAAGACCCTAGTCGAACCCAGAATCCAGCGTGGCGATAATTAGCCATTTTAAACCTCCCTACTTTCACAGTGACTATTTGTATTATACACGTATGTGTTTCCCTCATTCTACATCTATTAACCAACCTAAAAGCCTTTCTAATGACACGATTACCATTTTTGACCTTTCATCCTAAAATCATTTACTTACAAACAAAGATGTTTTCAGCTGATTTAACGACATGGGCTTCCCCCTAGCTTATTGATAGAATCGACCTCACATTAACAGTAAAAAAGGTGCCTTTTAAGACGTAATAGAACGCCTTGCAGGTCACCTTTTCCCCTTAATTTCATTAACTTCTCTGTTCTGCTGCAACTAAAGACATGAGCGTATGCACAGCTACACATAGAACATCTTCATGATAATCAAAGTTAGGTTGATGATGTAAACCGGCCAATGGAGAATGATAAAGCATATAGGTGGCTAACCCCCCTTGATCCTGCACAGCCTTCATCATCAGAGTAGCATCTTCAGATCCTCCTACCACACCGTCATCTATTATCGTTGTGACGATATGACTGTCTGTCAGTGCCTGTTTAACCTTGTCAACCCACTCACGATTAGAAGGAACAGATATACTTTCTCCCTGCTTCTTTGTCTCATACGTCACATTTTGCATACGAGCCGCTCCTTCAATAATACGATGCGCCTCGTTACTAATAAAGCTGTTAACCTCTGTTGTGCTTCCCCGTGTTTCAAACCCTATTTTGGCATAGTCTGCAATAATATTTTTCCCTTGTCCTCCGCTTATTTGGCCGACATTAATACGACTATCCCCTCCATGATGTCTCGATATACCATGCAATCCAATCGTCGCGTGTGCTGCAGCTAGTATAGCATTTGCACCGCTATCTGGATTGGCACCGGCATGGGCAGAGCGCCCGTGAAAGGTCGTTTCGTATTTTGTAGAGGCGAGCTGGCCTTGTGTGGTAGCAGTGACCGTTCCCAATTCTCCATCCATAATATGCCCGCTCAAAAATAAATCGACACCATCTAGCCACCCTTTCTCCACCATTGATCGGGCACCTCTCAATCCTTCTTCTGAAGGCTGAAACAATAATGTATACGTCCCAGTCAGTTGGTCTAAATGTTGATCTAAATATTGTGCAAGTCCTAAGCCAATTGCCGTATGACCATCATGAGCGCACGCATGCATCGTCTGTTGTCTATTAGAACGAAAGCCTTCTTTTTCCGGGATATGATCTTTAAGTTCAACCTCTTGAATTGGAAGAGCATCAATATCAAAGCGAAACGCCATATGTTTACCTGGCTTCCCCGTCTCAAATCGGGCCACAACACCTGTATGGCTTTGTGCGATCTCCTCTAAAAATTGAGAAGGACCTAGTTTCTCCTCTGCAAGCCGGTAGTAAAATTGCCGAATCTCTTCTGTAGGTAAACCTAACCGCTGATCTGATTTTGTCACTGCCTCTCCTGTAAACACGTCACATTTCAACGGTTCCAATGCTTCTTTAATGTAAGAAGATGTGAGAAATTCACACCACCCTAACTCAGGGTGTTGATGTAAATACCGTCTCCATTTTGATAGTTTAGGTTGCAGGGATTTGCTATAATCATGTAAATAAGACGTACTTAAAACGTTCGATTTTGTCATCACTATAAACTCCTAACTTATAACTTATTTAAGGGGGCTATCATGTATCGTATTGCTATTATTACGGCTGTCCATTCACAAGCATTTATCGAAAAAGCTTTGAACAAGGCCTTCCCAAATATTGATTTTATATACCTTTCATACTCTGATACTGAGGATGCTTTAAAGCATTATTACCAACACAAAGATTATGTGAATGGCATGCTTTTTAGCGGGGAATTAACTTATTACTTCGTTAAACAGGAAATTTCACACTTCTCCCTGCCAGTTAGCTACTTAGAACTTACTCAAGAAGATTTTTACAAAACATTATTACCGCTTTTCAATGACCACCAACTAAAACTAGAACGAACTTGTATTGACTTCTTAAATAATGATAATGATTATATGGGATTGAAAGATATTACAGAGCCAGGTAAGTTCGCTTATATTTTTGATGATCACTTATTTAATACATTATCTCCTACAATTGTAGATGATGTGGTAAATAGGCATAAAGAGCTCTATCATAATGGCAAAATTGACCTGTCTATCACGCGATTTAGTAATGCCACTAAAAAACTCAAGGCACTAAATATCCCAACGGTATTTCTGTTCCCATCTTCAAAATCCATTGTTAAGCAAATGCATACTCTTATAGCGGATATTAAAGGGGAGAAACTATTAGAAAATCAAATTGCGGTTGGAAAGTTAACTTTTTCTGCTAATGGACCTCTAGAAGATCTAGAAATCAAACAATTACATTTACATCGTCTCATATTAGAATTTGCTAAAATGAAAGGATCTTCCTTCTTTGTCCAAAATAATCACGATCACTTTATTATTGTGACGACCTATGGGGAGCTTAAATTGATCACCAACATGTTAAAGCATGCCGAGCTTTTCGATTATCTTCAAAAGCACACAGATGTAACGATAAAAATAGGTTGGGGTGTTGGTGGTACAGTAGAACAAGCTCAAAAAAATGCTGATCAAGCGAAAAGTCTTCAAGGGATCTCCGGCCCATATATTGTAAGCGAAACGGATGTCTATGGACCATTGAGACTAGCTTATACACCTGAAAAGACTGATGACAGCGAATTGGTACATATTAGTAACTATCACCATATTTCGCCGCATCACCTACAGCGGTTGCTCTATACTCTTGAAAAACTGAGTACCGATCATTTAACATCTGAAGATTTAGCAACACATTTAGGCATTTCCACTCGGAGCGCCAACCGTGTTCTGAATAAATTCGTAGATCAAGGCTTAGCTAAAGTGAAACATCAATCTGTTGGAAGAGGACGGCCACAAAAGGTATACGTGATTGATATTACAAAGCTTCAAGGTTAGCTTAGTAATACATATAAACCCCGGGCCCGACAGGTAAGCCAAGCAAGCTCCATATGACAAACAAAATAATCCAGCAAATTAACATGATAATAGCGAAAGGCAGCATAGCAGAAAATAATGTACCAATACCTGTCCTATAATCATACTGTTTCATTAACCCTAAAATTAAAATAGCGTAAGGGCTTGTGGGTGCCAACAGATTAGTGGCAGAGTCACCTATGCGAAAAGCCATTTGGATGTACCCTGGATCAAAGCCGATATTATAAAAAATCGGTAAGAAGACAGGTGCTAAAAGGGCCCACTGAGCTGAACCACTTGTGACAAATAAATTAATCACAGCGCAAAGAATGATGAACAAGACAACGGCCGGCAATCCTGTAAAATTCATGCTCTCCATTAAATTTGTACTACTTACTGCAATGATGGTGCTCATGTTAGTCCAATTAAAATAAGCAATAAATTGAGCTGCGAAAAACACGAGTACAATGAAACCACTCATTTCAGCTATTGACTTCCCCATTAAAACGGGAACATCAGATAAAGAGGTCAGTGATTTAACAGTAAAGCCGTATGTGAGTGAAATAATGAGAAAGAACCCGAGTAAAAGAGGCACAATGCTTGAAAGAAATAAAGAATCTAAGAAGCTATCACCCCCTCCACGTAAGAGGGCATTTTGCGGAATGGTGAGTATCGCTATAAAGGTCACATACAGGAGTCCTGATAAAGCCGCATAACGGAGTCCTTTGATCTGTTGTTTTGAAATATGTGATTCTTTATGATTTAAAAATCCTTCTTCTGCCATTGACGGATTATATTCTCCAAACCTCGGTTCAATATATTTCTTCGCCACAAAGGCAATCACAACGACTAACATGCCTACTGATATCATCCCAAAAAACCAGTTAGCCACAGGTGTCACAGCACGAGCCGTGTCATTATAGCCCTGAATCACTTCTGTTGTAATACCTGATAGCAAAACATCTGTCCCTGCAATGATTAAATTCGCTGTAAATCCACCTATCGTAGCTGCATATCCGATCAGAAGACCTGCTATCGGATGGCGGTTTAGAGAATAATAGATCATCGCTGCCATAGCAGGAACAATTACAACCGCAGCATCTGACGCTATATTTCCAATTATCCCTGTAAAAATGACAGCATAGGTTACAAACCTACTTTGCACTTTTGTAAGTGAGACTCGCATAAACGTTTCGAAAAAACCGACCTGTTTAGCTAAACCAATCCCTAACATCATGACAAGTACTAAGCCAAGGGATGAAAACCCCGCAAAATTACTAATGAGAGACGTTAATATATAATCGATTCCTTCAGTAGACATAAGATTTTGCACGTGAACAGTTTCATCAGTTAACGGTTCCACGACGTTCACTCCTAAGGAGTTTAACAGCCAAAATATTAGAATGATAGCAAAGCTAAGATAAACGAAAAGCATGGCGGGATGAGGTAACTTATTTCCCCCTTTTTCAATCACATTCATGAGTCTTTGCACAAAACGACTCTCTTGTTGCGATCCTTCTACTTGCAGATTTGCCTTCATAACCATACCTCCTCATCTCATTTAATGGGTTGTGGCTTTATACCATCAGGGATAAGTGATTCATACTGATCCCTACACCTTAACAGTCGATGCTCTTGCTGAGCTTTTTTTAGCACCTCTGGTGACGTAAGCAAAGCTAAACCTGTTCTTGCCATAACTTCAGCAGCATACATCATTCCCTTATGGGCAATTGTCGTCTTACCATGCGATACTATTTGCCATGAGTGCAATGTGGCCCCAAATGCATAGCAATTACTAAAACATTGTACAGTGGGGGCTATATGGCTCACATCTCCTACATCGCTTGATCCATGGAGAAGCTGTGACTTTTCACTATAAGGAAGTATCTTATTCAGTAATGGCGGCGACTCAGATAGTAGGGTGTTCCACGTTTCATGCTCCCGTTCATCGATCATTTGAAAAATTTGTTTCTTATTTGATTCAATTTCTTCAGGCCGATAAGTGCTCACGTATCCTTCAGCAAGTCGCTTTTCAGCATCTGTATATTGAGGTAACGTCACCTGCTTCATCTGTTCATACATCAGTTTTTCAAGTGTTTTGTTCCGTACAATCCCAGAGCAGCCCTTATCAAATCGCGTCTTAACTGTTGTGTCGGTCATCATGGCCGCACCTTTCGCGATATTGACAACCCGTCTATAAATATCCTTTAACTGGTCATTCTGAGGCGCCCTCATTAAATAAAGCACTTCTGCTTTTTCCTGAACCACGTTGGGTGAAAGCCCCCCAGTATCTGTGACCGCATAATGAAGTCGTGCGTCTTGAACAAGATGCTCGCGTAAGTAATTTACCCCTACATTCATCAGCTCTACAGCATCTAAGGCACTCCTTCCCAAATGAGGGGCGGCAGCAGCATGGGCAGCCCGTCCTTTAAATTCAAAAGCTACTTGATAATTGGCTAGCGTGTTCATTGAAAAAATCCCGTTAAACGTGTTTGGATGCCAGCTGATTGCTACATCGATATCATCGAAAAGCCCTTCTTTCACCATAAAGGCTTTTCCAGAGCCCCCCTCTTCTCCTGGACATCCATAAAACCGAATTGTCCCCGGCATCTTATTCTTCTCAAGCTCGTAGCGTAATGCTATAGCAGCTCCTGCGGCCCCAACACCTAGTAGATTATGGCCGCACCCATGCCCATTCAAGTTCCCTACATGTGGCGTAGGATGTGTCATTTCAGCGGCTTGACTCATATGGGACAAAGCATCATATTCCCCTAAAAAAACCATAACCGGCTCTCCCTCTCCATATTCAGCTAAAAACGCTGTTTCAATCCCCCCTATATTGGTTTTGACTGTAAATCCATGGTTGGTTAATAGTTTCTGCAAAATACTCATAGACGCTACTTCTTCAAATCGCAGTTCAGCTACTTCCCATATCGCATCGCTTGCATCTACCATCTCCGTTTGTATCGCTGCTAGATAGTCAGAAATGCCTTTTTTAGTCATGTATCCACCCCATTATTAATATTTTGAATTTTCAGTTTTATTAATCTTATACTAGATTAATAGCGAAGTCTATATTTATGACAGATTATTAGACACGTCTAATAATAAAACTAACCTTTAATCAGTAGGAGCTATACGGACGGATACCTGTGATAAACACTACTTGTTCAATGCCTATAAATAAATCATTTGCTACTAAAAACAGCGCACCCTAATGAAAAGGGTACGCTGAATAATACGTTTCCATATAAAGTTAAACTTCAATCAGTGGGGGTTTTACTGCCCCTTTAGAGTGGGATAAATTAATGAGAATAATGTCCTTAATTAAATGACGAGCTGGCTTTCGTTTTGAAAAATCATGTCATGATGTTTAAAATAGTTTTCTAAATCACCTTGATACACGAGGTGAAACCTCTCATTCTCTATAAGGTCTTGAGGCGTCATAAAGAATGGCTCTTTCGTATAATTTAGAATACCACATTCCTGCAGAAGGGTTGCAACAAATTGGGAACAAAAAAACGCATTTTTACGTATAAAACGTTTCTTGATTGTAATAGCAAATAAACCTAATAAATTATAACTGTATAAGTGCTTTTGCCTATCGATTTTATGAATAAACTGTTGCATGCTTTCGAATTGTTCAGTCGTGACATCACAGCTGTAAATAGCACACCTTGCCTGTTTAAAATAATGGGCACTCAAATTCTCTTTTACAAACCCCCCGATAAAAGGGTTTCTAGGCGTCTTTCTCCCGAAACTGTACACCTCAATCAAATGCTCATCAAACGCAATTGACGCATGATTATAGGGGGCTTTTGTATAAAGCTTAATCATCTTCGTAAGAAGTGTTCCTGTATCAGTAAGAAGGATGTATATTTTATTTTCGCGCATGTTGATCTCCCCTATAACTCGAAAAAATTGAACTATTACTCATGTAGCAACAGTCGTAGTGCATTTTGTTTTCAAAACGTAATAGACTTCTCTTTCCTAAGGACACCTTCATGTAGGAAAAGAATGCCATGATACTTATAATATATAATCTAGCAGCATAATGGAAGACACTTCCGGTTTATTTCTTCATAAAACTTTAGTCTTACTTATGCTCACCATTGAAATTGGTAGTAAATTAATAGTTGACCTATCGGATGATGTTCTAATCACACTAAATGTCAAAATTTGAACGTCTAGGTTGGCAAGACTCCTACCCTAGTAAACAGGAGAAACAGTTAGTATACTCGCACCAAGCGCCCAACAAAAGCCACCCACATTTAAATCTGGCCCCCATGCTTTTCACACGGTATAGTTACGATTTATCTCACAGTTAGTTTCATTTGTGAGAAAAAAATAGCGGTTAATCCCCCGTTAACGCTATTTCGATAAATGGTTAAGTCGTTAATTGACTAATGGCGTTCCGACATCATCCATTAGTCAACTCCAAAAAATCCCCCCTATTAATCGGATTCTGAGATGGATCGTGTGTTAATCAATAGCCACTTCATATACATGACGGTCATTCCACGGTTGAACAGGCCGATTATTGGTTGGGAAGATCTCTGCGAATGTGTCAATTTGTTCTTTTGAGACGGAAATTGTTTTTTCGAGGACGACCCATTTTACACCTTCAGTACAAGGGGGCGTTGTAAGAGAACCACCATAGTGAAAGCCTTCATGGCTGCTTGGCAATAATGCGTTAAGATCGATAGCATCCGTTAATTCAATCGTTTCATCCATCTCTTCTTGTGGCATTTCAGCCCACAGCTCTGCTAATGCTTCGTTCACATCCCCTTCTTCCATTAGGACACCCAGCACTGCCAGCTCCCCCTCTTGATTTTGATGGACAAAATGAACCTCCATGTCTAAGTGTTCTCCATTTTTTTGATGTTCAGAAGGGACATGGAAGTGAAATTGAATTAATTTATAATCCTCACCCTCTATCGAGATAGTATTATCCTCTGTTAGGGCATTGGCTTGAATCGTATGACCGTTATTTTCGATCTCAAACGGGCTCGGTTGATACGCGATGCTGATATGAGCATCAGTAGTTGTCACCTCATTTGTCTCAATGTTGATCGGCGATTGTTCCTGCTCTTGTTCACATAATTCATAAGAGGCGTCTAACGATCCCCAATGCGTCGGTCCAGTTTCTCCAGCATATGACCAATGCCCCTCATGCTCGTCTTTTATTGCCTCTTCATCAGTGCCACTGTCATTTAATGAGTTAACTTCTTCGTCTCCTGATTGCGCTGTAGAACAGGCCGTTATGACGACACTTGACATTAAAACGACTACAACGCTTCCCCACCTTACTCTTCTTTTCATGTCTGTTCCTTCTTTCATGACGTCATTTTTCACTTAATCAACCAACGTACAGATAGCCACATAGTCACTATCCTTTGTGTTAGGCAGTATCCGTCTGATCACTTCTTTTGCTAATTGACCTTTACCAAAAAATGACTATGGAATAGCGTTATTATACTCCCATTTAATACGATAAAACATAGTCGTTAAGAATTATTTTTATAAAAGTAGATATAGGGACTATTCACTAACAACGGGAACCTTAAATAAAACCTTAATCCGTGATGACATAATTTGCTCTTTGTATCAAACCTCAAAATCTTATGATTTAACTTTGTAGAGTGAATACTCGAATCCGTTACTGGTGGACGCTTTCCGCGGGCACGGCCTCAGCCTCCTCGACGCAAAAAACGCGTCTGTGGGGTCTTCGGCTCGCGCTGTTCCCGCTGGAGTCGCCACCATTCACTGCTTCGAGTAAATAGAAAATTCTAAATGAAGTAGCCTAAAATTTTGTTAGAATTGGAATAGGGACTATTATTGAACATGGTACTTGTGAGCAGTTCCACAGTGAATTAAAAACGGACTTAGACCTTGAACGATTCCCTTCAAAGAGATTTTGTACAAATGATCTCATTTTACACTTGGGTTGCACTGCTTATAATTTACTTCGTATTATTGGACAAGAAAGTCTAAAAGAAGAGAATGCCCCACTGAAGAAAAAAGTTATTCGTCGACGAGTGAAAACTGTGATTCAAAATTTAATGACACTTGCATCAAAAATGGTCTCACACGCAAGAAGGCTATATTTAAAGTTTGGTACTCACAGTCCGTGGTTTCCTATATTCAAACGAATATATTTATGTTTTCTCATTAAATAAATATCATTAACAGTGATTCTGAGCCTGAAAAATGATCAGTTTATCAGGCTTATTAAGCCCAATACAAATTATATATAGAAGTTGATATGACAGGAATCTAGGAGACTCCTGCGGGATCAAAGGCAAGGGTGAGACCCCACAGACCGCAGGTCGAGGAGGCTCACCAGCCGCCCGCGGAAAGCGAGTAGATGGATGGCATATCAACACTTCCTATCACGGATTCGGGTAAAAAACCAGCACTGCCATTAGTCATCAGACCAATGACAGTGCTGGTTACGTAAAACGAAGCTAAACATGTTGATCACGCCATCCCTTTTGGATCAATCGCTTGTATCACCTCATCGGTTAACAGCCCTTTTTCCATGAGGATTTGTTTAATCGTTTTATTCTCCTCATCCGCACTCATACCAATTTGCGAAGCCATATCATAGCCTAAAGACGGGCTGAGCCCTGTGACGAGTGATAAGCTCTCATTCATCCACCTTTCACAATTGGCTTGATTCACATCAATGCCGTTAATACATTTTGGGACAAGTGTATTGATGGCATTGACCATTAAGTCTATCGCGTGGAGAAAGGTATGGGCAATGACCGGCATCATCACATTAATCTCTAATTGTCCGGCAATACCTGCAGTTGCAACGGCAGTTTCATAGCCAATCACTTGACAGCATACCATGTGCGTCATTTCTAATATAGCTGGATTGACTTTCCCTGGCATAATCGTTGATCCAGGCTGGACTGGCGGCAACGTAATTTCGGCTAATCCTGTCCGAGGTCCTGAGCTAAGTAATCGCAAGTCACTCGTTATTTTAATTAAATGGGTCGCCAATTCTTTCAGTGTGAGCATACACCGAATAGGCTCGTTCATATTTTGCATAAATGAAAAAATGTTGGCTGGTTCGCGAAACGGCGTATTCGTCCGCTTTCGAACTTCTTCCATCACCTTTGGTATGTAGCCAGGCTGTAAACTCACCTTTGTCCCTATAGCATTTCCACCTAAGCCAATTACATATAACCCATCCAATCTCTCTGTAAGCTGTTGCCTCACAGTATTAACGGTTTCAGCATAACCTGAGAACTCCTGCCCTAATCGAATGGGGACACCGTCGTGTAAATGGGTTCTTCCCGCTTTTAAGATAGGCATAAACTGATCGGCTTTTTTTTGGAAAGCTTCTTGTAACTGGCTAAGAGCAGGAAGGAGCCGTGCTGTTATCTCCTCGGCGGCAGCCATGTTAAGCGCTGATGGGAACGTATCGTTAGTGGACTGAGACATATTGACGTGATCATTTGGGTTAACGCGCTGCGTCCCGCCCATAAGCTCCGTTGCTCGGCTTGCGATCACTTCATTGACATTCATATTTTGCGACGTCCCTGCACCTGCCTGATACACGTCTACGACAAACTCATTATCCCATTTCCCCTCAATCACTTCCTCAGCGGCTTGCACGATGGCTTTTCCCATATCGGGAGCTAATGTGCCCATCGCCATATTAGTCGTGGCACTGGCCGCTTTAATAATGCCTTGTGCTTTTATAAACACATGCGGTAATGTAATACCGCTTATGTTGAAGTTTTCGATTGCTCGCTGCGTCTGTGAACCATAGTAAGCTGATTTAGGTACCATAATACTTCCTAATGTGTCATTTTCCATACGATACTGACTGGAAGCATCCATTAGCTACACTCCTTCTCATTCAAGACATTTACTTATCTTGTCGTTAGTGTAGCCATTCTCGTGTGGAATAAACACGTGCACTCATATAGGGATGATGGATTTTCCATTTAGAATTAAAGGTGAGACGTCTTCTAATTTCCATAATAATTAAGTAACATTTTTTTCTTATAAACTCAACAGCATTGCATAAAACGAACATTCAATCAGTGGGAGGAACTCCACTGATTGGTAATTTTAAAATCAGACATTTGCGGCCGTTAGCTCTCCCCTCTATTTTGGGCAGGGAGTTTTACGGATGGTTATCTGTGATACAATATTGTCATCATTTCCGGTTTAATGATTCAAGTTGTTTAGAGCCAAAGAAGAGAACCCGGGTAGTGGATTTAAACGGTTTACCACCAGGGTTAAAGGAACATTAAATCTAGATAACATTCGTGACACCCTAATAGGTTAGGCTTGTCATTATTAAAAACCTTGGTTTAAATGTCTTCACCTGTAGTGAAGACGCCTTGTCAATAATTGAGTCATTAGTGAGAGTAATAAAATAAGCGGAGATTTTTCGGTTAGAAGTAGCAGAGAGCTCATTTTGGTGAATATAAGGGGAAATTTTCCGATTATCCAAAGAAAAACGGCCCATTTCTTAGATGAATCTTTCCGTCTATTTAAGCTATTGGCATAGCTAATGACTATTTAAGAGAATTTTTTTCGTCTCTATCTCAGAGCGAGTTCTTAACCTGATCCCCCAACTGATAAAAGCAAACCCTCACGATCCTCAGCCTTTTTTTATCAACTAGGTGAGAGTTAAACGTTATCGGATAACACGTTACTTAGCTCAAAGACTGGCTATCATGATGCGCCCAGAAAAGACACTTGCTTACAAGTTGTTTACAAAAAAGTGAACGGAGACATGAATAAAATGAAAAAAATCTTTTTAGGAACTTTGCTTTTAACCATCATACTAGCGGCAATTACTTTCACCATTAACATCAAAACGTCCTCCAAAAATGAGAACGAGACACGTCTTTTATTTTCAAACAATTATATGAGCGCCGCCTTAGAGGAAGAAGAGACGATCCCTTTTAATATTTTTGCCCTGAACGATCCAGACAGCCAGGAAAATTTTGACAGCGAGGCCGTCGCTGACGTCTCTTTAAATAATGAGAATATTGAGATCGTCGATTATACGATTGATGCTGGCATGACTGATGAAGGCTATCAATTGATCAACTTTATCTTGACATTAACCGTCAATGGCGATGAAATAGAAAAGGCCAAGACACTGTCCTTATTCTTCGAAGACGGAGAGACACTTACGTATGATATAGGGGAAGTGGTTTTGACAACTTATTCGGTAACAGAAGATCTTGAACAAGTGGGAAAAAACACAATCGCCTATCCCGAGCCTAGTCTAGACGTCCATTTAGAAAACACCCGAGACCAAGCCATAGAGTTAATCTCAATAAGTGATACAGGTGAGGTGATAAGCTATGATTTTAACCAACATGAAACCATCGCTGCGGATGAGACGTACCATTTAGTGATTGATAGTCTTCATACTGAAAAAATGTATGATTTTTATACGCTCACGCCTCTCTTAACCTATGAAATGGGAGAAGAACGAAAAAGCTATGTCATGGATCCTGTTTTATATGGTATCCTCGATCAAGACGAAGTAAAAGTGAGAAAAATATTAAGCCATAATGGTATAACCATTCAGGAGGATTAAGTCATTTTAAAACCACATAGCCGATGGAGGTAAGTACAAGTGATTTAAGGGGCATCTCCTATATCTCTATAGTGAATAGATGAAGGGGCTACTGCCCAAACCAAGCAGCTTGATTTGGGCAGTAGCCCCTTTTTTCATATCCTCAGTTAGCTACTTTTGGGAGTAAATTCGTTGTTACATGAGACATAATGCCCCTTCCGCCTTTTTATTTTTCCCACCCCATCCGCTGGCGAAGGGAGGTAATATGGGCGAGATGATGACGACCATGCCACGCATAAATACCAATACTAATACCTAATTTCACAATACCTGATTCAGGGTGACGGAATGTTTTTTCTAAATCAACTGGCTCTAAACTCGTTAGAAGGGTCATCCATCTGTTATGCAAAGCGTCTAATAAAGCTAATGAGACATCCACCGGCATTGAAGCATCCGGCAGCTCAGCCCATTCAGCTTCCAAATAAGGCTTAATCGTTGGCTTATCTTCGGTGAGTGCCCATTTACATCGAATATACGCGTTCATATGACTATCTGGCAAGTGATGAACCACTTGTCTAACCGTCCAGCCGCCTTCCCGATAAGGTGTATCAAGCTGTTGATCAGTTAATCCTTTCACAGCTCCCCTCAAGTCTTCGGTGAACTTGGCCATCTCTTCTATCCACCCGTTTACTTGCTCTAGCGAATAAGCATTTTCCTCAAATTGACCGATTGGATAACGAAGATCCTCCATCTATACCTCCACCTTTCTTTTTATGTGAACTTGTTTCAGCAAGCTATGGTGTCTCGACGCCACCTGATTAAACGTCACCACCTAAGCTACGCATTGAGGGGAGCTATAACCCTTAAAACATTTAAGGATTATACTTCACCCCGTTTTTGTCATGCCAAGCATGTTGCCATTTACGGAGAACAACCATTTGCCCAGTATGATAAGCGGTGTGAGTCGTCAAGTGAGCGATGTCAACTGCCCAGTCAGCGAGCTTTTGCTCATCCGCTTCTCCCACTACTTTCACCCATTCCGAGGTGATCGCTGTTAAGCGTTCGACGGTATCATACCAACTCATTCCCTCACTGCCTTTAAACGTATTATCTTTGTGGATTTCGTCGTCTTCTGTTCCTTTAAATCGCTTTAAGTAACGGTCACTATAATAGATAATATGATTGGTCAGCTCAAATATAGAATAGTCGGCCTTCTGTGGCTTCCACATCGCCTGTTCCTCTGTCAACTCATCAATGGCATTAAGCGTCGCCACATACCACGCATTTTCACGATGACACGTTTTTAACTGGGCTAACATACTCGTTTTAAGCGTCATACGTCCTCCTCCATTTTTGAATGTTGTTATGTTGATAACATTCAACATGAGCTCCTTTTAGTCCTTCTAACACTTACATGAGAAAAACCGATCTCAGAAAAAGATCGGTTACGTCTAATAGAAAACGAGATAAAACGAATCTTCAATCAGTGGGAGTTTTCGTTCTTCTCCCACTGATAAGGAACACAAGCTAACGTCTTCGCGTCCTGCGAAAACGCTTGTGTGACCAACATCCTGTTGGCCCGAGTTAATCAGGACATTAGCTCCCGCCTAAATAACGTTACCTCTCCTCTCTATTTTGAGGTGGGAGGTTTACGGACGCTTATCGTGATTAAAAAGCACCTCTCTAATACGCCTACCGTAAGAAGAGGTGCTAGTAAAATGGATACGTCATTTGAAGGGGCGCTCCACTTTAATAGGTGGCCACAAAACACCCTATTAATTAACTCGCCAGATTTGAAATTAAGGTCTCATGTGTTGGCGAACTCTTGTCTTGTCAACAAGCTGAAAACATCGAGAAATCAGATGGCGTCTCAACACCACCTAAGCTATGCATTGAGAGCGAAATGCCTTTAACACATTTAAGGATTAACGATCGTTATGAACTACTTATTATCAGCCGTAAGTGCTGTTGAGACCTTTTCGTCATTAATATGTTTCCCTAATACTCTAGCCAGAATCATATTTGGAATTAACAAAGCGAGCACAATAATTAATAGGATGCGATAGTTTATAGATAACGTCCCAAGGTCTATTAACGAGATAATGAGAATCAGAATACTTCCCATAAGAATCCCTAAAAGAATCCCTGCACTTATATACAGCATCACTTGCGTCGTGATGATTTTATTAATGCCTTTTTTAGTCACACCTATCGCTCTTAAAATCGCAAATTCTTTACGTTTTGAAAGCACATTGTTCATTAAAGAATTACATATACCGATAATAGCCGATATCACTAGTGTGCCCATGACGATAATAAAGATGGCCCACCTTTGTAAAAACATACGACCCATTTCAGCGGAAGTTTTTTCATAGCTATTTACTTTCAACTCAGGAAATTGTCTTTTAACCTCTTCTAGTTCCTGTAAGGTGCGAGAGACATCTGAAGAATCCACAAACATCTGGTTAAATTTAATAAAGTCATCCTTGAAACTCTCATTAGACCAATCCATATAAATAGGTGCATCTTCCTCATCGATTTCTCCACCAACTCGAAAAATCCCTTTAGGAATAATTTGCTGGTCATCTTCTGAGAATAACCCTAACGGAATTTGATCACCTACCTCTAACTCATTCTCTTTGGCGAAATCATGTGAAATTAACACCGTCGTTTCCAATTCTTCCTCTGAAAGTACACGATCACTTTGTTCAGCTAACACAATATTTAGATCTCCTAAGCGATAATCTATCGACGTATAGCCATTATCACTTTTATATTCTACTAACCCAAATGTGCTCAAAACACTGGCGTTTGTCACACTTTCTAACGCTGTCACAGCCTCTCTTAACTGTTCGTCGTCAATTTGTGTCTCGTAATCTAGCCGACTTTCCAATACAATTGGCGTTGGAAATTGACTTTCTACATAATCTAATTGATTTTGGTGGATCGTATTTAACATCACAGACCCGAAAATGGCAATCACCATTAAGGAAGAAATCGCTAATATAATGAGCGTATTCTTTTTCATTTGAGGAACCATATTTTTAACAGCTATATACGCTTCCTTCCCAAACCACCTTTTAACCTGTGGCAATAACCACTTAAGCCCCCAAGTAAGATAAACAGGGAAGATCATATAAATACCCATCATCATTAGAAGAGCTGAAACTAAAATAAATTGCGCATAATAAGGACTGACAATACTAAAAGCCATACATATTAGCGAGAGAATGATAGCTAATTTTGCTAGCTTACTTATCGTATTTGGCGATCGATAATCGAGCTTTTCATTTTGCTGCATAATTTTGATCGGTAAGATCGTCGTACTTCTATAAACAGAAATCATAATAAACAGTTGAAAAACGAGCAAACAGACGCCACCAATTAGAATGGCACTCATTACGTTATACGTCACTGCAGCTGTAGGTAAATCAAGCCAATTTTCAATAACCCTTTTCGACACACCTTGCCCGACTAACGTACACATAATCCCTAAGGAGACCCCAGCCACATTAATTATACTTCCTTGAATGAGAATGACCTTACTCACCTGTGTGACTGTAGCACCAAGGGCACGTAAGATGGCAAGTTGATTTCTTAATTTATACAGCAACAGTTCTAGGTTCGAAACGACTAATAAAGAAGCCACGATAAGGACAAAGAAACTCAAGACAATGATAAAGGTCATCATATTAGCTAGATTCTCTTTAACATAGGGGTCTTCTTCCGTTATATCTATCCTAACGTGAGGATTGATTTCTCGTATATCGTTAGCAAGCTCTAATACATTGGCATTGTCATGAGCTTTTACTAATAGATATGTCGCCTCAACATCTACAGCTTCGTTCTCTCTCAGAAACTCATTGACGACTTCGTGCTGTAGAATAAGAAGATCTGGTGTACTCACCGCACCCTCAATATCATCTATAATTTCTTTTAAATGAAAATTGTCACCTTCAATAGACAAAGCCTCTCCTACTTCTAGTTGAAGAGCTTCTGCTAAGCCTTTATTTAAGATGACGTCTTCTTCACCCAAATCATATGTGAAATGATAGCGACTTTTGGCAAGGTCATCATTTTCTACACCAACAGTGTATAGTGACACATTGGATTCATCGAGAGTCAGATGAGAAATAGATACTTTAGACATGGCTTTCATGTCGTCTAATTTAGCTAAGTCATCAATAAAGTCTGATGTTAATCTGTCCTCTTGCTCTATATTAAAACCGACAGCCAAGTCCATATCCCCGTAAAGGGCTCGCAAATCATTCACTAATGTTTCTTTTGAGCTAAACGTATATAACAACATCGTCATCACAAGCGTCGTCGCAATGAGGATACAGACGATTGAAGAAACTACAATCCATTTATTTCTATAAATAAGCTTCAATGCAAGTTTTCTTAAATTGTACATGCTAGTGATCACTTTCTGTCAGTTTTTTGAACTTAGCTAAAATCATATCTAAGTCATTCGTTTGCGTACATTCATACTTATCTTTTATTGTCCCATCCTGGAAAAATAGCACTCTATCAGCATATGTGGCAACCGTCGGATCATGAGTCACCACAATAATGCTTTGATTGAATTTATCTCTCATCTTGACGAGTACATTCAAAATATCTTTCGACGTGTTAAAATCGAGATTTCCGGTTGGTTCGTCCGCTAAAAGAATCGGCGGCTCTGTAATGATAGCTCGCCCAATCGCTACACGCTGTTGTTGGCCACCTGAAAGCTGGATCGGCCGGTGGTTACGCCATTCAGTTAACCCCATTAGCGCTATGATGTCCGAAACTTTTCTATCAATCTCTTTTTGGTCCATCTCCTTTAAAATTAACGGTATCGCTATATTTTCTTCCACCGTTAAATCCTTTAACAAGTGAAAAGACTGGAACACAAATCCAATATTCTCCTGCCTGTATAATGACGCTGATGGCTCACTAAATTGATTTTTATCAAATTGCCCTTGCAGCTTCACCTTACCTGAAGTTGGTTCATCAAGTGCTCCTAATATATTTAATAATGTGCTTTTCCCCGAACCACTTGTCCCCATCACCGCTAAAATCTCACCTTTATATACTTGAAAGGAGACATTTTTTAATGCTTGCACCTTATAATTTGGACCTTCATACTCTTTTGATAACTTTTCGATTTCTAAAACGGCATCTCTTTCATCCATGCTTATCACCAGCTTCTGAAGTGTTAGTAAATGTATACATTGATTAGATTGTTTTTGTATAAAACGAGCCTTCAATCAGTGGGAGTTTTCGTTCTTCTCCCACTGATAAGGAACACAAGCTAACGTCTTCGCGTCCTGCGAAAACGCTTTTGTGACCAACATCCTGTTGGCCCGAGTCAATCAGGACATTAGCTCCCGCCTAAATAACGTTACCTCTTCTCTCTATTTTGAGCTGGGAGGTTTACGGCCGCTTATCGTGATAAATAGAGATTTGTGCATTCCCTCACATAATCCTATGTATTTTTAACTCTCTATTTATAAAATCCTAATAATAGAAGGCACATGGGAGCCAATGTCGTGACAGTATGACATATTAAGAGGCTATTACGCCTTAAAGCTATATATTGCTTTCAAGCCCGTCCTTCACACGCTAGCTCATTGCTAACTTAATATTATCGTAAAAAAATCTATTTTCAAGGTATTTTTTACAAGTTTGCTAACCTATTCCTCTATTTTGCTTCACCAATAGTAGCCCTTTAGCGCCCTCTAAGTTACTAACGGAAAAACCGACCTTCTCGTCTTAAGAAAGTCGGGTACCGTTCGTCTCCATATGATATTTTACAATTAGTCTATGGGGCTGTACCTGCTATCACCGGGGTATCTATTACCGGTAACGATGATGTATCGGGGTAAACAGATCGTCCTGACTATTCCTCACCACTGAAAAATTATCCACATTGTAATGACCATGAAGAGTTTCATTATGATGCTGAATAATTTGTTGAGCTGATAGTACGGGTGAATCAGATGTGGCGTGTCCATCTCCCACTAACGTGACATCAACATGATTAATTGTGGCTGTCCTTACAGCAGTATCAATACAATGTTCCGTTTTGCACCCCATGATAACAAGATGACCTATCTTGTTGTCATTTAAATACGCCAGTAAAGGGGTCCCATAAAAAGCATTCGTCGCTGTTTTATCAAAAATGACCGCATGAGGTGGTATGTTAATCTCCTCATGTACCTGGAACCCTGCTCCTTTTCCACCGGCCACATCTAAATCTCTTATAAAGATAACACTGACTGAGTCATGTATCGCTTTTTCAATCACACTATTAATGTTCGCAATGAGCCTCTCTTTTTCAAAAACCGCTTGTTCCCCTTCCATATTGCCCTCTATTAAATCTTGCTGCGCATCAATAACTAATAAAGCCTGATTCAATTGCATTCCTCCTTGTTAGTGAGAGTCGCACTCATAGAATTTCAATCCGTGCACTCATTGTAGCTTAGTAAAATTATAAACAGTTAGTTTTACTCAATTACCCGATTAAGTCCTTCATTTGGCTCGTCAGGCATCATTACTTCACTCAGTTTGTCCCCGTTTTTATCATGCGTGGTGACGACTGCTTGTGAAAGGATTTCAGTATCTGAGTAATAAATCCAATATTTATTAATAGACTCCTCTCCCTCTATGAGTTTAGCATTATGAATATTACCGTTCGGCAATTCTATATATACCTCATCAATTGTAGAAGGGACTGCCTGACTAATAACTGAAAAGTGATTTAACTCAACATAAAAAGCATCTTGACCAACCCTTTCACTCATTGAGCTAGAAAATCGCCATCCAAATAGTGTTTTCTCCAGTTCTACCACGCCGATGTGCTCTAAGTTTCCCCATTCATAAAATGCTAAAGAGTACTCATTGTTAATTAGTTCGATATGTATTAACTCAGTATACAGTTGATGCAGCGAGTGAACCTCTTGTTCAATCAATCTCTCATCATCTTTTATTAAGTCCCATGCTAACCACACCCCTAAAACCATAACACTGCTAAAAACTAATAAACTCATTTTCTTTTTAATTTTTTTAATCTTAGTCAACTCCTGCTTGGTCAAACGCTTTTTGCAAGTTATCAGACATTTCATTATGGAATATAAATTGTTTAATTGCTTCACTACTTATATGATCGTCCTCATCCACTTCATTGCTTCTTTCAATTTCTATATAGTAATTTAAATTATCAGTTAGGAGCTTATCAGCCTCCATCCATTCATTTTCACCAATCAACTCTGTGGGGTATTCAATCATTTCGGATACACTTGCTACATCCTTCCATCTATCAATGATCACATGTGTATATTTACTCGGGTATAACTCTATTTCAACAGGTATTTCCTTACTTTGAACGTATGTCCCTAATCGATACTTATTAGCTACTATAGCATAGTCCGTCAACACTGTTTCCGTTTTTAATTCTTCTCGCTCCTTGCTCGTGTAATTAAAGATGGAACCTCCTACCACAAGAATTAATAACGTGATGAATCCTATTTTAGCCTTCATTGGAACAACTTCCATTAATTGGTTTTAAATACTAAATCTTTTAGCTTTTTTCTAAGAGCTCTTTAATCCTTACTAAGGATTCTCTTATTTAGTCACCTCTCGGTTGGCCTGTTAAACAATGGCGGTCCTCTCGACTATTCCTATATTATTCAACTATTTATCCAGTTAACTCACCTATAAAACAAACCTTCAATCAGGACATTATCAGCCGTTAGCTATCCTTTCTATTTTGACCCGAGAGTTTTACGGACGCTTATCTGGACTAAAATGAGTGCTTTAGTTAGAAAGAGGACATGTAAACTCACCAAACAAGTTATCATGAATTTTTAATAGTGAATGTCCCATTCATCGTCTACATATAACTCGCCTTCAATTTCTCCGCCTTCCGATAAAACTGTGATGGTAGCACCAGTCAAATCCACATCCTCTTTCGTAATGAAGTACCACATATAGTTATCAGTGATCTTAATGTCGCTTCCATCATAACGTGTCCCATCCTTTGTTTGGATCTGTATCTCTTCAATATCACTTACGACAACACGTCCTCTTAAAACGACGGATTCTGACAATTCATTATAAACAGCCATTATCGACGCTTCTAGTGGCCAATCATCAAAAGCCATTCGATCACTTGTAGCTTTTACAATCTCCCAACCAAATAAGTTTTTCTTTAATTCTACCAAGCCAAACTTTGTATCATGCGGATACCCCCAATTATAGGAAGCAATCGCATAACGGCTGCTAACTTGTTCAATATTTATATCAAACAAAAAGGGATTAAAATCTTTTAGCACTTCCTCAATCTCTTCACTATCTTGATTACCGTGGTCTACAATGACAACATAGAAAAATGATAGTAGAACCGCAAAACAAATTATCAGTATAATGCCTCTTTTTTTAATCACAAACCCCTCCATATTGCCTCATTTCATCCATTGTGTGGTTCTTCAAACTTTAAATCTATTAACACTTTCATAAATGTCTCGTCATCTGTATTTCGATATAAAATATAGCGCCTCAACAAAGATTCATTTACGACTTCATCTCCTAATTGACTGACAGATACTCCCGTTGCTTCATCATACATATCAGTTAGTACCTCATCAAAATTGGAGTAGTTACTTACAAATACTTCATTTACAGTCAACCAGTCGCCTTCTTTAATCGCCTTTTCTGGATACTCAATGACTGAAAATTTGTCTGACACATTTCTCCAACGGGCTAAAATCCCTTCTGTTCCTGACGTTGCGATAAAAATAAAAGGGTCATTATTTTCATTCGTGTCGTAAACGTAGTCCAATTGATAACGGTTTGCTACATAATGGATATCTTTCATTTCCATTTTCTCTTCAAACTGTTGACTCTTTGATATGAAAAAATATGAAACAAAGAATGTCCCACTTACGATAAAAAGAAATAAAGTTACAATTATGTACCGCTTCTTTTTAGACATCATCTAACCCCCTTTATAAAAATATTCAAGAAACTGGTAAACGAGTGTAAACCATTCACTCTATCATAGTCAATAGTCAGATGTAAGGGTAAAATGGACATAAGGAAGACATATAGTAAAAAGGGACAGCGTTTTTTCTTCTCTCCCTAATTTATCTACTCTTATAGCACCCTTACTATTATTTAGTCGTTTGCCATCACAATTAGTCCACTGTCCCACTCAACCCTTCATTCGGTTCGTCTGGCACCTTTACTTCACTCAGTTTGTCACCGTTTTTATCGTATCTGGTCACGATTGCCCCTGCCAAGTCTTCTGTGTCAGAATAGTAAAACCAACGTCGATATGTATTTTCCCCTTTAACGATTGGTGCTGAGTATGTCTCGCCATTTTGAAGTTCCACAGTCACACTGTCCACACCTGGAAAGAACGCTTGCTGGATAATAGAGAAATACGTTAGTTCGATATATTGTGGATTCCTCTCAGCATCTTCAGTAGTTGCACTTATAAATTCCCAGCCAAACCACGTTTTCTTAAGCTCCATAACCCCTGCATGAAATTGCCAATCTCCTCGTTCGTAAAAGACTAATGCATACTGACCATCTATTTCAATATGGGCTATATCTGGTGTGGTCCTGTAAAATCTATGGACTTCATCTTTTATCATTTGATAATCGTCTTTGGTTACTAAATAGATAAAGATGGCTCCGAGAAGCAGCATCACACCACTACCTATCATCAGTACTTTTTTTAATTTCTTGGACATTCTCCCACCTCTATGATCATGACGTTACCGTTCTTCTCACTCATAGTCTATTCCCGCCTCGTCAAACGCTTGTTGTAAATTGTCTGAAACTCTTTCAGTTCTAATAAAGCCTTTCACATCATTCTTAGTAACAAGTGTTTCTTGGTCTTTTTCATCTTTGCTTTTATAGTAAGTGTTGTATTCAATTAAAAGATCTCCTAACATATCGTACACTTCAACCCACTTATTTTCCGATATTAAGTCTTCTGGATACTCAATGATTGGTAACACGTCAGCAGCCAGCTTCCACCTGTCGACCTTTTCTTGCGTTTCTTCTGTCGGATAAAAATTGGTTACAATTGAGCCATCTTCCAATCGTTCATAATACGTATTTAGATTAAAGAAATAAACTGTATAATCAGACCAACTTACTTCTTCCGCTTCTTCCTGCTTTTCCTCTTTTACTTCTTGACACTTGTTAATACTAAAGATCACCGCACTTATGATAAGAATCATGATGGCTAGTTTTAGATGTCTTTTTGTCATATTAAATTTAACCTCGCCTAGTATGTCTTATAGTCTTGATGTCATCGATTCACTCAATAAACTGGGTGACCGCCCCTCCACTCGGTTCATCAGGAATTTGTATTTTTTGTATATCGCCATCCCTATTAATTCCCGTCACCTTTGCTCCTGATAGATCTTCTTCATCTGAATAAAACACCCAATACATAGCCGTCGCATCCCCCTGCATTATTTGGAGAGGGAACGTCTTACCGTTTTGCAATTCCACCTCTATATCTCCAATGTCACTATCAGCATAACCATAAATCACCGAATACTGGCTCAGCTCAGTTAATTGTGAATTAATACGCCCTGGTTCCAGAACAGATTCTAAAAACTCCCATCCAAACAGTGTCTTTTTTAATTCCATCACACCCATATAAAGAGTATTATCTGATTCATAGAAAGCTAGAGCATAGTTGTCTTCCAAAATCTCAATATGTATAATTCTTGTATTTATCGGATATAATGACTTCACCTCTTTTTCTATCATACCCATATCGTCTTTTAATGTCCCATGTGTCAAGCCCCACCCTATAATAAGGAATATGACACTTCCAATTAAACCAATTATTAATTTTCTATTCATATGCACCCCCGCCTATTAACGTATAATTGTATAGTTAATCATCGTAATTAATATTCTTTTCGTCAAATGCGGCTTGCAAATTACTTGATATACTACTCTCATAGAAAAAAGATTCTATTTCAGTTTTACTAACAGTAGTGGCACTATTTCGCTTTCCTTCTACGTTCTCTTCATGATAATGAATTAAACTTTCTTTAAAGATCTTATCCGCTTCCATCCAGTCATTTGCTTCAATGACTCCCTTAGGGTATTCAATATCAGGGAATACTTCAGATATAATTTCCCACCTATCAATGACATCTTGAGTGCTGTCTGTAGGGTAAAACCTTACCTCAACTGAGTTGTTAACATTTTCATAAAATCTTCCCAATTTATAAATTCTCGAAACAACTTGATGTTCTCGTAACATGTCCTCTTTTAATTCTTCTTTTTCTTGACTAAAATGGACAAAGACTATGAGAGTTACACCAAATAGCAATAGGATAATAAATAAGCTTGTTATTTTCCAATTAAATTTCATTTCATCCCCTCAATCGACCTTTTTAGTTGTTATGTTTTGAAGAGAATCGTCCAAACTTTGCTCATAAATGTAGTCAGTTAATCTTTGTTAGTGAGAAAACTCTTGTTAATTATCGGCATAGAGCTGACCTACCTCATTTCTGTCCAAATTATTTAGGTCTCTTAAGGACAGGACATTTCAGAATCAATCCGCCAGACCCCTCTTCCATACCGTTCACATCACTTAGTCCACTATTCTACTCAACCCTTCATTCGGTTCGTCTGGCACCTTCACTTCACTCAGTTTGTCACCGTTTTTATCGTATGTAGTCACGATCGCCCCTGCTAAGTCCTCTGTGTCGGAATAGTAAAACCAACGTTTGTATGTATCTTCCCCTTTAACGATTGGTGCTGAGTATGTCTCACCATTTTGAAGTTCCACATGGACACTTTCTGTTTTTTCAAAGACAGCTTGCTGGATGATAGAGAAATGGGTTAGTTCGATAAATTGCTCGTCTGTATGTACTCTATCAGTAGTAGAACTTAAAAATTCCCATCCGAACCATGTCTTTTTAAATTCCATAACCCCAGCATGCCAATCTCCTCGTTCGTAAAAGGCTAATGCATACCGACCGTCTATTTCAATATGAGCTATAGCCGGTGACATTTTATAAAATCTATGAACCTCATCTTCTATCATTTGATAATCATCTTTTAGAACTAACTTTATAAAAAAGACGGCAATAAGCAACATACCACCACATATGGCTATTCCTTTTATTAATTTCTTGGACATTTTTTTCACCCCATTAAAAGAACATATGATGAATGAGTTTATCGGTCATCCCAATCATAGTCTATCCCAGCCTCTTCAAAAGCTTGTTGTAAGTTATCTGACACTTCATTACTCTCAATAAAACCTTCCACATCTTCGTCAGTAACGAGTGTCTCTTGTTCTTCTTCAGCTTTGCTTTCATAATAGTCATCATATTTATATAAAAGGTTTTCTAGCAGATCAAAAGCTTCAACCCACCTATTTTCGGATATAAGGTCTTCTGGATACTCAACGAATGGGAAAACTTCAGCAGCCAATTTCCACCTGTCTACCTTGGGTTGGGTACGATCCGTCGGAAAAAAGTGTGTTTCAATTGAACCATCTTCCAAACGCTCATAATATGTACCTAGTTCAAAAAATCTTAATGCGAATTCATACCAACTTATTTCCTCCACTTCTTTCTGCTTTTCCTCTTTTGCTTCTTGGCACTTGTTAATACTAAAGATCACAGCACTTATGATAAGAATCATGATGGCTAGTTTTAGATGTCTTTTTGTCATATTAAATTTAACCTCGCCTTGCAATATAGTTATTACTAAATAATAGATTGCATGTTTCAACGTCTGACGATTGGCAATGGGTGGTCACTCACACACATTATAAAGTCAGTGCCTGCAATTATAAGAAAATTAAGCGACTGTCAATCCTAAGGGCAAGATGAAGTGTCTAGGAGAAGGAAAAGCACTAATATAGAAGGCTAGTTTTAAACAGCATAAAGCTACACCTACGTCTTCTACAATGTAGCTGTACCTATAAATTAATAACTATATATAGCCGTCATGATTGTTCTTCTACTTGTGTCACTGCTCCTCCACTTGGTTCATGAGGAACCTGTATTTCTTCCACCACTTGCCCGTCCTTATCATACGTGGTGACAGTAGCCCCAGCTAAATCCTCTGTGGCAGAATAGTAATACCAACGTGGGGATGTATTTTCCCCTTTAATTATAGCCACTGGGTATGACTCGCCATTTTGAAGTTCCACATGGATATTTTCGGCATCCCTAACAACAGATTGCTGAATAACAGAAAAGTTTTCCAATTTAACAAATTGTAGTCCGCCATATGACCATTCACTGATTCCACTCGTCATTTTCCAGCCGAACAAGGTTTTTTCAAATTCTATGACACCACTACCCAGTCCATCCCATCTATAAATAGCTAACGCATAATCATCTATTATTTCGATATGGACGATTTGTGTTTCCATTTGATCTAACGAATAAACCTCATTTTCTATTTGTTTATAGTCATCTTTCAAAAATAAAAACCAGCCGATAAGTATAAGTAAAGCAACACTACCTATCATCATTAAAATTTTTAACTTTTTTAACATTCTCCTATCCCACCCTACTCGATATTATTCACAAATGGCAGTATCGCTTACTCATACTCAATTCTTTTCATATAAAATATTTGTTGTAAGTTATCTTAATCACCACTATAAATAAACGCATTAATTCTAAAATATTCTTTTTCTTTCCCTTCCATTATCATTTCATCACGCCATTCTTGCATAATAGCATCCACTTCTAACCAATCATTATTTTTTATAGCTTCTTCTGGATATGGCACTTCCTCATTAATATCCGCTCTAATTTCCCACCTTTCTATAATCTCTTCGGTATATTCAGTCGGATAAAATACCACTTCGCTAGGGTCTGTACTCGTAAAATAAATGCCTAAAGCGTTCTTTTTCGCTACCCACCAGTAGTCTAGTAATTCTTTATTTTCCACCACATCCTCACTAGCTGTGTGATAGATGATTAAGAAAGCTGATATCACCATGATTGGCGGAATCAAAACATTTTTCCAGCGTTTTTTCATTTTTTCACCTTTTTCTGTTTTCGATTTAACTCAACTTGATTGAATACGTTCACGAACAGAATGAACATTGGGACGTAATAACTTTAATAATGAAAATAGCTCAGTGAATGTTACTTTCCTTGTTGCAAAATTGCTTCGCTAAACGCTATTTCTTCAATGACCTCCCCTGAGACAGAGATACCTTGAAGGGTTGCTCCCGTATAATCTTCCTTCTCACCTATGTAAAACCAGTAGTCATATCGCTCACTTTCAAACCGTTCGACTTCATACATCTCTCCATCAACTTTTAGAACCACTTCATCAATGTCATCATGATTTATCCGCCCCCTCATGACCGTGTACTCATCAAACTCGTCCATTAACCATTCTAATGAATAACTTTGGGGTTCATACTCCGAATACGCCCACACCAATTCCCATGAAAACAGGTTCTTTTCCATTTCCGCTATACCAAACATATTGGGCCTCAGTATGTAGCCCCACTCATAAAAGACGACGGCATAATCATCTTCAATGAACTCTACATGGAGGGTTTCTGGGAATGTATCAGGATAATTTAGCGCTGCCAAAGCTTTTTCTTCTAAATAGGCTTGATCGTCTACTGATGCTAGGTTAATGATACCGACAAGTAGGGTCATAACGATAATTACACTACTGGAAATCATAATTTTTTTCTTTTTTGACATTATTCCCACTCTTTTCATTCACAGTTCAATGACATTTAATCTAATCCCAATATCGCTTTAAGATCCTCATCAAGATTTCTATAATAATTTATAGTGATGTAACTGATAATAGTCTCTACGCTAGAATTATTTAAACTAAACTCTTTATCATCAAGAGCCTTTCCCCGATATTGACTTATACCTTCTTCATAAACAGCTGCCACTTCAACCCAGTCATTGCGTGCGATTGCCTCTTCTGGATACGCCATAAATGAATACACTTCCGTAATCGCTTGCCAGCGTTCAAGAAGGTCTTCCGTCCATTCTGTTGGTGAATATGCTAGCTGAAAAGAGGCACCCTCGCGGTCATAAGCCACATTTAAATAAAAATCTAAAGCCAATGTATGATCATAAACATCTAAACCAGAGTCTTCCTCTGCTTGGTCTCCATGCGTGTTTACAACAGCTACTATTGTCATTGATACAATTAAAATCGAAATTATTAATAGACTTGCGAACCATTTCCACTTAACTTTTTGCATAAACGTCTATTCCTTTTCTTAATTAAATAAAGTTTGGCTTCTCAACGAAATAGTGAGCAGCTTACCTGATGATGACGTCTTAAAAACACCTAACTCATTCACATATAAATCGAACCTGCAATCAGTAGGCTTTTCCGTTCATCTCCAACTGATTGGCCGTTGAGTAAATCAGGACATTCGCGACCGTCAGCTCCTGCCTAAATAGCGTTACCTCTCCTCTCTATTTGAGGCGGGAGGTTTACGGACGCTTATCTGTGATAAAGTCAATGCCTATTATTATAAGGAAAAGAAGTGACCACGGTAACAGACAAAAGTCATGTTCTGGGGAAAATGGAAGGAAGTTAAGACAAGAAGGATAGTTCTAAAGACTCTGGTTATCGATCCGATCCTTGGAAAAATCCAAAAAGCTACATTGGAGAAGTTCCAATGTAGCTGACACTATTATTATTGATCTCGTTACCATTGATATAGTCCACTGCCCTACTCAACCGTTCATTCGGTTCGTCAGGTATCTTTACTCCTTAAACCTATTAATTCTCAGTATCTCTCAAAAATTCATTTGGTTCTTCCTCAAGTGCTATCTCGTGTAATACGTCACCATGTTTATCAAACGCTATTATTGTCGCTTCTAAGAAATCCTCGTCAGTTGAAGCTACATACCAAAGGTTTAATCCTTCCTCCCGGTCCACCGTTTTAGCTTCATACTCCTCTTCTTCTTTTGTCCTAATGATCACGCGATCAACTTTTTCATATAAACCTTTCACCACTGACACATGGGGCAACAAAGCATGTTGAACATACAAGTCCCCCTTAGCTGAATTTAACATAATATTTTCAGCACCAGTTATATCCCACTTAAAGAGAGATTTCTCAAGTTCTAGGATCCCAAAAGTTTGCAAACTTTTAACGTCATAAAAGACAATTGCATAATTATCATCTATAATTTCAATATGCGGTGATCTAATAGAAAATGCTCTAGTCTCTTCTATCTCTTGCTCTATTAACACATAATTATCCTCGGTTAACCTTGTAAAGCCCCAATACGCCCCACCCAAAAATATGATTAAAATAAAAGTCACGAGGACGATACGCTTCTTAGACGGCACTCAAATCCCTCCATGCTAGTTAATTTAATTGATCTAACTTTCTTTCTAATTCACCTTCTTCAGACCTTTCATATACGCGGCCAGTTAGCACATAGTTATTAATAGTTTCTACATCTTCGGTATGCTCGTTGCTACCATTTTCTTGACGTACAACATAATCATCAAGGCTTTCACCCCATATATTTCCTACTGAAGTCCAATCTTCATTTGCGATCTCTTCACTAGGGTAACTAAAACCAGGATAGATTGTTGAAATCTCCTTCCACCTGTCTAAAACCTCCTTAGTTGACGGAGAATAGGTCATTTCAATTTCCATAGGTGTCTCCTGCATGTTATATGAGGCATTTAACTTAAAATTTGCAACCAAACGCATAGATTCCATCCAAATAGCTTTTTCCTCCTCTTCTAGTGCGCTAGATTCTTTAGATTTATTGCTCATATATACAGAAAGGGTTATAAATATAACTAAAACTAATATTATAATAGTTGCTTTTCTGCTTAAAAAAAACACGAATCCTCCCCCCTTAGTTACCTTGTTTTATTTCATCTCTTTATATAGAAACAGATAACCATTTTTCTTTTTATACGCTTGATTAACATAAAGTCTCATGAGTTTTTTAAAATAGCGAAATATCCATAGTCACTATTAAGCTGTTCGTCATCTGTTTATCCCTCTGTCTAATTCGGACCTTCAGTTAACTTTAGTCACTTTACCTGATAGCAAAATACCCGCGAAAGACATCTAATCTTGATAATGAACCGTTAAATCATCATCTATATAGACTTCCCCATTAACTTGTCCGTCTTTTGAAAGTCCCCTAATTGTCGTGCCAGAAAAGTCTACACTCTCGCTTGGAATGAAATGCCATGAAAGATTGTTATTGAGAATGATATCCTGTCCACCATAGTGGGTCCCATCTTTTGTTTCGATTTCAATCTCTACCACGTCATCAAAAATTCGACCTACGATCACAGTTGATTCTGTCAATTCACTAACGGCAGCCGTATATGGTGCTTTCTGCGGCTTATCTTTCCACCCCGCCCTATGACTAGTGGCTCTGACAATGTCCCAGCCAAACAACGTTTTCTCTAACTCTACTACCCCTAACTTTTCACGAAAAGGAGACCCCCATTGATAGGTCGCAATAGCGTACTGCTTGTCAACCAATTCAATATCTACTTCATACAAAAATATATTAAAATCATCTAACACTTCTTCAATGTCTTCGATGTCATCACTTTGAAAGAATATATAAGTAAAAAGAGAAATTGCTACAACACAGGCTATCATGATCATATATTTTCGTTTGAGCACAAGCACCCTCCTACACCTAAATTAGTTTAACTTACTTCTTCATTTTGCGGTTCTTCAAACCCTAAATCTATTAATACCTCCAAAAATCTACCATCAGCTAATCCACTTAAAATATACCTTCTAATTAAACGCTGACTTCCTACTTCACTTCCTACTTCACTTTTAGAAACAATGCTTGCATCATCATACATTTCATTTACAAGGACATGGAAAGACGAAAAATTTTCAGAAAACACCTCATTTACTGTAATCCAGTCACCTTTTTTTATGGCCTCTTCTGGATAAACGATAACGGAATAGACCTCTGATAAATTCCTCCAACGACGTAAAATGTCTTCTGTTTCAGCGGTGGGGATAAAAGTAAAATCATCACCATTCTCGTTCGTTTCGTATACATAATCTAGCTGATATTTACCGATTATATAATGGTAGTTTATAAATTCCTCTTCTTTTTCACTTTGATAGTTTTGCAAAAGCGTCAATCCAATAATGATTAAGCTCGGAATAATCATTATGATAAAGCTAATGGCAATTTTAAGTATTGTCCCTTTTGTAAACATCTCATTGTCACTCCCGTGGTATCTACCTATTTTCAGTTACCTTTTTCACTATGGGCCTCTCTAAGTTCAATTACTCCACAAACTATTACATGCTTTCCATGACGTTGGTTCAGAATCTTTCGCATTCTTATTCTACGCGCGCGCCATTAAATACGCTTTCGTCCATTTCTGCAATCACGTTTCCTTCCTCATCATATGCTTTCACAACGGCATTAGATAGATCGTCGTTTTCAGTTATTAAATACCAAAAACGTCTCCCCCTATTATCTTCCACAATGGTAGCTGAAAACTCCTCACTTACTTCTTCAGAGTATACATTTATATCAGATGTTTCTCCCTGCACTTTCCCTATAAACATCGTATAATCATTGAACTCTCTATAAAATACCCCATCCCTCATAGGACTGGCTAACCGTTCGCTTGCCGCTTCTGCCATTTGCCATTGAAACAATGACTTCGATAGCGTCATCGCACCAAGATTCCCACGATTCCATTCAAAAATCACAATGGCGGATGACTCACCATCTAACATTTTAATCTCCACTATGTTTGTGTCTCCAAACACGTGACCTACTTCATCTCTAATTTGTTCTTCATCATCTTTTAACGTAACAAAAAAGAAAACAGCATATCCTAACAAGATGATAAAACTTATGAGAATGGCAGTAATTAGTCGCTTTTTCAATGTAACACCTCTTAATATAGTTTAATTATTGTTCGTCACTTCTGGTCTTTCTGTATCAAAGAAAATATAGGAGCGTATACTTTCTTGTTGATCTCCTCTTTCTGCTATATCGTTCAACCCCTCTGTGAGTTGAGCATAAGCCACTAACCAGTCATTTTGTTCTATCGCTTCTGCGGGATAATTTATTTCTGAAAAATCCTCTGAGACCCATTTCCAGCGTTCAAGAATCTCTTGTGTATACTCAGTAGGATATAACTCTATATGCAGAGCGTCATCCTCCATGTGATAATCACTTGATAGTTGAAATCGGCTGATAACGATTGAATATATTAGTAAACTATCTTTCCCCTCACTCTCCCCATTTTCTTCCCTGTCCGCATAATAATGAATTGAAAAATGTGCAATTACTAATACCGCTACTAAAATGATAAATCGTTTATAATCGCCCACACAGTCACTCCTTATTTAGTCATCTTCCGTTCGAACCTGTATTCAAATGGAAGTTTTCTCAATTATTCCGTTAAGTGTGCAACCATTTTTTTAGATCGTTCACCTATAAAACAAACCTTCAATCAGGACATTCGCGACCGTCAGCTCCTGCCTAAATAGCGATACCTCTCCCCTCTATTTTGAGCTGCGAGATTTACTGACACTTATCTGTGATAAAGTCAATGCCTACTATTATAAGGAAAAGAAGGGACCGTGGTAACAGGCAAAAGTCATGTTCTGGGGAAAATGGAAGGAAGATAAGACAAGAAGGATAGTTCTAAAGACTCCGGTTATCGATCTGATTCTTGAAGTCCAAAAAGCTACATTGGAAAAGTTCCAATGTAGCTTAGTAATACTATACAGTAGGTTGTTTACGACCGTTTACTCGATTGTGCGATTCAGCCCTTCATTCGGTTCATCAGGCACTTGTATGTCCTCTATTTCGCCATCCCTATTCACCCTCGTCACCTTTGCCCCTGACAAATCTTTGTCATTCGTGTAAAATATCCAATATCCCCTTGTCACTTCTCCTTCTATGATCTCAAGTGGGAATGTCTCACCACTTTGCAATTCCACCTCTATATCTTTCGTGTCATGTTCAGCACGCCCATAAATAGCGGAATAATTCGTCAACTGTGTAAATTGAGGATTATCTCTTATCCGTTCACTAATTGATTGTTGAAATTCCCAGTCAAATAGGCCCTTTTTTAATTCCATTACACCCATATGGGGAATATAATCAGATTCATAAAAGGCTAAAGCATAATCATCTTCCAAAATATCAATATGTATAATCCTCGTATCACCGTGCTGTAAAGACATGACTTTGTCTTCAATCATCTCCCTATCCTCTTTAGCCGTTAACATGAGGAACGCTCCTACACAGACTATGATAAGTATGATGAGTACGGCGGTTAAACTAAATAATCGTTTCTTAGACACTTTGCACCTCCGGTAGTTATTTAAAAAAAGAAGACATTATGGCACCTTCCCTTGTAGTCACTATTTCAAAAAATGATACGTGTAAGCTTGACACACTTCAAAAAAAGCCATGAAACGTCTCATTTAATAATGGAATGGAAAGAATTTTTCTCGTATCCTGTTATTCTTTTTCATAATCTATCCCCTTTTCTTCCAATAGTTTTTCAAGAGGACTATTTTCATCTACATAATTCTCAAATAAAAAGTATCTAATGGCATCAACAGATACAACAGAGTTAAGATCTTTTCCTTTGATATTTTCACCATATTGTTTATAATTTGCGCGAAGAACCTCGTTTACCTCTCCCCACCTATTCTCTTTAATATATTCTTCCGGATATTCAAATTCCGGGAGAGAATCCGAGATAATCTTCCACCTGTCCATTATTGGTTGGGTCTCGTCTGTAGGATAAAACATGATGTCTATCGGATCCTCAATACTGTCATAGAAGGTCCCTAATATAAAGGTTCTTGCCACAATATAGTGGTCCAATAAGATGCTCTCATCAGCCTCTTGTTGATCGTTCTTATTATTATTGAGCATCACTAAGATCGTTACTATTCCTACCGCCGCAATTATCAGGCTTACTCTTTTCCAATTTAAAATCATTCAATCACCTACTCATATTCTTTTTTGTGGTAATGGTATTAAGAGATCCCTCAAGCGTATCTTCATAAATATCATCAATTCGAAATTGGTTATATTTGCATTTTTAATTTATTAATATTTTAAGAGATTTTTTCCATTGTCCATACTTTTCTCGCTAATTGGTAGTATATCATTCAATGAATATTTAATTTCAATAAAGTCAATGCCTACTATATATAAGGAAAAGAAAGGACTGTGGTAACAGGAAAAAGTCATATGCTCCTCCGATTCGTCCATACCTATTTATTTATAAGCCATATTAGCACACACCCAAAAATAACTGCATTCAGTCGAACGCAGTCATCACACTACTCCTATCGTTTGCAATTGAATCCTATCAATCTAACCATAAATGAATGAAGATTCACCTAGTGTGGTGAGTTATCACAATGTTATTGATTAACTTTGTGTTCGTCGTATATATATATTTCGTCTATTATGTCTCCATCTTCTGATAGGGCCGTAATTCGAGAACCAGAAAAATCAACCTTGTCTTCAGAGATTATATACCATATGTTGTTGTCAGTGATTATGATCTCACTGCCTTCATACACTTCCCCTTCAGCAGTTTCGACCCTTAACTCATGGGGCCCCCCTAAGACACGTCCGATACTGACACGTCCCCCTAACACTGTAAACTCCGACAATTCATTGTAGACTGGGAATATAGTCGCCTCAGCTGGATAATCCGTATAAACCATTCGATCACTTGTAGCTGTTACAATTTCCCATCCCCAAAACGTTTTCTCAAACTCCATCATGCCGAACTTTGATTTATAGGGATAACCCCAATTATACAATGCCACAGCGTATTGCCCTTCTATCACTTCAATATCTATTTCCATCATAAAACGATTGTATTGACGAGCTATTTCCTCTATTTCTTTTTTTTCATCTTTTAGTTGTAAGTAAGCGATATAGCCCCCTACAATTAATAACAGACAAACAATAACTATGACACACTTTTTAGTCATGGATCCACCACCTGTAACATCTATACTTTTTTTACCCATCTGATTCTTCAAATCCTAAATCTATTAACACATTCATAAAATTATCGTCGGCTATACTTCCATAAAGAATATAATTTTTAATAAAAAATTCATCTATAGCTCGATTTGAAGAAATTCCCTTCGCTTCATCATACATGTCAATCGACACGTCTTTAAAATGCTCAAAATTATCGAGAAAGTCTTCTTCAACAGCTAACCAATCGTTTTGCTCAATCGCTTCTTCCGGATAATCTATTAGAGAGGAAAAGTCAGCAAGGTTTCTCCACCTATTTAAAATCTCTTCCGTATCCGTTGTGGGACTGAACACTATCTGATCTATATCTTGTGCTCCGTCATAGAAATAATTTAATTGATACGCATCCACTACATAGTGATAATGGAGATACTTTTCTCGTTCATCTGCCTTTTCATTCTTTATATTTACTGTCCAAGTGATCAAGGGAATCACCGCAATAAGTATCAGAAAAGAAATAACCGTTATTTTGAACTTCTTTTTTCTGGACACACGTCCTCCCCCTCAGCAAGAATTTTCCTTTAAACACGTGCTAATATAATATGATTACACTACTTAAATTCATAAAATTAATAACATAAGAAATTTTTATTTTATAGAGTAATATATAATTATTCATATGTACCATTACTAATATAATTATTTAACCCAGGTGATATTTCAAAAATATCATGTTCATAGTAAAGAAGAAACTCACTAACTTTTAACCAATCTTGCTGATCAATTGCTTCTGGAAGGGGAAATCCCTCAAGGTATCTGTCTTGCCCCCCTATGTTGTTCTCTCAATTTTTCGTTACAGTAAAAGTCAATGCCTATGGTCAGGAAAGTAATATCAGGTACATTTTATGTGACACGATGGCTAAGCAAATTAAAGTAAACGCTGGCGCAATGGAAGGCATAGTAGGCAGTGCCCGCCAAGTACCAGAGCAACGTATGGATGAGGCATTTAACAGATTTCAATTTTTATTTATCCTGTTATCGTTGACCTAGTCCACTGTCCCACTCAACCCTTCATTCGGTTCAGCAGGCATCTTTACTTCATTTAGTTTGTCACCATTTTTATCGTACGTGGTGACGATCGCACCTCCTAAATCCTCTGTGTCAGAATAATAAAACCAACGCGTGTATGTATTTTCGCTGTTTACGATTGGGGGTGAGTATGTCTCACCATTTTGAAGTTCCACAGTCACACTGTCCACATTTGGATAAATTGCTTGTTGGATAATAGATAAATGCGTTAGCTCGATAAATTGTGGATTTAACTTGGCATCTTCAGTAGTTGCACTTAAAAGTTCCCAGCCAAACCATGTTTTTTTAAGCTCCATGACTCCCGCATGTGATTGCCAATCTCCTCGTTCGTAAAAGGCTAACGCATACTGACCATCTATTTCAATATGAGCTATATCTGGTGTTCTTGCATAATAAGACACGACCTCATCTGCTATCATTTGATGATCATCTTTTATAACTAAATAGATAAAAATAGCTCCGATAAGCAGCCCCACACCACTACCTATCGTCAGTACTTTTTTAATTTATTGGACATTGTTTCACCTCTATTATCTTGACATTACCGTTCTTCTCACTCATAGTCTATTCCGGCCTCGTCAAAAGCTTGTTGTAAATTGTCTGAGACGTCATTACTTCCAATAAATCCTTTAACATCATCTTTTAATACAAGCGTTTTTTGTCCTTCTTCACCTTTACTTTCATAGTACTCATCATATTCAATTAAAAGGTCTCCTAACATGTCATAAGCTTCAACCCACTTATTTTCCGATATTAAGTCTTCTGGATACTCAATGACTGGTAACACTTTTGCAGCTAACTCCCATCTGTCTACCTTGTCCTGTGTAGCTTTGGACGGGTAAAAATTCGTTTCAATTGACCCATCCTCCAATCGCTCATAATACGTACTTAGGTCGAAGAAGATTACTACATATTCATACAAGCTTACTTCCCTCGCTTCTTCCAGCTTTTCCTCTTTTACTTCTTGACACTTGTTAATACTAAAGATCCCAGCACTTATGAAGAGAATCATGATGGCTAGTTTTAGATATCTTTTTGTCATATTAAATTTAACCTCGCCTTGCAATATAGTCATTACTAAATAAGAGATTGCACGCTTTAACGATCGACAGTGGCCGTTTTACAGAAGATTACCTGTGATAAAGTTACCTTGTTTACTCGATTGTCCGATTTAATCCTTCATTCGGTTCGTCAGGCACTTGTATCTCTTCTATTTCGCCGTTCCTATTCGCCCAAGTCACCTTTGCCCCTGACAAATCTTTCTCATTCGAGTAAAGTATCCAATAAGTACTTCTCGCATCTCCTTCTACAGTTTCGAGTGGGAATGTCTCACCGTTTTGCAATTCCATCTCTATTTCTTTCGTGTCATGTTTAACACGGCCATAAATAGCGGAATAATTCGTCAGCTGTGTAAATTGAGGATTATCTTCTATCCGTTCACTGATTGATTGTTGAAATTCCCAGTCGAACAAGCTTTTTTTTAATTCCATCACCCCCATATGGGGATAGATCTCCGATTCATAAAAGGCTAAAGCATAATCATCTTCCAAAATCTCAATATGTATAATTATCGTATCACTCTGCTGTAAAGACATAACTTTGTCTTCAATCATCTCCCTATCCTCTTTTGCCATTAACATGATGATTGCTCCTACACAGACTATGATGAGTATAGCGATTAAACTGAATAGTCGTTTCTTAGACACTTTGCACCTCCGGCAGCTTATTTTTCAAATAATTACGCATCATGGCACCTTTCCTTGGAAATAGAATAATACGTGTAAGCTTGACCCATACTTCTAGAAAAAAGCCATGAAACATCTCATTTAAAATGTAATAGAAATATTTTTTCTCGTATCCTGTTATTCTTTTTCATAATCTATCCCCTTTTCTTCCAATAGCTTTTCAAGAGGACTCCCCTCTCTCACACGATTATTAAAAATAAAGTAATCTATTGCTTTAGGATGTACATAGGAAGATTCATCTTCTTCTAACCTTATTTTCTTCTCATAACCACGTGCACTTGATATAAGCTCTTTGTCTAACTCTAACCAATTATTCTTGCGAATGTCTTCTTCAGGGTAAGGTATTTCGGGGATAAGTTCAGAGATAATTTTCCACCTGTCCATTATTGGTTGGGTCTCGTCTGTAGGATACAACGTGACGTCTATCGGGTCCTCTATACTGTCATAGAATGTTCCTAATTTAAAGACTCTCGCCGCAATATAGTGTTCCAATAGGATTCTCTCATTAGCCTCTTGTTGAGCATTCTTATTATTGTTGAACATCACTAAGACCGTTACTATTCCTACCGCCACAATAATCAGGCTGACTCTTTTCCAATTTAAAGTCATTCAATTCACCTACTCGTTTTCTTCATTTTTTGTGGTAATATCATTAAGTGATCACTCAAGCGTACCATTATCGATATAACGAATTAATGCTGCTGGATAATCTTCTTCATAGATTTTCAATTTTATTATAAAATCACTAATTCCATTCCGACTCTGGATTTAAGAATACATCATTCGAATTATTTTTGTTTATTACTCATAGACAGTAGCTCATAATCAGTTATTAATCTATCTCATTAACAAAAGTCAATGCCTACTATTATAAGGAAAAGAAGGGACCGTGGTAACAGGCAAAAGTCATGTTCTGGGGAAAATGGAAGGAAGATAAGACAAGAAGGATAGTTCTAAAGACTCTCGTTAACTTTCTGATTCTATTAAAAGTCTAAAAAGCTACATTGGGAAAGTTTCAATGTAGCTTAGTAACACTATAATCCTTTAGCTTTTTTACTCGACTGTTCGATTGAGCCCCTCATTCGGTTCATCAGGCATCTTTACTTCATTCAGTTTGTCACCGTTTTTATCGTATGTAGTCACGATTGCCCCTGCTAAATCCTCTGTGTTGGAATAGTAAAACCAACGTCTGTATGTATTTTCCCCTTTAACGATTGGTGCTGAATATGACTCACCATTTTGAAGTTCCACAGTCACACTATCCACACCTGAATAAACTGCTTGTTGGATAATTGAGAAATGCGTTAGTTCGATAAATTGTGGATTTCTCTCAACATCTTCAGTGTTTGCACTTAAAAGTTCCCAGCCAAACCACGTTTTCTTAAATTCCATGATCCCTGCATGCCAATCTCCCCGCTCATAAAAAGCTAATGCATACTGACCGTCTATTTCAATATGGGCTATATCTGGTATCGGCGTCCAGTAAAATTCATGAACCTTATCTTCTATCATTTGAGAATCATCTTTAATAACTAAATAGATAGAAAGGGCTCCGATGAGCAGCACCATACCAACACATATAGCTAAACCCTTTTTAAATTTTTTGGACATTGTTCCACCTCTATTTAATGACATTACTGTGCTTCTTTCTCATAGTCTATCCCCGCTTCTTCAAACGCTTGTTGTAAATTGTCTGAGACGGAATCATTATAAATAAAACCTCTTATTCCCCCTTGTTTATCAAGCTTTTCTCGTTCCTCTTTTTCTTTTGTATCACGATAATTCTCATATTCAGTCAAACATTCCCTTAACATGTCATAAGCCTCAAGCCACTTATTTTCTGATATTAAGTCTTCGGGGTACTCAATGACTGGTAACGCTTCGGCAGCGATCTTCCATCTATCAACAACAGTTTGTGTCTCTGCTGTCGGATAAAATGTTACTTCAATTGAGCCATCATCTAAACGTTCATAATACGCACCTAGCCTGAAATTATTCACTACAATTTCATGCCGATCCCTCTCCCATGCTTCTTCAAGCTTCTCTTCTTTTGCTTCATTATACTTATTAATGCTAAAAATTATTGTCATTATAATAAGAACCGTGATGACTAGTTTTAGATGTCTTTTTGTCATATTAAATTCAACCTCGCCTTGCAATATAGTTATTACTAAATAATAGATTGATGCTTTGATGCTTGTGCACTGGTGTTACTCACCTATAAAGCCAACCTACTATATTATATGGAAAAGAAAGACCTCTGTTAACACCCAAAAGTTATGACGTAGGTGAAATGAAAGTAAGATAAGAGGGAGGCATGTAGCACTAGAGATAGAAAGGAACTCGTTTAAAAACAAGCAAAAAGCTACATCGGCATCTTCCAATGTAGCTCTACCTATAAATCAATAACTATTAATAGCGTTCACCATCGTTCTTCTACTGTGCGACTGTTCCTCCACTCGGTTCATCAGGAACCTGTATTTCTTCTACAACTTGCCCGTCCTTATCATACGTGGTGACAGTGGCCCCTGCTAAATCCTCGATGTCAGAATAGTAATACCAACGGTTGGGATTGACCATATAAATCTCAGCCGCATCATTTCCTTCCCTTATTAATGCCGAATGTGTATCACCATTTCTTAGCTGGACGCGCACCTCTTTTATATTTGAGCGCACTGAGTTATGAATAAGAGAAAAATTTTCCAATTCAACAAATTGCAAGTTTCCATATATCACTTCACTTATTCCACTTGTCATCTTCCAACCAAATAAATCTTTTTCAAATTCGATGACACCAACATATTCATCGGATCCCCACACATAAATAGCTAACGCATAATCATCATCTATCATTTCGATATGAACGATTTGTGTCATCCATTGACTTAACGAATAAATCTCATTTTCTATTTCCTTATAGTCATCTTTTAAAAAGAAGAACCAACCGATAAGTATAAGTAAAGCAACACTACCTATCATCATTAAAATTTTTAACTTTTTCGACATTCTCCTATCCCACCTTATGCGATATCATGACTCGCTTACTCATACTCAATTCCTGCCTTATGAAGCTTTTCTTGTACGTCGCCTGTCACACCAGCAGAATAAATAAACGCTAAAATTTCTTCTAATTCATCACCTTTGTTTTCCATTCTCATGTCTTCACGCCATTCTTGCATAATGGTATCCGCTTCTAACCAATTATTATTTTTGATAGCTTCTTCTGGATATGGTACTTCCTCATAAATATCCGCCACAATCTCCCACCTAACTGTCATTCTCTCAGTAGCAGCAGTCGGATAAAACCCTACTTCGATAGGGTCTGTACTCTTAAAATAAGTTCCTAATGAATTGGTAGTCGCTACCCCCCAGTATTCTAATAACTCTTCATTTTCTACCACGTCCTGACTAGCTGTATGATAGATGATTAAGAAAGCTGATATCACCATGATGGTCGGAATCAATATATTTTTCCACCGTTTTTTCATTTTTTCACCTTTTTCTTTTTTCAAATTGACTCAATATGCTTGAATACATTCACTCACAGATAAAGGCAAGGCCTACTATTATAAGAAAATGAGGTGCTCTTTGTAACAGGACAAAGTCACAAGATCCTGTTATGTATGACCATATAAATAGATGAGAACTAAAATTAAAGTCTCATTCAAACTATTAAAAATGACTGCATTCAGTTACTCAAACACAGCCCATCTCCCTATTCTCTTACCGCTTTCAATCTACTTTAAAGAATAAACTCACCTCTCAGGATGTTTTTAATAGTGGATGTTCCATTCATCGTCTACAAATAGCTTGTGTTCAACCTTGCCGTCTTCCGATACAACTGTGATGGTCGCACCAGTCAAATCCACATCCTCCTGTGTAATGAAGTACCACAAATAGTTATCAGTGATCTTAATGTCGCTTCCTTCATAACGTGTCCCATCCTTTGTTTCGATCTGTATCTCTCCAATGTCACTTACGACAACGCGCCCTCTTAAAACGACGGATTCTGACAGTTCATTATAGACAGCCATTATCGACGCTTCTAGTGGCCAATCCTCATATGTCAGTCGATCACTTTCTGCCTTGACAATTTTCCAACCAAATAAAGTTTTCTTTAGTTCTACAACCCCAGTCTTTGTATGGATTGGCGTCCCCCAATAATAAAAGGCGATGGCATATCGATCCTCAACAAATTCTATATCTATATCCATTGCTTTATAGTTGAATCCACTCACTTTTTCCTCAATTGATGCTGTATCATCTTTAATTTGAATATACAAGAGATACATGCACATGCTTATGATTGCAAAGCCAACTACTACTTTAACTACACGTTTTTTAGACATGTCATCACACCACCTTAAGCCTTCACTAATCTTCTCGTACTTCAAATCCTAACTCAATCAAAACGTTCCTAAAGGTGTCGCTGGGTGAACTTTGAAAAAGGACATAATCATAAATAGCTGGATCGTAAGGGACATCACTGACTGAAGCTCCTGCTTCATCATACATTTGCACGAGTATCTCACTATACATGTGGCTATTACCTACAAAGATGTCATAAGCCGCTACCCAATCACCTTCTGCAATCAACTCTTCTGGATAGTCAAATTGGGGATAAAAGTCTGACATCATCTCCCATCTATTCAAAGCTTCTTTAGCAGGCTCCGTAGGAATAAACGCTATTTGATCACCATCATATGTATAATCTAATTGATAGAGATCCGCTACAAAGTGGTAATATGCATATGCCTCTTCCTTTTCATTTTGATAGTTTTTGAAAAGCATTATTCCAATGATGATTAAGCTCAGAATAATGATTATAATGAAGCTAATGGCTAGTTTCAGTTTTGTCTCTTTTGTAAACATCTCATTGTCACTCCCGTGGTATCTACCCATTTTCAGTTACCTTTTTCACTATAGGCCTCTCTATATTCAATTACTCCACAAACTATTACATGCTTTCCATGACGTTGATTCAGGATCTTTCGCATTCTTATTCTACGCGCGCGCCATTAAATACGCTTTCGTCCATTTCTGCAATCACGTTTCCTTCCTCATCATATGCCTTCACCACGACATCAGATAAATTGTCATTTTCAGTTATTAGATACCATGTTCGCCCTACTATACTGTCTTCTTTAATTGTAGCCAAAAGCCCATCTGACTCCTCTTTAAAATGTACCTTTATATCAGACGTCTCCCCTCCCACATATCCACTCAACACCGTATATTGATTAAACTCCCTATAGAAAACCCCACGCGTCATGCTACGGGGAAACCTTTCACTCGACGATTCCACCATGTCCCACTCAAACCATGACTTTGATAACGTCATGACACCAAAATTTCTACTACGCCATTCGAAAATCACAATCGCATCTGACCCACCATCTAACATTTTAATCTCTATTATGCTTGCCTCTCCATAGACAGAACGTACTTCATCTCTAATTTGATCTTCATCACTTTTTAACGTGACAAAAAAGAAAACAGCATACCCTAATAAGATAATAAGACCAATGATAAGGACAGTGACTAGTCGCTTTTTCAATGTAACACCTCTTTTTGTACTTTAATTATTTGACTTATTAATAAAATCCTTTAATCCTGGGATTTCTTCATCAGCAAGTATATAACTCTGGATCGTTCCTGATCGAAACCCCCTTTCTTCTCCATCAACTTCCCCTATATCGTTCACATCCTCTATAAATTGCTCATAAGCCATTAACCAGTCATTTTGTTCAATCGTTTCTTCGGGGTAATCCATTTCGGGAAAAGCCTCAGCGACCCATTTCCAGCGTTCCAGAATCTCTTGTGTAAACTCGGTAGGATATAACTCTATATGAGGTGAGTCATCAACCATGTAATAGTCACTTGATAGATGGAAGTAACTAACAATACTCGAATAGTGTCTTAATACCCCATTTTCCTCCCCATCTTCTTCTCTGTTCGCATAATAATGAATTGAAAAATGCGCAATTACTAATACCGCTACTAAAATGAAAAATCGTTTATAATCACCCACATGGTCCTCCTTATTTCGTCATCTTCTGTTCGAACCTGTTTTCAAATGGAAGCTTTCTCAACTATTCCGTTAAGTGTTCAACCAATTTTTTAGGTCGTTCACCTATAAAACAAACCTTCAATCAGGACATTAGCGGCTGTTAGCTCCCGTCTAAATAGCGATACCTCTCCCCTCTATTTGAGGCGGAAGGTTTACGGACGCTTATCTGTGATAAAGTCAATGCCTACTATTATAAGGAAAAGAAGGGACCGTGGTAACAGACAAAAGTCATGTTCTGGGGAAAATGGAAGGAAGATAAGACAAGAAGGATAGTTCTAAAGACTCTGGTTAACTTTCTGATTCAAACCAATGCAAATTGTATGTTATAGTCAAAGAAATAGCTACATTCAATTTACTTTGAACGTAGCGCGTGTAGTCTCAATAGCTTAGACATGAATAATTAATAAAAATATGCTCTCTTGTGTGGGAGCTTTCCCATTTTCACCTCCTTTTTTTGGGTGTTTGTTCAATGGATCCCACTTACGCCTCCCATCATAACGATGAGGGCAGATGCTTGAACCCTACACCTTTTTTAAGGCCTACCGATGTATACTTTTAACCACTGTAATTTCTTCAATCACTTCCCCTGACTTTGACAAACCAGTAATCGTAGCCTCAGTGAAATCATCATCTTCGCCGATGAAGAACCAGTACTTTCTCCCATAGTCATCCTCTATTAGTGTTCCAGAATAAGTATGACCGCTTGTAGATAAAATGGTCATGTCCTCTATATCGGCGTTGTCCACTCGACCTCTCAAGACAGTCTTATCACCTAATTCTGTCAATTGGGCTTCTAGCCTATCTTCACGTGTTATATGAGTAGCATGGGCACTTTTAAACTCCCACGTAAATTGCGTTTTCTCAAGTTCCATAAAAGCCAGTTTTCTATGGTGAAGAATATTGCCCCATTGATAAAAAACGATAGCATGATCATTTTCAATAAATTCAGTATGCAGGATATAAGGTCCCTGGTTAAGTGAATGGACTTGTTCTTCAATTTGTGTTAAATCATCAGCTAGCATTAACTTTATCGTGACGATAAAGCCTATGATCACACTTACTATTAAAAATACGCCACTTATAAACTTTATTTTAGACATACACGTCCCTCTCTATCATTCTATTCCCATTTCGGAATGATAGTCTTCGTTTATATTATCGCGATTACCTGTTAGAATAAATTTCTCAACAGCATCAGGATTTGGAGTAGATGCTTTAAATTGATCATCACCATGATATAAATAGCGAAGTTCTACTAAACTATCTGTGAAAAACTCATTTACTGCGAACCAGTCATTTTCTTGAACAACTTCTTCTGGATAAGCCATATAGTTGATATCAGCATAATAGCGCGACACTAACTGCCACCTTTCTAGAACCTCATCCGTGTAGCCAGTTCTTACAAACGCCACATCCATTGGTGGTTCATTGCTGTAATAAGCCACATCAAGGTAAAAGTTGGTGACCGTTGTATTATAAGCATTTAGAATTCCCACATTCTCATCGTCCTTTGATTCTTTATTATCTAAGTAGACTTCTAAATACGTTAATCCTGCTACTATTAGAATAATCCCCAATGTGATCATGACCCAGATATTCTTTAAACAAGTGTTTAATTGCCTCATTAATTTAGTCACGACATTTATTCCCCCTCTCTTAAGATTGTTAAAACACGCATGTATCGTAAAGCGCTCGGCCATTGCTCTTGTTCTCTCACATTAAAAAGTCAATGTCTACTATATATAAGGAAATTAAACGGTTGTCGTAACATCCAAAAGTCATAATGGGGATGTACATTAGACCGATTACCGTCAATCATGTAGTTCTAAAGACACCGTTTGACTAAAAGCCATTTAAAAAACTGCATCGCCTTTCCTCTCGATGCAGCTTAATAACCCATGAACCATTTGAATCATTAACAATCGTTCATCCCTTTGTTTAATTAAGCTCCTTCTTCGGTTCATCCGGGGTATGAATAACGGTTTAGACTAAGCGCCCCATCTCTACCGGCTTTAATTAAGCGGATTACTGACTGATACCTCTTCAATCGTTTCTCCGTCTCCTCCATAAACTTCTACTGTAGCCCCAGAAAAATCTTCATCCTCTACTATTAAAAACCATATGTTAAGTCCTTCTTGTTTTTCAGTTATCGTTGTTTCATATGTCCTACCATCAGCTGTTTTCACTATAACATCATCAAAATAAGTATACATATCTCCTTTTAAAATGGTCCTTTTTGCTAGCTGTGAATAGTGGACAGCTGTTTTCCCTTTCAAAACACCAGATCTTATTTTTTCTACACTTATGACCTTCCATCCAAATAGTGTTTTCTCCAATTCTACTACCCCTACTGCATCAAATAAGACTCCCTGATAAAAAGCTATGGCATAGTCTTTTTCCACCAACTCAATATGCAAAACATCGATATGCGAAGGTTCTAAATCAATCACTTTGTCTTTAATTTGCTGCTCAGCGTTTATTGCACTTATCATTATAAAGTAAATGACTACCATTAAGGTCAGGCTTAACGCTACAAAGACAAAATATTTAGCCTTTGAATCCAACATCATGTCACCTCTTACTTTCCTCAGGAAGGACCCTTGGCTCTCTTCCCATTTTACTCATGATTTTCTTCCTTTAAATGATCTTCCAAACTATCCCTATCGTTTAAGTTATTAGAGAATATGTAGTTTTTAATAGATCTCGGGTGTATTAGATCCACTTTATCCGATGCTTCATATATTTCCTCATAAGCAATAAGTGTCTCTATCCATGCTCGCTCTACTTCCTCCCAGTCGTTTCTTTCCACTGCTTCTGCTGGAGGATAGCTAATATCTTCAAATGCGGCTGCAACGCTCTCCCACCTCGAAAGCAGCTCTTCTGTTAACCGAGTAGGAGAAAGCTGGTCAGATTCAGGCCTTTCTGTTTGATAGTGAATATTTAATTCAAAATCCTTCGCTAGAAAAACAAGTTCGTGAAAATAGTCATTCTCTTGCTTTATATGTCTGTGATGTTGGATGGCTACGAAAATCATGAACATGACAATCATAACGCTCCCACATAGCAAAAACGTGTGTGTTATCTCTTTGCTTCTATCCCTCATATATGAATGCTCCTTTCATAAGTTTTTCACTTACTATAACGTAAATGCTAATAACAGAGGTACCCCCCTCTTTTGGGTTGGTCTAGTTCACAATTATGTTAACGGCTTAATAAAATGAACCTTCAATCAGTGGAGTGAGTTAGGACATTAGCGGCCGTCAGCTCCTGCCTAAATAGCGTTACCTCTCTATTTTGAGCATGGAGGTTTACGGACGATTATCTATGATAAACGCAGAATTCAAATACATTAAACGAGCTTGTTTAAAAGGTCCGATATTAGTTATTAAGGTCTACGCGAGCACCATTAAATACCTCTTCATCCATTTCTGCAATCACGTTCCCTTCCTCATCATATACTTTCACAACGGCATCAGATAAATCGCCACTCTCAGTTATAAAATACCAAAAGGCCCCACGTAAGTTGATTAATTCTGTGATAGAAGCTGAAAACCCTTCACGTTCTTCACCAATGTATATCTTTATGTTAGAAGTATTCCACCCTATTTTTCCTGCCAACACTGTGTATTCATCGTACTCTCTATAAAATACCCCGTTACTCATTGAATTTGGTAATCGTTCGCTCGATGATTCCTGCATTTCCCACTCAAACCATGACTTTGATAGCGTCATGGCTCCAAGGTGGTCAAAACCCCTTTCAAAAATCACAATGGCAGACGATCCTTCATCTGACATTTTAATCTCCACTATGTTTATCTCCCCGTAAACAGAGCGTACTTCATCTCTAATTTGTTCTTCATCATCTTTTAATGTGGTGAAAAAGAAAGCAGCATATCCTAATAGGACGATAAAACATATGATAATGGCAGTAACTAGTCGTTTTTTCAAAGTCCCCCCTCCCTCTCTCTATAGGCCTCATTATCAGATGTCTGGTTGATATATTCTTGAAGTTTCGAACTTTCTTCATTCCAAAGAATATATGACCATACCATATTTTTACTCAACCCTACATCTTGTCCATAAATCTCTCCTAATTCGTCAGTCCCGTTCGTAAATTCTCTACTAACTACTAACCAATCATTTTGTTCAATTGCTTCTTCGGGAAATGTCATTTCGGGGAAAACCTCAGAGATCCATTTCCAGCGTTCAAGAATCTCTTGTGTATACTCAGTAGGATATAACTCTATATGCAGAGCGTCATCCTCCATGTGATAATCACTTGATAGTTGAAATCGGCTGATAACGATTGAATATATTAGTAAACTATCTTTCCCCTCACTCTCCCCATTTTCTTCCCTGTCCGCATAATAATGAATTGAAAAATGTGCAATTACTAATACCGCTACTAAAATGATAAATCGTTTATAATCACCCACATGGTCCTCCTTATTTAGTCATCTTCTGTTCAAATCTGTTTTCAAATAGAAGTTTTCTCAACTATTCCTTTTAGTGTTCAACCATTTTTTAGGTCATTCACCTCTAGAACGAACCTTCAATCAGGACATTAGCGGCCGTTAGCTCCTGCCTAAATTGCGTTATCTCTCCTCTCTATTTGAGGCGAGAGGTTTACGGACGCTTATCTGTGATAAAGTCAATGCCTACTATTATAAGGAAAAGAAGAGAGTGGTAACAAACAAAAGTCACAAACACTAATATCAAACATGACTATCTATATAGATTAGAACTATAACTAAAGTCTTGCATGATCTTTTAATACAACTAAAAAATGGCTGCACTCAACAGAATTATGAGTGCAGTCGATTGTCCTTTTCTCAATTTGCTAAGTCGTTTCTTTTCCTTTATTGTCTGCAATTTGTAGCAATTATAATTAGGCTAACCTACATATGTATGATTTTTTCCACTACACCCCAAGTAAAGTTCCTCCCAAATACTTCTACTCAATCAATTTGGCGTTCAAGACCTTCGTTTGGTTTATCATCAATATCTAATTCAAATATAATCTCCCCATCTTCATCTTTACTTGTTACTTTAGCATTTGATAAATCTTCATCCTCAGAATAGTAAAACCAAAATGCAGGCGTCCATTCGCCCCCTTCAATAGAAATAGCATGCTTACTTCCATCTTGTAATTCTACGTAACCCTCTTCAGCTCCACCCGAACTTAAACCATAAATAACTGAGAAGTGAGAAAGTTGAACAAAATATGGTGTGTGACTATATCTATCACTTGCAGATGCTACTACATGCCAATCCCCTCGATGTTTTTCTAATTCTGCGATTCCTGCGTGTGATATTTCCCACTCAAATATTGCTAATGCATAGTCATCATTTATATACTCAATATGAGCAACTCTAGAACTGTTTAGTTTCAAAGAAAGAACTTCTTGTTCAATTTCTTCAAAATAATCATTTTTTTCATTACCATATTCAAAAATAATATAATAACCCACCAGTAATAAAATCAATAAGCTTATTATGACAATACTTTTCTTCACCATTTACCTACCACCTTACCTATCAATTATCTGTCATTCAAACTCCTAAAACTTTTGGTTCTTTACTCTAAACCCTCCTGCTTTAAAAGGTCTTCTAATTCATTTGACTTGGCATTATTAAAGATATAATATTTTAGTTCATCTGGTTCAATGTTTATATCTGTTTTATCTTCTCTAAATAAATCAGCGTAGTTCCTCGAAATATTTATATACTGACTATTCACTTCAAGCCAGTTATTCGATTTAACTGCCTCAATAGGATAAGAATAATAGTCTGTCAATTCAGCTATTACCTTCCATCTATCCATGATATATTGGGTATTCTCGGTGGGAAACAATATAATGTCAATTTCCTCTTCGTCTTCGGAATAAGAATGATACGTCCCCAATGTAAATCTGTTGGCTACTTCACCATATTCCGATATAAACTCATCCATTTCTTCGTTTCCTGTTTTATGATGTGTATAGAGGGAAAATACTACAATAAAGGTGATTATAACTAAAAACAATATTTCTATTACCCATATATTTCTCATCATGACCTCCTACTCTATCTCTTCTTTAATCATTAGGTCCTTTTTTGACTACCATTAAAGTATTTAAGCCTTGATTTACCTTTTATATAATCATCATATTCTTTTGGTAAACTACCAATCATACTGTATAATCTATTCACCAAAACTGAATTAGCATAATAGAGTCATAATTGGCTGTGTGCCACTTGGCAATGGGTGGTCACTCACATTTAAAACCAATGCCTACTATTATAAGGAAAAGAAGGGACCGTGGTAACAGGCAAAAGTCATGTTCTGGGGAAAATGGAAGGGAGCTAAGACAAGGAGGGTAGTTCTAAAGACTCTCGTTAACTTTCTGACTCTATTAAAAGTCTAAAAAGCTACATTGGAAAAGTTCCAATGTAGCTTAGTAATACTATACCAGTAGGTTGTTTACGACCGTTTACTCGATTGTGCGATTCAACCCTTCATTTGTTTCGTCAGGCACTTGTATCTCTTCTATTTCGCCGTCCCTATTCACCCTCGCCACCTTTGCCGTAAATCTTCTTATTTGTGTAAAACAAGGAAAGTTTAAAAATCAATAGATTCATCTGTGTTTAAACGCTTTTTTTCCAACTTCATTAATTTTTTTCCCATTCTCAGAGTATAACTTCACAACTGGATCAGTCAGTTGATCTTTTTCTTCAATAAGATACCAATATTGTCTTAATTCGTAGGTATTCTCCTCAATTATGGTGACTGGCAACTCTTCATTACCTCGAGTAGTGGACACGGTGATATCTGTTGCTTGATAGTCAAAAAACCTTCCTAATATAACAGTATGCGTACTGAATTCTCTGTATAATACTCCTTCTTCCATCGACAGAGGTAACCGTTCACTTGATGCTGCAACCATCTCCCAACTGAATAGACTTTTTCTCAGCTCCATCACAGCTATGCGATCAGAACGCCCCCATTCATATATAACGATAGCTGTTCTGTTATCCTCCAAAATGTTGATCTCTAAAATATTCGCACTCGCATGTATATGAGAAACCTCTTTCTGAATGGCTCTCTCGTCATCTTTTGAATTCACAAATAACAGCACACTACTTCCGCTAATCGCACCTAAAAAACCTATAATGAATAGCATCCTTATTATTTTTTTCAACTTAACACCTCTTCAAATATTACTTACTCAACTATCCTTTTCGCCATCTTCTATAAACTCCAGAATATCAGGACTCTCTTCACCTAAAACAATATATGCCCGAATGTTTTCTTCACTAGGTATACCTATTTCTTCAGAGCGTTTCTCCACATCGGTTAATCCATCAATTAGCTGATGACGTACCATTAACCACTCATTTTGCTCAATAGCTTCCTCTGGATAAACCATCTCCGGCAAAAGTTGTGCTATAATATACCAACGTTCAAGAGTTTCCTCAGTGTACACCGTTGGGGATAATTCTATTTCAACAACTCCGTCCTCAATGTAATATTCACTAGCTAATTCAAAGTCATTTATGGCAAATCTATATTCCCTTAATAAGACATTTTCAGCTTCCTCATCTGCCTGTTTACCTAAATAAAGATTAAATGAAAAATAAGCTGTTATTATTAATGCTATTAAAACAAAAAAACGTCTATAATTCCCCATAAATTCACCTCACTTATAATTATAATTTCATTTTACTCCAGCTAGTTCTTCAACTGTTAAATTAGCATTCATATCTCCTGTTCTTATATACTCCATTAACCCTTCATAGACCTCATCCACTTCGCCTGCATATTCCTTTTAAAACATACTTATTCCAGCCGAATCCCTATTTTTAATTTCCTCTTCAGGAAAAGGAATACTGTTATTCATGTCATATACATCTTGCCAGCGTTCCAACATAGCATATGTTGATCGTGTAGGAAAAACTTTTACTTGAAGGATTTCGTCTCCTGCAATATTTACTCTTTCATATCTCCATATGTAGCCTACCTGCTATAACCTTTTGTTCAGGCTTACAAACTAAATCGCCACGTTCAACATGTTTGTGAACGCGGCGATCATAGGGTGCGATTAATAAAAATGGCTTATACCTATTTCTTTCCTTGTTGCAAAGTTGCCTCACTGAACGCTATTTCTTCAATGACTTCCCCTGTGGCAGAGATGCCTTGAAGCTTTGCATTCGTATAATCTTCCTTCTCACTTATGTAAAACCAGTACTTATAACGCTCACTTTCAAAACGTTCTACTTCATACATCTTTCCATCCACGTTTAGAACCACTTTATCAACATCATCATGATTTATCCGGCCTCTCATGACCGTGTACGCGTCAAAATCAGCTATTAACCATTCTAATGAATAACGATCAGGTTCATAATCTGAATAGGCCGTCATTAATTCCCATGAAAATAGGCTCTTTTCCATTTCCGCTATACCAAACATTCTAAGATTTGGCGTGGCTCCCCATTCATAAAATACGATGGCATAATCGTCTTCAACCAACTCCACATGGAGGGTGTTTCGGGCTGGCGCTGGATAACTCAATGGCGCCAAGGCATTTTCTTCTAAGTGTGCGCGATCATCCATGGATATCATATTATACATAACTACCAGTAGAATGATAACAACAATAACACCACTGACGAACATGATTTTTCGCTTTATTGACACTTTTTTTCTCCTCTCTGCATGTGAAAAGTTATCAATCCAATCCTAACTTATCTTTTAGGTCATCATCCATTCTTATATAGCTACCCGTTTCTATATAACTCGTGATGATTCCAAAGCTAGGATCATCCTCCCTCATTTTATTTCCATATTGTGCTCTAATACCATCATATGCTGCTATCACTTCACGCCAGTCATTGCGTGCGATTGCCTCTTCTGGATACGACAAAAACGGATACACTTCCGTAATTGCCTGCCAGCGCTCAAGAAGGTCTTCCGTCAAACTTGATGGCGAATATGCTATGTGAAAAGAAGAACCCTCACGGTAATAAGCAACATTTAGATAAAAATCTAAAGCTAATATATTATCATAAAGATCTATACCCGTTTCCTCTTCTCTTTGATCCCATTGCGTGTTCACGACAGTTACTATGGTAATCGATATAATTAATAGAGAAGCTATTAATAGAAGATTGTACCGTTTTTTTAAAAAACTCATTTTGAACACTCCTTTCATTTTATTTACTTTAACATCTCCTCCAAACTTTCATAGTCTCCAAGTCTGCTACTTTGGATATAATCTCCAACACCATTAAAATCATCTCTAAAATCGGCATCATGATCAAGTAGAAACATGGCAATCTCCCCCCAATCTTGTGCCTCTATATGTTCTTTTGGATAAGGAAGATTTGGATTTATATTATGGGCTTCTTCCCATCTTTTTAAAATATCCATTGAAACTTCGGTTGGATGAAGGGTAAATTCTAACGTGCCACTAGCTGTTTCGGTGATGATTAACTCCATATTTAATAATGTACCTGCATTGGCGGCTTCCAATATTGTCATGTTTTCAAGTAACTCATTTTTTTCTTTTTTATATGTGTATACATAATCTCCTAGAGCTGCAAATTCACCTACTGCCCTTACTTTAGGGTTCTTGCTGCTTGATAGTCTATCAATAACATAATCTTTTACCACTCCAACTCCAAACGTTAAATTATAATTCTCTAATTCATCCCCATATTTCTCAATTTTATCATTAAGCACTTGGTTTCCAGCATTGCTCCCTATTATATATGAAGAACTTATTTTTTCTGGCACATCATTTATTACTAGTACCATTTCCATATCATAAGAGCTGGGATCACTACTCTTCCCGAATTTTGGGTTTAATACGTAAATATGGTTTAAATCTCCGAAGTTTTCAACGTTAGTAAATGTATAGTTGATGTGCTCTGCCGCTTTGCTTGCAACACTTAAGTAAGTAGTTAATATCTCCAATTCATCATGATCAGGATTAGGATCACCTGAAGCACCAACAAAGATATATAGTTCCATTAAAAATAAATGTTCAGCGAATGATTCTTCTGATTCAAACATTTTATTATTTAGTATTTCCGTTAGTTTCTCCATACTTGCATCGCTTCCATTAAGGAGTAATTTATAAATATCATCCAGCTCTTTCATCGTTTTATCATCTAATATTTCTTCTTCAATGAATTTTTTTAAAATCTCTCTCTCTGAATCAGAAAGAGGGCCTTGATGTATAAACTTACCCATTAAAAAGCCATATAGAACGTCATCATTTAACATTAGACTTTGAATAGAAGCTAAATTAAATACTTCTAAGTTTCCGTTCGCTTTCCCGATTTCACGAGTTAAAATATCAAGCTTTGAAAATATCGTTACAAACCCTTCACTCGCTGTTTGAAAATTTTTCATTGCCTCATTATCTGCCTGAACCATCTCACTCCAAAAATTAAGAATTGCCGCTTCTTCTTCTTCGTATTTTTGTTTTTCCTGATATTTCTGGGTGTCAATAATAGTGTCAACATTTAATTGGTATGAATAGTGATAATTTTCTATTTTTTCTAACCTTTCCATAACTGCATCAAAAACTGCTTTATGTTGTACGATTTGTTCATTTAATTGAGACCGATCCGCAATATAATTTCCCATCCAACTCACCTCTCTTATACTAATCCTCTTAAACTGCTTCGTCTACTTGTGATTTCGGATCTGAGACTATTTATTCTTCCTTTATTACTAGAAAGCATTTGACTGTAGTTGGCCGCTTTTGCTCGCTCCCTCTCAATTTCTTCCTCAATCTCGCTGGCTTTTTGGTCGAGACGTTTGATGACTGTGGCTATACTATCCAGCGTCGCAGCTTGCCGTTGGCGTCGTTCAGCTATGCGATTTTCCATTTTCGCTAAAACTTGGCTCTCTAGAATGCCCGATTCCAAAAACTTAATGCGTCCCATTGGGGAACCCGCTCCATCAGTCAGCTCTTCTAAGGCCGCTAATTCTTTATCCATGGCGTTTCTGTATGACAGAACTGTTTCCAGTTCTTGTTCTAACTCTTTTATTCGGCTTGTGGCCGCATCATAATTTGATTGTAACGTCACATTGTCACGAGTGAGAGACGTGATTGTATTCTCTCTAGATGAAATTTGTTCTTTGTATTTTGTTATTAAACGACTGTTATCCATATCACCACTGCCTCTAATTAAAATAATGTCATTATCTTTCTAATAAACTATCGTTCGAGTATCCTCTCAAGGCATTGCCTTGCATTGATTGGCCTAATTCTTCATCTTGTTCCGACAAGCTCTCAACGGATTCGTCAAGTGTTCTAAGGATCGTGATCATTAAGCTCTTCGTTTTAATTAATGTATAGTGTAATTCCTTGTGTAATTCAGCATGACCTTGTGGGGCTTCCCCTTCCCACGTACTTAACGTATCTGACAGGTTCTTCAACTTGTTAATTGCTTCATCCATGCGTTGCTCTGGTACCTGGCGGGCACTCCCTACTATGCCTTCCATCGCACCAGCGTTTACTTTAATTTGCTTCGCCATCGTGTCACCTCATATGTCTAGTTGATCAATTTCACTTAATGCTGTGTGAAACTGTTCAATCGTTAATTTTACTTCTTCAAAAGATAAATCATACCGTGCTTCTAAATAGCTTCTTAATAACGTACAATACTCGGTAAATGCCTGTGCCGCCTCACCGGTAAAGGCTCCTTCACCTTCTAAACTTTCGAGCGGTTGAAAAAAATCGGTCAGCATGCTTTGTACCTCGTCATGTAATGATTGATACGTTGACAGCATCTCTGTCAGCTGTTCGTCACTTATTTTAATTTTTGCCGGTCCTGCTAATACACCTGAATTCATATGTGTTGACCCCCTATGTTATTCTCTCTGTTTTTCGTTACAGTAAAAGTCAATGCCTACTATTATAAGGTAAAAGAAGCAATCTAAGGAACATACGAAAGTCATGATTCCATGAAAAAAATGGGTTGATAATAATAAAAGGCATAGGCCAAAAGTTGTTTTATTCGTTACTATTTTATTGGGTAGCTGAAAAAAATCGCTATTCATGTGAATACCTTGCGGGGATGTTTCATATTGGCGTTCTGCTTTGGCTTTTTCCCATGTAGGGCGTCATCAAGGGGCGCCTATTTTCCCGTCTTGAAGCATCGCATAGGTCAATGTGGTAAACCCGTTTGTGTGATGATATCTAACATGGATACATCTCATTTTTGTCTATCCTGTTAGCCATTGACTATTAATAGACAAAATAGGTCTAAAGTCCACCTCCAACATTGGGAGGCAATATAGGAATCGTTAACCGATTTATCCATTTATAAACACCATTGACTCATGAGATTTATATAATTGGAGGGAGAACGCCACCACAAACAAGATCGCCTGAGGCACCGAGGAACATGTTATGTGGACCACTGCGAAGACACCTAAAGCAGGCATTCGCGTCTATGGTGTGAGACTGGCGAGCACCTTCTCAGTCATTATCTGCCTAGCGTCTTTTTCCCGTGTAGGTCATGAGGAATGTCAGTGGATTAAACGTGGTGAAGAGAACATGTATTTATGGTTCCTTCATATGTTTCAAACGTCATCTTTTCCGTTTCCTTCTATATTAATATACAAAAAATCTGATGAACCAGATATGAAGGGTTCATCAGATCTTATGAGGTGTCAGTGCTATGAAGATCATCGTTGCGCTATGTTAGGCAAACAAAGGGGCAACGGTGTTTTCACTGCCTACTATTCGAATTTTTGTTTTCACCATATCTTTGGCCGCCTCTTTGGCTTTTTGCAAGTATGCCCGTGGATCTAGGCTGTCTGGATCGTGGGCAAAATGCTCACGGATCGCTTCGGAATAGATGTTTTTCAGTTCGGTGGATACGTTCACTTTCGCCATCCCCAATGCCACACAACGGCGAACATCTTCTTCTGGTACAGCTGATCCACCGTGAAGGACAAGGGGTACCTCCACCATTGTCGCTATTTCTGCAATCCGTTCAAAATCAATTTCCGGTTTGCCTTTGTAGATGCCATGAGCTGTGCCAATTGCTGGTGCCAGCGTCGGTACACCTGTGGCCGCAACAAATTGCCGACATTCTTCAGGGTCCGCTTTCTCAGCATCAGCTTCGTCCACGATGATGTCATCTTCCACACCGCCCACCTTGCCAAGTTCTGCTTCCACATTTACGCCTAAAGATGTGGCTAATTCTACTACCCGTTGAGTTCGGGCTACGTTTTCAGCAAATGGGTGCATGGAAGCGTCTATCATGACCGATGTGTAACCGGCCCGAATAGCATCCTTAATAATCTCAAAGTCCGTACAATGATCTAAATGCAACCCTGTGGGCACTTGGTAATGTTGGGCTGCCGCTTGGGCCACTTCCACGATATTTTTGGCGCCAAGGGATTGAATCGTGCCAACGGTCGTTTGCAAAATGACAGGAGACTTTAATTCAGCTGCTGCTTCAAGTACCCAAAAAATACTGTCAAATGAATGAACATTGAATGCTACGATGCCATGTTTATTCGCTTTTGCTGTCTTCAGCATCGGTGTTGTAGAGTATAAGTCCATTATTCCCCATCTCCTTTAATAACTTTGTGGATGAGTGTGGCTATTTCTTTAGTAGATTGCGCCCGTAAAAGTGCTTGTCGCACCTTTTCATCCATTAAGGCCCCTGATAGGGCTGATAATGCTTGTAAGTGAGTCGTGCCAGCTTCTGCCTCTGGGATGAGGAGTGAGATAAAAAAGAAAGCGGGTTGACCATCAAACGCGTCCCATTCAATTTTCGTTTCCGTGCGAACGACGATGATCGCCGGTTGTGTGATCGCTTCTGACTTTGTATGAGGAATGGCAAATCCCTCTTGAAAGCCCGTTGTACTTTGGGATTCCCGTTGTTTTAGCCCCGCCACAACGGGATTTGCATCAGTGACAATCCCGTTTTGTACAGCTAACTCCGCTATCGTTTCAAACACACCCTCTTGGCTTGATACAGGTGATTGTATGACAACCTGATGTTCTGTAATCATCATTTTCTCTCCCTTTTCGTGTGCTTTATCCTTTAATAGGCTCGCTTCCCGCAATTTTTTTACGATAAAGGCCAAATATTAGGCCACCTATGATAGAGCCGGTGAAAATAGCTATGAGCCACTTTATTGCTCCTGTCACAACAGGTAAAACAAGGAATCCTCCGTGCGGCGCAGGCACTTGTACGCCAAAGTAATATGTCATAATAGCCGCAATGGAAGAACCGAACATTAAGATTGGTAAGACGACAATCGGGTTTTTCGCAGCAAAGGGGATCGCCCCTTCGGTGATATGGGTTGAACCTAGAACAAAGTTAACCATGCCCGAGTTCCGTTCTTCCTTTGTAAAGTACTTTCCGTAAAAGAGAACGGCAAACGCGGTAATAAGAGGTGGTGCAATACACGCGGCTGATACACCTGCCATGAAATAAAGGTTACCTTGAGATAAGAGCACCGTGCCGGTTACATATGCGGCTTTGTTAACAGGTCCACCCATGTCAAAGGCACACATGGCTCCCACAATTAATCCCAATAAAAGGGGGCTGGACGTTTGCACAGATGATAAGAAGGTCATCATCCCTTCGTTTAACGCTGCAACGGGAGACATCAGCATATACATCACCCCGCCAATGAGGAAAATACCGAGTACAGGGAAGATAAAAATTGTTTTCAGTCCATCTAACGCTTTCGGCAACTTTTTAAAGAGATATTGTAAGAGTACAATTAAATAACCTGCGGCAAATCCAGCAATGATACCGCCTAAAAATCCGGCGCCTGACTCCACAGCTAGCAAGCCACCGATAAACCCAGCCACCATACCAGAACGTTTGCCAATGGCTTCTGCTATATAAGCTGCCAAAATTGGCACCATGACACTAAAGCTTAAGCCGCCAATTGTGTTAAGAAATCCGGCAAATGCGTTATATGATTCATGGTCTGGATCGGCTGAATAAATACCAAACAAGAACGAAATAGCAATGAGGACCCCGCCTCCTACAACGAAAGGAAGCATATGGGAAACCCCGTTCATCAGCGACTTATAAATGGACCGTCCAATGTTCCCTTTCCCACCGGTAGATACGTCATCGCTGCTTTCCCTTTCACCGCCATCTTTCGCTTTGTAAATAGGGGCTTTTTGGTCAATTATTTGCTGAATTAAATCTTTGGGATGGCGAAGAGCTTTGGCTACAGGGACATCCACGACTCGCTTCCCATGAAATCGTTCAGCATTGACATCTTTATCAGCTGCTACAATGACGCCATCGGCTTCTTCAATTTCCGATGCTGTTAAAGCGTTTTCAATTCCGACCTGACCATGTGTTTCTACTTTAATGTCAACCTCCACATCCATTTCTTGTGCGGCTTTCTTCAATGCAGCCGCCGCCATAAATGTATGGGCAATACCTGTTGGACAACCTGTTGCAGCGACGATTTTCACTTTTGCCATATCGAACTCCTCCTTCTTATGTGAATCTGTTTAAGTAATTCTGGCACATCATACAAATCACTAAGACCTTTTGAAAAAGCAGTGGAAGCACCCGTTGCCGTGGCATACATTAAAGATTCTTCTAAGTCCGCGCCACTTTTTTGATATCCGATGAACGTTGCCAGTAAGGCATCTCCAGCACACGCTGTATTAATGACTGTGCCTATGGGGGAAGATGCCAGGAGACACGTGCTGTCATTTATGAAAATACTTCCTTCAGCCCCTCTAGAAATAAGCACTTGCTTTGCCCCTTGTTTAATAAGTTCTGATCCGTAATAAATTAACTCTTCTTCATTAAGGCGATGGGTAATGCCAAAAAAATCTGCCAGCTCTTCTTCGTTCGGTTTCAATAAAAAGGGGTTGTGGCGCAATATACCTGAAAGTGACTGGATACTTGTATCAAGCACAAAGGCAATGCCTTTGTCTTCACAAATAGCTGCCATTTCTTCCAATATGGACTCAGGCACATTCTTTGGTAGGCTTCCTGAGACGATCAACGTATCACCTTGTTGAATCCTCCTGATTTTTTCTAGTAACTGCCGTTGTGCTTCTTGTGTAATAGTGGGGCCTTGGTTCACGATTTTGTATTCTGTATCAGCATTGATAAAGACATTAATGCGTGTCACCCCGTCTGCATAAACAAAATCAGTCATGATCCCCATTTTACGTAATGACTCTTCAATGTAACGTCCCGTAAAACCAGCGATAAAACCCAATGCCACACTGTTAATCCCATGTTTTTCAAGCATAATGGAGACGTTGACACCTTTTCCATTTGGCTGGTAATCTTCGTCCATCGTTCTATTGACCGTTTGAGGTTCCAACCTGTCAAGTTCAACATAGAGATCAATGGCGGTATTCATCGTACACGTATAAATCATGGCCTCACCAACTTTCTTAATGCCCTTTAATGTTGATGAGTTCATTATGGCATACGCTGTGATGTAAATGTTTTCAGTTTGTGAACATGAAAATAATCCCAAGACAAGCACATCCCTTGCTGTATATGAAAAAAACCGTCTTCAGCTCTCCTGAGACGGTTTTACATTTTCGTTTGTACGGATGACATAGGCATCAAGTAATACTCTGGCAATAACATTTAAGGCTAAGCGTGAACGGACTTCATATTCAGGAATCGCCGATTTGTCACTGCGGTAACCAAGGAGCGTAATGTCTGACAATCGGTTCAGAGATGAATGAGCCTTTGTCGTTAGTGTAATCGTCGTCACTTGACGAATGGTTAAGTTTTGGCAGGCTTCAACCAGCTCCCCTGTTTCGCCATTTAAGGAAATGAAAATCGCCAAGTCAGTTTGATGGTTCATCTTACGTGATTTAATGCGAATAATATTTGGGTCGTCATGCATTTCACATGTTTTATCAAGCACTTGCAATTTCACCGCCATCTCATGGGCTATCAATTGTGAAAAGCCCCGGGCGAAAATGTAAATCTTTTTAGCATCGTGCATTTTCTGCACAGCATCTTCAATTTGACCGATGCTTTGTAATTGAATCGTCCGCTGAACTTCTTCCTCATTCTTGTGAAGGGCTTGTTTAATAGCATGGTCTATCCCACTTAAACTCCCTTCCTTATCAATCATCTGTTTGTCTTGTTCAAGTCTGTACTTAAACGATGTATAACCTTTATAGCCGATTTTTTTCATCAAACGGACAATCGTCGCAGTCGATACTGCTGCCCGTTCACTTAATGTCACGATCGACATAGTCGCAATGTCATCCAAATGGTCATGAATATACGTCAACAAATACCGTTCTGTTTCACTTAATCGTTCAAACGTCTCGCGGGGAATATTAAACAAAAGCTGTTCCATAAGAAATCCCTCTTTTATGGTCTATTTGTTATGTATAAAAACTGCTAGTCATCAGGACGTATCCTACTACAGAAAATGCGCGCATAAGACTTTTTTATTATGATCTATTGCCTATTTTACTAGATAATCAAGCTCATACCATAAAACTTTTTAACTTAAATGGTTGGTGACCAGTTAAAAGATTTAAGACGAAGGTGAAATATGGTTATATAGCAAGGCGATGATGGCGGAACTGCGGGGGGGAAATTCACCCGTACTTTTTACTTCACGCCAATGGTTGGTGTGTTCTATTATCATTCTAGCTCCTTTCGCCCCGTTTTTCTTAACCGCCATGAATAAAGAGATTGTTTCCAAATATCATCCATGTTATAATGACCGCAACATAACACGAAAGGACTGATGGGTGGACAATGGATAACTAAGCCTATTTTTAAACGTTGAATCGCATTATTTCAACTGATAAAAAGTAGGATTAGTCTGCCCATTTTTACATGTAACCTATCTAGCCATTCGCTAAGTAGCTTATTAAGTGCGGTAATCAATGACTAATCCTTCCAACATAATTGGGAGGATTTTTTAGTTCTCCCGGAAAAAGGAGAGGATCTGTTTGAAAGAATTATTACAGCTAAACAACGTCAGCTTCCATGTGAAAGATCACGTCCTGTTCCAAAAGATCAGTACCCATGTGCAAGAAGGCGATATAATCGGACTCATTGGTAAAAATGGGGCTGGAAAGTCCACGTTTTTACACATGTTAAATGGTGATGTCTCTCCCACTACAGGGGAGATTAAACCAATAGTAAACGCCCTTAATATCGCAATGGTTGAGCAAGAAACGGTAGCGTATGTGAGTGGCGACATGACAAAAAAAGAGGTCACCTTATTAGAGAATTGGCGTGTGCCTAACCGGCCCTATACACAATTGAGCGGGGGTGAAAAGGTGAAATCACGTCTTGCAAAAGGGCTGGCATTAGACGCTGATATCCTCATGTTGGATGAACCGACGAATCACCTTGATGACGACAGTACCACCTTTTTAATCAATCAACTTAAGGCATACCGCGGGACGGTTATCCTCGTCTCGCATGACCGTTATTTTTTAGATGCTGTCGCCACCAAAATATGGTCACTGGAAAACGAGACATTGATTGACCATAAAGGAAACTATACGAGCTACATGAAAGCTAGGAAACAAAAGCGTGAATCCCAGCAACGTCAATACGATAACCAACAGAAAATGGTGGCACGTATAGAAGGTCAATTAAAGGAACTCACCTCATGGTCGCAAAAGGCCCATGCACAATCGACGAAAAAGGAAGGCTATAAAGAGTATTACCGTTTGAAAGCCAAACGGATGGATGCTCAAGTAAAATCTAAGCAAAAGCGCTTGGAAAAGGAATTAGAAAAAATAAATGCGGCTCCTGTGGAACAAGACGATGACGTTCATTTTGCCATGACCGCCAATACAAAAGTAGGGAAACGGTTTTTAGAAGTAAAACAGCTGACAAAGTCGTTTGACGACCACCCTCTTTTTAAAGAGGCCAGCTTTACGATTCAACACGGGGAAAAGGTCGCTCTTATCGGCCCAAATGGCAGTGGAAAAACAACCTTTTTGAACATACTGATGGGTCACGAAACGGCTCAAGGGGACGTGTGGATCTCCCCCTCTGCCACGATCGGTTATTTAACACAAGACGTCTTTGACTTGCCACTGGACCAAACGCCTTCCCACTTGTTTGCACAAGACACTTATAAAGAGCGGGGCAAGGTTCAAAACTTAATGAAACATCTAGGATTTACTGCCTCCCAGTGGACACAACCTATTCGACATATGAGTATGGGAGAGCGGGTGAAGTGTAAACTTATGACGTATATTCTCGAAGAAAAAGAGGTGCTCGTGTTAGATGAACCGACAAATCATCTCGACCTTCCCTCACGAGAACAGTTGGAAGAGACGTTATCACATTATAACGGCACCCTTCTTATCGTCTCACATGACCGCTACTTTATTGAAAAAACGACCAACACGAGACTCGTTTTTTCCCAACAGCGGATTCAAAAGCAGCTTACTGACGACAAGCCCTCCCCTGAGCGTGACACGACAGCCGATAAACGGCTAGCTCTTGAAACAGAACGGCAGGACGTGTTAGGAAAATTGAGTCTGGCAAATCCCACAAGCCAAGACTACGCCGAGCTTGATCGGAAATTTAACGACTTGACGAGACAGTTGAAAGAGTTGGATTCTTGATAGCGCTCCCCCCTTAAGATAGAGCATCTTAAGGGGGGGATATAACCTATAACGGGGTTAAAAGTAACACCTTCTTTTAACTCTTATCAAGATGAACGAACTTTTGTCGATCGTTAAGTCGAATCTAGTGGATTGGGGAGGAATTTTCTCCCCCCTTTCTTGGGTACTTACTCTGCCAGATCACTGTATGAAAAAGCACTTTAATGCTGGGTACCACGGTGCCACTTGACATATAGGGCTGGCACAATGGTAAGGGTAATAACGAGACAAACTATCATACCGATAACAACCGTTGCCCCTAGATTGGCCATCCCAGGGTGGTTAATAAAGATCAAGCTGCCAAATCCAATGCAAGTGGTGATCCCAGTTAAAATAATCGCTTTTCCTGTTGTCATGAGAACGTAGCCTACATCGGTCTGTATCTTTAAGCGATGGACGAGATGAATACTACTATCAATGCCAATGCCGATAATGAGCGGAAAAGCAGCGATACTAAATACGTTTAATTCTCCGCCAAGGTAAGGGATGACACCTAAAGTGACGTACAGTGTGAGTATCACTGGAATAAGACAAATCAACATGTTTTTAACTGATTTAAACAATAAGAGCAGCACGATGGCAATCGTTACAAGACATATAATAGATATGGTCACAATGTCTTCTTTCACTAATTCAATAACTTCATTCATAACTGCTGCCATACTAACGGGGCTATGGCCACTGGCAGTCGTGATAGCCTGCTCTAAGCTGCTATAATTGCCTTGATCATATATATTGACGGAAGGAACCACTTCAACAAGTAAACGCCCTTCTTTTCCAATAAATTGTGAGGCAACATCTGTTGGAAGATCGTGAATCTCCATTTTTGAAACATGAAATGAATCACTGTTTTCATCGCCAATATCGGTTAAAAACGTCTGTAATTGTTCTAATACCTCTTGTTTGTACGCTTGATTATCAGGTAAGTAGTCATAAATTGATAGAATAGAATCCACGTCATCTCTCTTTTCCAACGTGTCTATCGTCGCGGTTAATGCTTCCTCATTTTCTACCATAAACGCTAATGTGTTCGTGTTGTAGTCGAATTCATCTTCCACAATTTCAGACCATTTCACACTCTCAAGATCGTCTGGAAAAATCTTATCTAAGTCTCCAACCACCTCTATGTTTTTTACTGAAAAAAACAGAAGTGGCACACATACAAGCACGGTTATGAGATAAGTCATCGGACGTTTTGCAATGCTTTGGCCTAAGTAGTTTAATCCAGTAAATGCGATTTTTTTCCGTTGCTTTACCGCTTTTCTATCAATGAGCATGACGAAAGCAGGCACGAGGATGATCATAGACACACACAATGACACAATACCAATTGCCGAGATGACACCCATTTGTTCAAAGGCTTTAAATTTAGCGAATAAAAAAGTGAGAAAGGCAAAGCTTGTTGTGATGGCACCTATCATAATGCCTACTCCTGTTTCATGCAACGCCGTTTTTACAGAATGTGTGGTCGTTTCCCCCAGTTCTCGCGCCTCTAAGTACCTTGAAATGAAGTGAATAGAAAAATCGATTCCTAAGCCGATTAACAGCAGGGCAAAGCTCATCGTAAACATATTAATAGAACCGTATAGGAGATAAGCAAAACTAGCAGCTAGTAATACCCCTAATAGAAGCGGGTATAAAATAGTTGATAATAAAAGCGTTTTGCGAAATGTGAGCATAATGATAAGGAAAATAAGTATGACGGTGATGACTATCGTTCCAAAGAAGCCATCAAGTGCCTCATTATCTGCTTCTATATCTTGAATAAAGGCGCCACCAGTCAAGCCAGCGTCAAGAGTGTGATAGTCTTCTCGCTCAAGTAAAACGTGAATAGACTCTGTTACGGTATGATAGAAATCCTCTCGACTATTTAAAAAATCGTTTCTGTCAATGACAGGCCGAAGCATCATTAAAAAAGCCGTCTCAGTGTCATTGGTAATATATAGCATGTTTTCGTCAGTGGTTTCATCCATTAATGGCGTGATTAATGCGTGAATGTTCGCTACATCATCTGCTTCTAAGTAATTTTCTAAATTTTCAAAAAATTCATCATCTAAATAGAGCAGCTGCTGTTCGTCTAACTCCTGCAAATCGATCTGATATAAGATATCTGCCTTTAACTCTCTTGTCATTAATTCTTCTTCTAACTCTCCTAAAAATTGTTTACTCGTTTCAGCTTCCCCTCTAACTACAACAATCCCATTATCTTGAGAGGGAAAATAGCGGTCAAATTCCTTGCTAGCTTGTAACGTGCTGCTGTTTTCCGGCAGCATTTCCTCCATGTTTGACAGAATCGACAAGTTTGATGTCAAAAAAATAGACAGGGCAAAGAGGACAAGACTAAGTAAGAGAATCGCCTTGTATCTTCTCACAATGATGTTCGCTAGTTTTTTCATGTCTCCTCCCACCTTAATAAACGATGTATTATTTCTTTTATCTTGTGTTTTGTTTCATGCAAAGAATCATCATCATTAAGAACCATTCCTTCAATCAGTTCATGAAGGGAAATAAAGATAAAGTTTGCATAAAAGCCTGTATCCGGTATGACCAGCGTCCCTTTCTCAACACCTCGGTCTAAAAAAGTTTTAATATGTGATATATAAAGACTCTCAAATTGTGATTGCTTTTTCTCAAAATGAATAAATTCTAAAAACTTCACATGATGAATAATTTTAAAAAGTTGCCTGTTTTCTATACAAAAAGCCACCATATCATCGATAAAGGAGTCGATTGTCTCTCTACATACCTCCTTATATCTCAGTTGCTCTAAATGAAGATTAAAGATAGGAGCCCCTTCCTCTATAAAGCTCCATGCCAACTCCTCTTTACTTTCAAAGTAAAGATAAAAAGTTCCTTTTGCCACACCTGCCTTTTCCACTATGTCATTGATAGTCGTTTTATCAATGCTTTTTTTCAACATTAACTCTTTGGCTGCCTGTAGAATCTTGCGTTTTGTATTTTTGGCTTTATCACTTAATGGTAGTGTCATAAAAATCCCATCCTCACGTGTCCTTCGGCAATGTTGACTACCTTTAGTGTAGAGTTAAATCGTAACGCATTCAATGTACAATTGATGAATAATGGTCAGTTTTAGTCATGACCACCCCCTTTAAAAAGGCGAAAGTCATTCATCTATCTGAGACGTGAGAGATGGGGTTAAGTGTTTTCGCTTGTCATACGCTTATAGTCAATATGAATGAAACAGCCTAACCCCTTCCCTTACTACTTGCCTCCCACCGTGACAGACAAAGCTGATAAACAGTAGCCCTTATAAAACGAACCTTCAACCAGCGGGAGTTTTGCGGACGGTTATCTGTCGTAAAAAAAGAAAGAGGGATTTTGTCCCACTTCCTCTTTTCTCAGAATTAACTTGGCTGTTGCTCGCTCTGTCACATCATTTAAATAAAGAATCATTTTAATGGTATAGCTTAATGTGCCGGCACTATAGTGAGGGAAGTGGTTAATACAATACATGGCTCATCAAGAAGTCCTCAACCTCAAGGGGAGGCAACGTGTCACTGCCATGAGGCTACCATTTTCATCGTTCATCCCCTATAGTATCGTTTCTTCCACCTTGCATGATGAAAGTCGTCTTCATCATTGACTAACCTGCACATGTTTCCATGCTTCCATGTTCAGTTCGTTGTTGATGGCCGCAGCGGTTTGCGCGCCTTTAGAAGCAGCGACAATGGCCTGATACACTCTTGATGCTACATCTCCAGCGCTATAAACACCTGAAACGTTTGTTTTTCCGAAGTCATCAACAATAATCATTCCTTCCGTGACGTCGCATCCAATGGATTGTGGCAAATCCGAGCCTGGAACCAGTTCCGGTTTAAAGAAAATCCCTCTGCACGGGATTGCCGTTCCGTCCTCAAGAACAACTTGGTGTACGATCCCATCGTTTGAATCAATAGATTGGATCGGTGAATCATACAATGGCACTTGATGCTGCTTCAGCTCTTGCCGCTGATCATCCGTCAGTTCATCGGGACCGTTTGTGCAGATACTAAGACGGTTTGTCCACCCAGATATAATCGGAGCAGCATGCAGAAGTTCAGCCCCCTTGTTAATAACGATAAGCGATTCGTCCCTTAATTCCCAACCATCACAATACGGACAAACGAAGGCGCTTTTTCCATAAACCTCCGCCAATCCCGGGATATCCAGCGGCCGATCCTTCATGCCGACGGCAAACAGCAGCTTCTTGCTTTCTAAAGTGAGCCCCTCGGCAGTCGCTATTTGAAACTGACCATCCGCTCCTGCAATCGACACGGCTGTATTCGCCAAAAAAGAAACGTTGGGGTAAGCACTGATTTCTTCCTTTGCTATTCGCCGGAAGTCACCAGGTCTTATCCCGTCCCGGGTAAGAAAACCGTGAGCTTCGCCAGTCACCGCATTGCGGGGACGGCCTTCATCAATCACTACCACCCGTTTTCTCGCTCGTCCTAGTACAAGGGCGGCATTCAATCCTGCCGGCCCTCCGCCAATAATAGCTACATCAACCTGTTGTTTCTCCATATTTTTAAGTACCTCCATTGATCTTAAATATCTCAAAAACATCATGAGTTTGTGCAATGCTCTAATCGTGTAAGTGAATCAGCACCTTGCCGAATCGACCGCTTTGCCTTATTTCCACCTTGTTCACTGGATAAGTACGTTCCAAATACTCAGTGACGATTTGCCGGTTTCGATCATTCGCAGGCAAACCAAACATTCGCAGCCAATCTATCACTTCCTGATACGCTATTTCTCTGGATACTTCTCTCGTTGTCATTTCCCTGCTTACGAGCGACGTATAGGAATAACCTTTAAGAGTTAATAAATGGAGCAAATACGCCAACTCCGAGACTGATGTAGCAAAACTGTCGTGCGCAGCTCAGTACTTTCTCTACACTCTCCCAATCAACAATAACCGGACACATGGAGACAAAAACAACATCAAAGGCTTTCCCCCATCCCTTTCCTTGAACATCAATGTTTTCAAAAGGTTCAGCCACAACCTCCACCTTTCCGTTTGTTATTCCGAGTGCATTTTCTTTCAGCAGCTCACCTAAAGGAAGATTAGGCTCCACTGCGGTGACATTCCCCCCTTTTTCCGCAAACGGTACTGTGAATCCACCCGAAGCGGCACCAATGTCTAAAATGGAAACATCTTTGAACGTGACACCTTGACCTTCCAGCCAATTGATAATCTCTTTTGTTCTTCGCCTGCCTTCTTCGTTAAACGCCTGCTCGTTGAATGATTTTGCCCGATGATCAAAAACATGGATCGGATCGATTCCGGCTTGTTTCAGTTTGTTTACTCCTGTCTGCACATCTTTCTTCCACGCTTTTTCCCAAACGGTTTCATTAAAAAAATCGTTAGTCATGCTTATCTCCTCTCATTTATGCTTGTTAAGAATCCTTGAACCCTTGTTTTGGTCGCCAACATATCAACGCCACTGCCTATATTTCAATGCCCCCTCTATTAGAAAATTAATATAAAAAGACATTAAAGAGTCTTTATATCTCTAATTAGTTTTTAAAAAATAGCGGCTTCACATATAACCGCTATTTTTGGCAAGATCAGCTATTTTTTGCTCTTTCAAATAATCTTCCATGTTCTCTTCCGCCGAGACCATCACCTTCTGAATCAAACATTCTGATCCATGGTTCAAGTTGCAGTCAAACAATGAGGCTGTACCTTCAATTGCGTGAATGACATCAAGGAACGAAAGCTCTTCCCAATTCCGTTTTAATCTATAACCGCCATTGGCACCTGAAACGGACTCAATCATTCCCGATTTGGCGAGCTTCGTCAGTATTTTCGATAAATACGTAGGCGAAACCTTCTGCCGATCCGCCAGTTCCTGAACACCGACAAACTTATTTGGCGTGGCTACTGCAAGAAAAAGCATGGTGTGTAGGGCATAGTCTGTCGCTTTCGAATACTTCATAATGCAGTGTTCACCTCTATTAAAGACTTTACATATCCATGATAACCCCCATATTAAGTAGCGTCAAGTTTTAGCTTATGCCTCGGCTCTTGTTTTCTGGCAAGTCTATCTTCTACATAATGACATGATATCTATTAAACGAGATTGCTTTTTTCCTCATTTAACCTTGTTTCTTCTACATGTTTAATTGACTTGTGACGGAAAATATAGATTATAGCACCTATAGCTAACCAAATTAACCCCATTAAAAAACCAGATTTACCAACTGGAATGAGTAAGCTGGTACTAAGCACTAATGCAAGAATAGGGACAATTGGATAAAAAGGAACTGAAAACTGTTTTTTCCTTTCTTCTATTGGGGTTCTTTTCCTTGAAATAAAAAAAGCAATCATAGTAAAGATAAACGTGACTAGATATAAAAAACCTGTGGCTGTCACGGCTATATTAATAGAACTCACAAGTGTAAAGGCGATTTGAATACTTACTCCAAAAGAAATCGCCCAAATTGGTGTTTGAAATCGAGGGTGGATATAGGCAATTTTTTCAGGTAATAACCCATTACGTCCCATGGCAAAAGCTGTTCGTGAGATGGAAATAATAAAGGCATTTGCAGTAGCTGGTAACGCGATCACTATCACAATACTAATAAAAATTGGACCGATGTCTCCTAAAAATTGTTCACTTGCTAAAGCCACCGGAACTTCTGAAGAGCCAAGTGCTTCCCAATGGACCACACCTGTTGAGACAAATAAAAGACCTAAGTATAAAAAAAGCACAATACTTATTGATGAAAAAATGGCTAATGGTATTGTTTTTCTAGGATTTTTTACTTCTTCACCTGATGCAACGATGGCATCCCAACCTACGATTGATAAAAATCCCACTAAAGCAGCCGCTAATACCCCAGAAAATCCATTAGGCGCAAAGGGGGTATAGAGAGAATAGTCGATGTGTTGTATCCCCAGCACAAAAAAACCTATTAAAACAACGATAACGATAAAAACGATACCAACTTGAAGTTTTCCGCTAAATTTAATACCTAACACATTTAAAACCCCTAAAACCAATAAAAGTATAACGGCACTTAACAGAGGCGGGGCCCCTGTTAGTGCATTTAAATAATGCCCAAACCCTTGTGACACAAAACTGCTAGCTGCAAGCCAAGCTCCCCAATAAGCCCACCCGATGATGGTCCCGATTAACGATCCCATTGTTTCACGCACATATTCATATGAGCCCCCCGCTCGTGGATAGCGTGAAGCTAATTCTGCATAGCATAACCCTAATAACATGGCAAGAAGCGCGGCTAACGTAAAAGAAAGCATAACAGCAGGGCCTGCTTTTCCTGCTGCCACACCACTAAGTACAAATATACCTGCTCCCACCATCGCCCCTGTACCAAGAGAGGTTGCTTCTTTCCAACCTAAACCTCTATTTAACTGCATCTAAATCTTCCCTTCAATTAAAATTCAGTCACTTCCCCTGCTTTTTCGACAAACTTCCATTTTTTCAAATCTACGATCCAATACTTTTTAGGGCGAATGACTCCGTTTATATCATACCCAGCACGTTTCTCCCATTCTCCTAGTTCGTATTGGTCAGTTACTTCAAGTGTCGATAAACCTTTGACATTTTTATAACCGTATAATCCAAAATCGAATAACCTTAATGGATACCCCTGATCCATAGGTAACCGTTCTCCATCAACAGTATGAACAAGTATTGAACGTCTTGAAATGGCATCAGATAAAGGAATAGTTGTTTGGTAGACTCCTTTCTCTTGTGTTCCTATACTAGTCTGTTTTATATAATGGTGATCTAGGTTAGAAACACCTGCCATCTCCATAACTGTTGATAGTAAAATACCTTTCCATGTTCGTCTAATACTCCAATTACATACACAAACCATTCTTCGACTCTCTTCAACTTGAGGAAGTTTTAATAGGTCATTGTAGGATAGCGTGAGTTCTTCATTGACTAGACCATTAATTGAAAGACACCATTCACTCATATTAATTGAAATGGGGGGTCCCTCTTGATAGTATCTTAAAGATGACGGTTTCTTATCTAAATGAGGTGTTAATAAATTGCTCATATTTCATTATCCTCCTCCTGATTGATAACACATCTAAAACCCACGAGATTATCTCTCATTGTGGTTGGATAATAGTCTCTGCTTGCACATCTCATAAATTCCTCATTATGGAGACCACAGCCGCCTCTTACGATATGCTCGTCAGTTTCGGATGTAATATATACAGGATTTATACCTTCGTCATCCCAGCTATAATTAAGAGAGGCATTATCCAAACACCATTCCGCCATATTACCTGCCATATCTAGACAACCAAAAAATGATTTGTTTTTAGGATAAGCAAAAACAGAGGTAGAACTCCGATCTAATTCGAAAGGATCACAGTCTACTGCATAATTAGCATGATCATTCGATGGTTCATCATTACCCCAAGGGTATTTTCTTTCTTCGTTACCTTTACAAGCATATTCCCACTGAGCTTCACTAGGTAAAGTTTTTCCTGCCCATTTTGCATAAGCCATGGCTTCCCACCAGCTTATTCCTGTTACTGGGTGGTCATCTTGATTAAAATTTTTATCAAACCAATAATTCGGGATTTCAATATTGACTTTTTTGATGTGCGCCCACCCCTTTTGAGTCCAAAAATTAGGATTTTTATAGCCATCAGATTTAATAAACGCATTAAATTCTTTATTCGTCACAGGGGTCGCGTCAATGTAAAAAGGTGATAATTTCACTGTCTTTATTGGACTTTCATCAGGTGATTCATCACTTCCTCGAAGATATTCTCCTCCTCGAATATAAATCATGTTATGTAAACGAGATTTTACTTGTTTCCCCATAAGCTTCTCCCCACCTTATCGCAAAAGCCCCAAACTCCCAGTAAGTTTATTTAATTTCTTTTTCTCTCCATATATGGCAATACCTAAGTACTTAAGATCATTAGTTGTATATTGTGATATTTTTTGAGTATAGTCTTCATAATTTTTTGTTGTTTGCGCTGCATTTGAAAAATCAACTAAAAGCAAATCTGAAAAATCGCAGCTTATTTTATCTCTTAATTCTTTTATATCTAGTTCAGTACTTTTTAATATTGGAAGTGGCATAGTGGTGATCCCTTCATGGGGACGTTTGTCTCCGTCAAAAACTTCAGGTCCAATAATATCATCAATTTTTTTTCCTAACGTTAGTGCTAGTACGGCTGCCGTGTTAGCAATTAATCCGGTTGGTAATTCTGAATCAATAATCAATACACACTTATTTTCCATTAAAATACCTCCATCAGGTTTTTTGTAATACCATAGTCGTTGATTATTCCCAGTTTGGTACAAATATAGACCAAAGCATTAAGATTGTACGGGTTGGGGAGATAAATTCTAAACCATATTCTTGTGCTGCATTTGCTGTTGTTAATGAGAGATCAACCTCACCTTTTTGTAACTTCATCGCAGCTTCACTAGTAGAATTAACTAGTAAAATATCATAATCTCCCTTCATACCTTTCAAAAACCAAGGGATAAGACTTGAAGGGGCATGGTGTGTAGCAATCTTAAGCGTTTTATCATTGTCTATGGCCTCTCCCCTCTTCTTTGTAATGCCATATAAAGGGGTTTCAAGTACAAAAGAAAACAAAAACTTAATATCCTGAGACATATAAAACTTGTCTATGCGCTCATAGGCATTGGCTATAAGGAGAATATTGGCATTTCCACTCACTAAGTCATGATATGCTTCTTCAAAGGAAGGGAATAAGGTGTACTTTCCTTGCGACTTTGTTAAAAAAGACAATAAATATTTGGCTGCTGCTTCACTACTAGTGCCCGTAGGTCCTAATGTTGCAATAGTGACATGGGAAAACTGCTCAATTATTTTCATAAATGAAGAAGTTTGTTTTTCCCATTCATATGAAACATCTTCAGCTTTCACTTGTTCGATTTGTGCATCCATGACTCGCCCTCCTTTATTAACCAAATTATTTGGAATTTTCAGGGTTTTTGCTTCTTTACTTTAAAGTAACATGATAAAATAAGCGTTATAAGAGCCAATTTTAGTCTTTTATTTAAGTACCATTTTTGAAAGGGGGTAAAATATGCTCTGGATTGATATTGATCGAACATTAAAAATGTCACTTAAAAGACAAGTTTATGAACAACTTCGAATGAAAATTTTACGCGGTGAACTATCAGGTGGAGAACGCCTCCCATCTTCCAGGGAATTCGCCTCCCATTTGGGGGTATCACGCAATGTTGTCATAGATGCCTACGAACATTTACTTGCGGAAGGATATGTGGAAGGACATCAAGGGGCTGGTACGTTCGTTGCTGAGGGCGCCTATTTAGATAAAGACTTAAAAAGTCGCCATATTTCTTTTCTAGATACGTTGGATATCTCAGAAAACGATAGTAATATCATCGATTTTAGATCAGGCATTCCGGCATTAGATAGGTTTCCAAGACAAGAATGGGGAAAATTGGCTAAACGCGTGTGCTTAGAAGCAAAAGACGCCATTTTTGGTTATGATTATCCTGAAGGGCGTTCAGAACTTCGGCATGTATTGTGTCAATACCTCAAAAGAACAAGAGGTGTTCTTTGTCATCCCGATCAATTAGTGATTACATCAGGAGCCACACAAGCACTTTCTTTAGTAGCAAAGTTACTTGTATCAAAAGGCGATCATGTGATAATGGAAGATCCGATTACCCATGAAATTCAAACGATTTTTTCATCTGCCGGTGGATCACTTTATGGATTGCCTGTTGATGAACATGGTATGAGAACGGACTACTTGCCTCATAATCTATCACCTAGCTTTATTTTCGTAACACCATCACATCAATTTCCTTTAGGGAGTATATTACCCATTCAACGTAGAATTGAACTCATTCAATATGCAAACAAAACTAACTGTTACATTGTTGAAGATGATTATGACAGTGAATTCCGTTTTCAAGGACCTCCTATAAGTTCATTACAAGGATTGGAACCTGAAAGGGTTATTTATATAGGCACATTTAGTAAAATACTGTCTCCAGCGTTAAGGTTAGGTTATTTGATCCTTCCCCCTACTTTAACTGAGAGATGCAAAAACTTAAAATGGTTTGACGACTTACATACCCCTTCCCTTGAACAAATGACCCTTGCACGTTTTATCGATCAAGGTCAATTAGAAAGCCATATTCGAAAAATGAGAAAACTTTATCAAAAACGAAGAGAGGTTGTAAGGAAGTCTTTAAAAAAAGCGTTTGGAGAAAAAGTTAAAATTTCTGGTGACTCTACAGGGCTCCACTTAATTGTTGAATTTATCAATTTCGACTTCACTGAACAAGCTCTCACTAAAATTAATAACTATAACATAAAAGTGTACCCCGTAGAATTACATACCATGCAAAAAGGAAAACACAAAAATAAACTGATATTAGGATATGGGAATTTGACTAAAGAGGAGATTGAAGAAGGGATATACAGACTTAAAAAAGCTTTAGAAGACAACATGATAAATTAAATTAGCTGATTTTATAGAATGACTTTCCCATTAAATTCTCAGCATGAAAAATCAAACAATGATAAATAAATAGGCCATTGGCTTTTTGTCACAGTTATGTTACCTAAAAAAGCCTTTAAGTTAGGTGGTCACCCATCCAAATTCATCTTTAACCGTGGATTCTGCTTTTTGGCTCTAAACAACAACTAAAAATTATAATATTTTTTTACAATGTTAGTGATCCATCTTTTAAAAAGAGCTGCAGTGAATGACGGTGATTCCCGAAGAATTAATTAAATGCTGCGATAAACCCTTTCTTATCATATAGCTGAAGACGTGCCCTCAAATAAAGCGCCTATCTGTGGTGGAAAATCACTGAATGACCCATTTTTCGTAGGGGTGTTTTGTATGGTGAAATCAGACCAATAGATATAGAAAAAAACACAAAAGTTAGCACACACACACTAACTTTTGCGCTTATCTATTCAATACACTATAAAACGCCCCTTCAATCAGTAGGCATTTTCGTTCTTCTCCCCCTGATTGGCGGTTGAATGACTAAATAGATTTACCTCTCCTCTCTATTTAGTGACGAGCGTTTTACGGACGGATATCTATGATAAAGATTAATAAGTTATGGGGTCTCATTACAATCACCAATAAAGGTAATTGGCGTGACACCAGCTGTAAAAGTCGTCGTAAACGTATTACCATGAAAATCAGTCCCGTCAACCGTCCATACGCCAATATTTCCTGCCCCAATTGTGAGCGTGATCGTCACCTCAAAGAGGGCATCTGGGAATACATTTCCTGTCACTCTCGCTATTCCACGCACCCTAGCAAACGTATTGCCCTCACATTCAATCTCAATCCTTCTTCCTGCAACAAAGTTAATCGTATTGCCGCCATTACCGAATGCCACATTAAAATTATCAATAGCAGGATTGCACATAGGGGCTGCTGTGAAACATTGGATGGCCGTCACATTAATCGTCCCTGTTAATATCGAAGGCACTCCGCCCACGGTTATATTAGCAGTAGCCGGTGCCGATCCACCTTGAACCCCGATACGGAATTTACAAGGACATTCAATGGCCGGACACTCAACACGCCGTCCAATCGTCGTCATCACGGTTTCCCCATTTACTATTGTCATAGCCGTAATAGCAGTAGATATAAGTGGTGTGCCTTCAGGTATCACTAACGTTGTAACAAACGTTCCATCTCCTGCCGTTACGGCTGGATTCGGATTAAATGCCCCTACATCAGGAAAGATGCTAAAATCGATTGACGCATCTGCTATCGGCTGCCCATTACACGTTAACGTGCCTGTTACTTGTCCCTGACATGTGATGGTCTCATCCGCTTCCAACGTCAACACACATTCCCTAACACACGAGACGTTCACAGTAATCGTTTCTGAAAGCAATTGACCATCTACCGTAGCGGAAGCCGTAATGTCTACATCGGTGGGTGGCGTGCCGCTTGGGACACTAACACCTGAAAAATAACTTCCCTCCGCATCCGTCACTGTTGGGTTGGGGTCAAAGGTGACGATTGGTGGATTTGCTGTCAACGTCACGTCTACGTTTGGCACATGGGTATTGCCACACCGAATACGTCCTGATACAATATCTGTGCATTCAATCGAAGGCGGCCCAAATAAAAATAAAATACACGGATCTGCTAAACATCGGACTATGGTCGGTAACGAGGTGGACAAGGGATGACCATTCACAACCGTACTTGCCGTAATGATGACATCCGTCGGTTCTGTCCCAACAGGTACCGTAACGACAGTTTCAAACTCTCCTAGTGCATCAGTGACAACAGGGTTTGGGGAGAACGTCACATTATTAGGGCTGGCTGACAAAAAGACGACCGCCCCTTCTACAGGTCCCCCATTACATTCCACCCTCCCCATTATCATGTCTTCACAAATGATATGTGCTGGTACAAATATATCGACCAAGCAAATATCGCAAATAAACGGAGTATCTTCAGCAAACCTTCTAATCTTAATCTTAGTCTGCTTCACAATCCAATCATATACTTTTTCCGTATTGACACAGACTATTTCGCGCTTTTTACTTTCTTTGTATTGCTGGTTAATGTCTTCTTCTAAAGCAATAGCCCTTTTTTCTTTGCGACATCCTGTCGGGTTAGATATAGGGTAACAGCGCTGTTTATAAGGCTCCCTGGGCTCACTAAACTGGCCTTCCACCTCCACAACTGAATGGGCCACCGCTTGAATATCCTGACAAAAATCGACCACGATATCAACGTATTCGTAAATACCGTTTCGGCACTGAACAAATGCAAAGCACTGTACATCCGTTATGCGACAGCGAATCTCTGTCCCTTCAGGGGCACAAAGGAGGGCATGCTCCGTTTCAGAAAAAGGGATCGGCTCTGTTAAGCATGTGTTAACCCCATCTGTCACTTCCACGACAATAAATCCTGACTTCTCTATCACGACCTTTTGTAAGACTGTCTTTCCCCCATCATTGAGTGACACTGAAACATCTTCACGCCCTTGCGGATCGCGAACCTCTTCCCATCTTATCCCTGAAGGATCAACAGGTTCTCCATTTATATCTGATAAAAAACAGGAAACACGTCCAGCATTATTTATTAAGCTGCATACTTCAGAACTCATTTTATACACCTTCTTTTAAATTTTCACTATCTTAACGTATGACAATAGCCTTTCATGTGTGAGATCTATCTGAATTTCCATTACATAACGGGCTGACCCTCCTCCCTTCTGCATCATGTCGTTTGAGACACATTAATAAGGCCGAATGAGCGTATAGGCATACGCTCATTCGGCCTTATTTTTTCACCCTAAAGATATCTGCTCACGATAACGCGTTAACTGCTTCGTTAATTGGCACATCACCAGTCACCACTTGAAATGCCTTGCCAATGGTTGCATCGTTCTCTAAGCTGGCCACGATCACTTTTGCCACATCTTCCCGTGGTACCTCTCTTATTTCTGATTCTTGATGTGTTTTTATCTGCCCAGTTCCTTCGTCATTCGTTAAAGCACCAGGATGGATGATCGTATAGTCTAAATCGGTCCCTTTTAACCACTCATCTGCATAATGCTTTGCTGCTACGTACGGTGCAAATGACGATGGTGCTGCTTGAATGGCTTCTCTGCTCGTATCAAAGGACGAAATCATAATGAACCGCTTGACACCAGCCACTTTGGCGGCTTCAATTGTTTTCACCGCTCCGTCCAAATCGATCAGGATCGTTTTATCCTTCCCTGTATGCGGGCCGGAACCAGCGGTAAAGACAATGGCATCTACACCTTCAGCCGCTTTAGCAATGGCCTCCACATCATCCTCTAAATCAACGATCGCCGTTTCGGCCTCTAATTTTTCAAAAAAGGGTGCCTGTTCCTCCTTACGAATCATGGCTCTTGCTTCCATGCCTTCACTCTCTTTAATGAAGGATACAAGATGTTTTCCAATTTGACCGTTCGCACCTACAACAAGAACTTTCATGTCATACATCCTTTCAATTCATCTCATTAGTCTATTTACTTCTATATATTGGCGTAGCATTATTTCTACTATTTTAAAAAACTCTAGATACGCGACACTCGTAGCCTTGCTCTCGGCTGAGTGGCCAGTTTAGTTACTCCCCTGCCACTCTTGACCTTTTTTCTAAAACGAAGATATTAAAGGGTAAATATTTACGCAACCTTAACATGATTAACCTCAATTAAATTTTACCGAGTGGAGGGTAAGCAAAGCAACCTAGACGACTCGCTTAACACGAACCCACTATATTATCTTTATAATACCTCGTACATATTGGCGATTATTAGTCATCAATTGGCAACGGCGCCTTAGGAGAAACGAAACCTTTGTCACGCAACTCTTGCCAAAATGCGCTCGGTATCTCTTCATGTAAGGCTGCGATATTTTGTTCAATCCGTTCTGGTCGGGTAGTTCCTGGGATGACGGCTGCTACAGCTGGATGAGCCGCTGAAAATTGAAGGGCCGCAGCAATCAAGTTTACATCATGTGCATTAGCTATTTCATTTAACTTCTCAACTCTTGAGCTGATCTCAGACGAAGCTTCACTGTATTCATAATGCGAACCTCCAGCAATAATGCCAGAACCGTATGGCGCACCGACGACAATATCTACTCCTTTTTCTTTTGCTAATGGCATGAGTCTTTTTAAAGCATGTTCATGATTTAGAAGTGTATACCTTGTCGCTTGAAGCGCAATGTCTGGCTTCGTTTCCTCCAATTCTAAGGCAAGCTCAATCGGCTCAGTTCGATTGACGCCTATTCCCCACGCCTTAATCACGCCTTCATCCCGAAGTCGTGTCAGTTCGCGAAAAGCCCCTGTTCTTGCCTCTTCAAATTTGGACAGCCACTCATCGCCGTGAAAATCCGGTGAAATATCATGAACGTAAACAATATCAAGCCGGTCTGTCTGAAGTCTCTCTAAACTCTGCTCTATCGACTTGCGTGTCCCCTCCGCACTATAATCATCAACAACCTTATTCTGACGTCCATATTGAAACAAACCATCTTTCTTTTCTGTTTCATCAAGAACCACACGACCGACTTTCGTACTCAACACGTAGTCATCTCGCTCATAGTGTGACAGCACCTCGCCTAAACGCATCTCCGCAAGACCTGCGCCATAAAACGGTGCCGTGTCAAAATAACGGATGCCGTGTTCCCAAGCTGCTTTTATCGTGTCTTTTGCTTCCTCTTCTGGAATCACACGATACATATTACCTAAAGGTGCTGTACCAAAGCCTAGTTTTCCTTCTTGTTTCAGATTGATCATAATCTGTCACCACCCATTGAAAATAGTTTATTAACTTCTACTTCTGTCACATAGCTCTAAGCTCTCACTTATTTCAAATAACCGGAAAAGCAGAACATTAAACATATTAAAGCCAAATAACTAACAAATTTAACCACTATATAGGAAATAGGACAAGACAGGACTTTACTAGGTACCCGCCTCTCCTTTGCGATCATAAAGCGAACCTTCAATTTGTGGGAAGGTTGGATGCTTATCTGTGATAAAAAGAAAAAACGGTTAAACATACGCGATACTTTCACGATGTCTAACCGTATAAACAATAATGTGAATGTTTGATGATGTTTACCAAACTTTTTTAGCAACACTTAGTTAATAACCCACATACTCTTTGTAAGCTAAAGCTAACCACATATCAATATTCTTCATATATATCGTCAGCATGTTTAAAACGAATGTCTTCAGAATTTAACGTCGCCATTTTATCGCTTCGATCTTCCCTATCACCTGGTAATGTACCTTCTGGAACTAAATCTTGATTATCTTTAAAAACCGTTTTCTGTTGTTTCTTATTATCGCTGTTCATTTTAATCACTCCTACCCATAAAGTGTCTGAATCGATATTATTCCCAAAGGTTTCTTTTTTAGACTAACAGGCGGTTTAGAAAAGATAACGTTGCTATAGCTCTTTAATTATTGGGTCACCAGTATGACCGTTCAACTCTTCATTGACAAAATGTTAGAATATGTATACACTTGGAACAATTACACAACCTTTCCGTTGAATGCCTCATAGACGGGGCTAAAGGAGTTTGTTTTATGAGTGTGAGTGTTCTTAACTAGTCCATAACCGGATATGTACGAATAGTTTAAAACCGTCAACAATGTCGGTTTATTTGCGTTACCTATTCGTACACGTTAAGAACCAAGCAATCGATACAGCACCCGTCTGTTTTTTTCAGACTGGGCCTGTTCAACGTAAAGGGCGGCTAAACGCCTCAAGCGACTGCTTGAGGCGTTTTTTGTGTATATTTTTTTAAAGAAAGGACGATCAACGTCATGAATCATACATCATTAAAACAACTGGATTATCAACATATTTTAGATACTGTCGCCACATTCGCCCATACTGAGCGAGCTAAAGAAACCATTAGCACGAGTGAACCGAAGTTTGTAAAGAAGCATATTGATCAAATGTTAAACGACGTTTGGGAAGCTTACCGCATTATCACGATTAGTTCTAGCATCCCTATTCACTCACTGGATGACATGTCGGCTTACCTTCAACAGGCAAAGAAAGGATTGTACTTACACCCTAGTCAACTTCAGCGCGTCCTCTCCTTCCTTGACCATTGCCGTAAATTAAAAATGTTTATGCGTGATAAAGTATCCGTGGCGCCAAACGTTGCCAACTACGTGTTATCGATAAACGATATGAGTGATACGGAAAACGCCATCGCTGGCAGCCTTCGTCATGGTCAAATTGATGATCATGCTTCACCAGAACTGGCAAATATCCGTCGCCACCGTCGGATAAAGCAAGCAGAAATAAAAGAGAAAGCAGAAGCAATATGCCGTTCAAAAAAATGGGCTCCGTATCTTCAAGACAGCCTCGTTGTTGAGAAGAACGACAGGTTAACCATTCCGATTAAAAAACAATATCGTTCGAAAGTATCCGGCACTATGATTGACACGTCTTCATCTGGCGCTACTATCTTTGTGGAACCGAAAGAATTAGCCACTCTCTATGAGCAATTAAATGACTTAACTATGGCGGAAACGTATGAAGTGGAAACGATTCTTTATACGTTAACTGCCAGCATATTAGACATAGAAAGCGACTTGCATATGGCCATGGACATTATGCATCACTATGACGTCCTCTTCGCCAAAGCGAAATATGGTCAATCCATCAACGCCGTTATTCCGAAGCTTAATGAAGACTACATGATCCACCTTGATGCAGCACGCCATCCACTACTAGGAGAGCAAGCTGTCCCATTGTCCCTTCAACTAGGCATACGAGACCGTGCACTGGTGATTACCGGTCCAAATACAGGGGGAAAAACGGTGACGTTAAAGACTATCGGACTGCTTACGCTTATGGCACAAACGGGGCTGATGGTTCCGGCTGGCCCCAACACATCGCTTCACGTCTTTCAAAAACTATTTGTCGACATTGGTGACGGTCAAAGCATTGAACAAAATTTAAGTACCTTTAGTTCTCGCCTAACGAATATTATTGACATTTTGGAAATAACTGATGATAAAACTTTAGTCCTTATTGATGAACTAGGCTCAGGCACCGATCCGAACGAAGGCATGGCCCTCGCCCATATTATTCTTGAACAGTTATATGCTAAAGGGGCGACGATTGTAGCCACGACTCACTATCGCGAGTTAAAATCATTGGCACAGACACACGATGGATTTCTAAATGGCTCAATGACATTTGATGTGGACACATTACAGCCTACTTATCGGCTTTTATTAGGGGAAACAGGGAATAGTCAGGCATTCGATATCGCCTTCAAACTAGGTCTTCACCCAACACTCATTCACCGGGCTCAACAATTATGCGGCAATCAGGTCGATGAGACATCCTATTCCATAGCAGACATCGACCAAACGAAAAAAAGGCGTTATGACAAACAACTGGCCACAACGAACTATGTGAGGACACAACAGAAAAAGAAAAAAACAGCTATCCCTTTATTTAATCAGGGAGACAATGTCACAGTATCCCCCCACCAAGAAGTAGGCATTGTTTATAAAGGGCCTGATGAGAAAGGAGACTACATCGTTCAAATTAAAGGGGAAAAACACCGCATTAACCATAAGCGGCTGACCCTTCACATTCCAGCAAGTGAGCTATACCCACCAGACTATGACTTCGATATTATTTTTAAATCGGTGGATTATCGCAAAACAAAACACCTGCTTGAACGAAAACACGTAGATGGCCTCGTCTTAGACGACGAAGAGTAATAAGGGGTAAAAATGTTAACAGGGACTGTATCGACGTTATGATACAGTCCCTTTTAAATCATGCACTCAAAGCACTCATAAAGAGTGCGACCCTGTTGACCCTCCACAATATCAATACAGTTTAAGATATCACTATCTGGTCATGGGATTGTTAAGAGATTTATTCAAAATCATCGAACCTAAATTCAAAGACACCATCATCAGAGTTGATAACAAAATGATCTTCACCAACATCAACTAAATATGCCGAAAGATATTCCTCCTCGCCCTCAAGCTTATATTGACTTAATAGCTCACCTGAATCAATATCTATAATCGAAAATCCATAGTCATGCTCGAGATCAGCTAAAGCATATAATAGACCGTCATTTTCAAGCCATTCAAAGTCTCCATTGAACTGATCAATGATTGATCCTTCAATTCCGTAATAATAATTATATTTAAGACTATTCGTCTCTGTATCAAATCCTAAAATATTTCTTTCTAACACAACTGCTAATGTGTTGCCTTCATAAATAAAATGCGCTTCATCTGAATCTCTTAAATCATGCAATTCTAAAACAAGCTCATTCTCCCAGCTCTCAGTATCAACCTCATATAACTGATAATCGCTGCCGCTATCAAAATTCGTAATTAAGTAAATAGAGTTCCCCACCTGATAAGCATCCTGAAAATATGCCATCGATTCGTGAAATACAACTTCACCTGTTGTCTTATCTAATATGAACGTTTGGACATCGGCATTTACGTACAAGAAGACATAATCCTCTAGCTCACGAAAATTATTCATATGCCAATCACGTCCCGGTACTTCGCTTTCCCAAACCAATTCTTCATCATCGTATGCTTTTACTACGAGTAGGCTTTCATCATCATCCCCATCTTTATCTTCAAAGACGTATCGATAAGTATCTGCAAATGTACTAGTTACATATTCAAATTCGTCATCATCAACACTGTGTACATCATAATCGCCATCAGAGAGTATACTGACTTTTTCAGATTCACCATTATGATAATCCTTAAAATAGTAAAAATCATTATGTACGATTGTCTCACTCATATTGTGAGATACCGATGAATTTTCACTCAAGATAGGGCTACCATCTCGCCAATTGATGCCCACCGTCTGATTATTGCTCCTGAGCAAAACGACTTGATCATCAAAATACTCGGCTTCTCGTATGTCAAAACCTCTGTCAACCATTTCCATATGCTGTTCATGATTGATTTGTAATAGATCAGATCCATCTTCCTCAAACAAGTCTTTTTCTAAAAGTTCAGTTTCTGAATTATTAACAACTTCAGAATCAGCTTCTGCTGACGAGTTATTTAAGTTACCTTCTGCGTTTTCATTACTAGAGCAACCTACTACTACCACTAACATCAATATAACACTAACAATAACGCCAAAAAACTTTCCCTCATTAAATCTCATAATATCTCCACTTCTCCCCTAACTTCATACTCAAAAATAAAACTAAATAATTACCAACTTATAACTAGATTGACAACATCAACAATACAAACTAATAACAAACTTTGTCAAATTAGCTATATACCTTACTGTTATTATTTGGTTGATTTTAAGGTAATTTATTCTTAGGCCTTTCCGACAAAAATATACATAAAATACCACAAATTCTTCATTTATGAAAACAATCTAGAATAACATCATTATAAATAAGTCTTTATACTTATTTTTTTAAAGATATAAAACTCTCTTTGTTATTGAAATAGCTATCCTCTAAACGCCATTCATATGACTTATTAATAGTTTTTTTACTGATAATCGAAATTGTTACGATTTGCTTTATAAAGGATCATAGCATAATATTGGCAGTCGTCAACTTTTAATTTTAAAAAGTAAATCCATTTAATAATAGAAAGAACACCTGTCAAAAGTGACTCATCCAGTGATCTTCTGATAGAGATGGGCGACTAAATGGGGCGATAAAATCTTTTCTTATAGGGAAATTTTCAGACGTCACTGAGGCACTAGGAATCACCGTCATTTACTCCATCCCAGACGATTGATCATTGCCGCTTGTTAGTGTTGAACATTCGATTATGTCAGTTATTCACGGTATATAACTGAAAAAGAACGTATTTAATGATTTAAGCACGGTGTCTTACTAGTGTGTCTTATCGTTACCTTTGTGCTTTTATGTCTTCCAAAGTCTACTCAATAATTTCTCTTTCGATACTAAAGGGACCCTCGCTTTCAGCCAAAAATGGGTGTCATTGCAATATCGACTCCACATTCGCTGACCTGTCTTAGTTCATAAAGAAAATACCGATAATAAGGGCCATACTCACTAGCCCCCAAAACGTCGTTCCTACTATCCACAAGATGATAGGTGTAGTAGCATTTTTCTCATTTTCAGCGTTTTTTTGGATAAAGGCAAGTTTCCTTTCCGTTTTTCCCTTCATGGAAACGACAACAACAAATCCGATAATGATGAAACTTACCGTTAGGAATAAAACCATTTTATCCCCCTTTTTTTGACATGCTCTTTGCATCTCCCCCGAGTTTAACATGTATGCACATATGAATTCCCTTCGATAGAGCAATTATTTAAACTCTTTTTCTATAAATGCGCTTGATTTTTCCACACATTTTATAAACGGCCTAGTCAACACTAAGTCATAAATGAGCACAACTTGAAAACTATTAAAAAATGATTTTGTATAACTGATAACCTATGAAGAGGGACACTCCCCAAATCATGATCGCAGATACTTTGTTAATCATTCTTACAATCTTTCCTTCTTTATCAATAGATCGTATGGTTTTACCAATGTATGCAAGGGCAAAAAAGGAGACCCAAGATACGAGAATACAGGCCGCCGCGAATGCTATTTTCTCTGGAATTGCGGTATACCTTATAGAGCTAGTTCCGATGACTCCCACTGTGTCTAACACAGCATGAGGGTTTAGAATCGAGACGGAAATAGCAAACATGGCTTGCTTTTTACCTGTCATGGCGGCATGTTTTTTATTCACTTCAGATGTGTTGCTATTCCAGATCGACCAGCCTATATAAATTAAAAAGAAAAAACCAATAGCAAAAAAGATTAACTGGAAGGCCGGTATTGTCATCACGATGACCGACACACCTAGAACTGCCAATACAATTAATAACGTATCACACAGAGACGCTGTGATCACTGCAGGCAAAGCAAATTTGACTTTACTGTGGGCAGCGCCTTGATTAAATAGAAAGATATTTTGAGGGCCTAAAGGTAATATTAAGCCAAAAGATAATATCATGCCGTGTAAAATTGCTCCTAACATTTAAAATCCCCTAACTCATCTATTTTATTTTTTGCCGTTGATAACGGCTGATTTTTTTGGTTGCATCACTGCAAATATCTTCTATGACACTTTTAAATCCTGGTAGGAATGTTTTAAAAAAGCCTGTGCAATGATGAGCTTTTTTATAATCATAGTCTTCCATTAAAATTAAATGGACTCTCTTTAAATTGTAGTGTGGAACTGCCGGAAATAAATGATGAACTAAATGATAATTATCATGGTGTGGATGCAAAAGAAAGATTTGAATAGGATTGCCAAAAGTATTACGGCTGGCATATAACTCGTGGTCATTTTTTAGACCAGAATGTTCCGCCATTTCTGCCCAGTATCTAATGACCTGAAAAGTCGTTAATAAAGGAACGAACCAGAACAAGATAATATGTAACCAAAAGTTAAAAATGATACTGCATGTTATTATAATACACCAAAATATGGGCTTTGCAACTTTTTCTGAAAGCGGCTCTTCTTTAGACATAACATTGACTTTTAAAGTCCCGTAAATATATTTTGGCACGTGGGTTAATGTTAATGGCTTAATGATGTGTTTAAAAATAAAAGTCTTAATACTTTTTTGTGGTTTATCCAATCCAATAAGCGAATACCTTTGAGTGTCTGGGTCCTTGTCAATATTCCAGAGATGTCTATGGTGAGCATGGTGAGAGTTGCAATAGGCTGTAAACGAAGTGAAAACAGGAAAGGCAACAAAAAAACACGTTATCCATTTGTTCATTATTTTATTTTTGAACAGAAGAACGTGGCTGGCTTCGTGCATTAAATTATCAAAAGCTCGCATTCTACTTCCGATAATCGTAATGGCTATCAAATAGGACCACCAATTTGATAATAATATGGCGCCATAAGCAGATGCTATTATGACTGTCCAATCAAATAAGATGGAAAATAGATTCGTATAATTATTACGTGTTTGAAGCGCTCTTACTTGATTTACAATCTCTTTAGAGAATGTTGCTTTCTTTAATTTTTTGTCTTCACTCGTCATGACAGTCATTGGTCAACCCCTCCATCATCATAGATTCTACCCAATCTTTAAATGGTTAATGTCTACATGCTCATCTATTTCACAGCAATGACCGCACCTATACTAATCTTCTTCTCTATGTTATCTGCCCTTTTTTCTCCTTTTAAAGTTCTATTAGGAGCATAAGTGTTACATTAATCAAATGTCACTATTTTAATAACTGGACATGTTCCAAGTTATTCATGATTCGGCTCTTACAGGCCTTTTCACGACACTCAATGCTCTTTTTCTGTCTGAGTGGCGCAGATTCTCTCTTTTCACGACACTCAATGCTTTTTTTCTGTCTGAGTGGCGCAGGCTTTCCCTTTTCGCGACACTCAATGCTTTTTTTCCGTCTGAGTGGCGCAGATCCTCTCTTTTCACGACACTCACACTTTTTTGAAATAATCCCCTACACAGATGGTGAGATCTTTGTTTAGTTAGGACAGCCAATTCACACAAGTAACGATGACTATAAAAGATTATATCCTACAAAATTATCCTAAATAAACCATAATTTATTAATTATTAGTAAATTTATTCTAAAGGTGTGTAATAAAGGAGTAAGCTGGTGGGGGGGATGTAACTGGAATTGATTTTTCTGAAGCAATACTTAACAAAACGAGAGATAACTGTAAGGCATATCCCCTTATCATCACTCTTATTAAGACACATTTGCACTATTTTAACGATACAAAAATTACAAAAAATGGTAAATAAACTCTAATTAAAATACAAATCATAATAATAGTTTTGAATCACACAGTCTTTATTGACGACTGACATTACACGGGATATTATAATGACAACATTTAAAGATTTCTCGTCTTAGATTAGAATCTTTAAATAAAATTGCATTTCTCGAATATATAATAGATTTTTATAAAATAACTTCTTTATGATTCAAAAAATGGTTATTTCACTAGCTCATAATAAATAATCCTCTTTTATTATTGAGGGCTACATCGTCATCACTGTATAGAGCCACTCACACCTTATTTATGCCTGTTAAACCTTGACAAGATTCATCTAAATATAGGTCCAAAGGCACCCTGAATTTAAATCCGTGAAACGTACCATCTCCAAATGTTTTGGGAATAGAAAGAACTACGCTTTTTCGTGTTTTTATTACGTAATAACTTTTTTTGATTTTATGAAAAAATCGCAGCAAGTTCTTCAGAAGAAAACTCCTTTTGCAAAGGAAATAAACTCAACTTTTAAAATTTAGCTATTTAAGCACCCTTCACAAATATTTGTTTACAATCAAATAACACACAAGCGTTCCCCTACTCTAAGAAAAAGAGATGCCATTCATAATATTATTTTTACAACAATTTCCTTCATCGTGGTGGAAAGGTGTGTTTTGGATGAATAATAAGCCTTTAATTGCCTTATTGTTTACACTTTACTTTTTTTATTTTTTTATATTAGATGCCTTAGAAATAATTATTCCGTTATACTTAAGAGATTTAGGTATAAGTGCGATGTACATTGGATTAATTTTCTCATTAGCCAATCTAATTAGATTTTTCTCATCTATAGGTTTTGCTTTAAAAGACTTTCAAATTCGAACGAGTGTGCTTTTTGTTTTTATAGTCATTTTATCGACAATGACTGTCTATTATTTTGTTTCAATTCCGATTATTTTATTTACTTTTGCTGTCCTTCTCTTTTCAACAAGATCTCTATTTAACATAACATTAAATCCAGTTTTACTTTATTCAGTAGAATCTAAAAACCGTGGAAAAATTATGGGGATAAGAGATGTCTTTCTATATAGTGGAAGTGCTATAGGTGTCATGACTGCTGGAGCTTTGGCTAATTATTCTTTTCACTTTCTATTTGGCTTATTTATTGTAATATCCTTAGCCATGATCTTCATTGTCTACAAAATAAAATCGGAAAAATCAGAAAAAAATAACTCAGATGCAAAACATATGACTCGGTTCTCCACATATAAAAATCCTGTTCTTATTAAATTTTGTATTGTAGGACTGGTATTCTCTATTTCTGGAGGCGGCTATTTTCTTATACCATTAATTGGCCAATCTCATGGATACGAACTAGAGAATATCTTGTTTACATTTGCTGCTAGCACTGTGATCGCTGCCATATTTTCATTTGTAGGAGGGCAAATCACTGATCGATTTAATAAAAAAGGGTTACTCATTATTGCTCAAACAGTTTCTGTATTAATAGCTTTTATGATTGTGTTCTCTCATTCTTTGTATATCTACTATGCAGCTGTATTATCAATGAGTCTTGAATATTTATTTGCTCCGGTATTTCCAGTATTCTTTGCAGCTCATTTTAATGAAATTGATGGAAAGGTTTATTGGAAGGCAATGATACCATTTCTTTTACTTGGAGAGCTTATATCGCCAGTAATATGGGGGTTTTTATGGGATACTCCATTACACAATAATGTTTTTATTATTATTGCAATTTTGAATATTTTAAGCATCGTATTAGTGTGTATTATGTTTAAAACATATACAAAAATACCTAGAGAGGAGGGGTAAAAATGAAAGGATTAAAAATTAAGAAACTGTCCGTTTTAGAGGAAGACTTGTTAAGAAGAGGTTATGATGCTTCAAGATCTCATGGACATTAAAAACTGAAAGGACTAGTTATTTCAGCTAGTCCTTTTCAACTCACTACTTAGGGGGAAGGCCAGAATGAATATTGAAGCAACTAAAATCAAAATAATAGACTATATTTTAAATGACTTAGAAAATGGAACTGATAGATCTAATGTAGATAGGTTCATTCTAGCAGTTAGAAAAGATTGGGCCAAGTCCAAGGGTCACTTATCTTCACCATTATGGGTCGGATGGAAAATAACATCAAAATGTAATATATCATGCAAGCATTGCTGGGCAAAGTTAAATGGTGAAGATAGGGATACAGACAAAATGAAAGACGTTATCGATAAATTCTATAATAATAATATTTTCCATGTAACTATTACTGGTGGAGAACCAATGATTAGAAATGATTTCTTTGAAATTGTAAGATATTTAAAAGATAAAAAAATACATTTAGAATTGTTCACGAATGGATGGTTCTTAAATTATGAAAACTCAAAGAAGTTAGCAAATATCTTATCCAGATACGATACTATTCAAATTAGTTTGGATGGATTTAACGAAAAAACCCATGATTCACAGAGGATGAAAGGTTCATACAAAAAAGTTATAGAAGCATTTAAAAATATTTCTAAGTTTCAAATAAAAACAAGGTTAAATTTTACTGCAACTCATTTAAATGTCGAAGAATTGTATGACACTTTTATGTTGGCGAATGAACTAAAAATAGATGTTTTTAGTGCAAGCCCGGTTTACCCCAGCGGAAAAGGAAGAGATATTTTCCACATGTTGAATCAAAAGGATTTTTTAGAACAAATTTCAAGATGCATCGATCAAAAAAACAAGCTTGAGACTTATTTTAGACCATTCCTGCCAATTACGATATTTAGTAATTCAAGTTATGAGAAAAATCATAAAAGTGTCGACATTGAAAATATTCACAAAATTGAAGAAGGAGATCTGTATTGGTCAATAGATGCAAACGGAGACGTGTATCCATCTATTGATTTATACTATAATGAACTTTGTGGTGGAAATATTTATGATAACGAAATTGAAGAAATACAAAGTAATTTAAATGAAAATTTTAATAAATTTCGTAATTTAAAAGGTACTAAGTGTGAACAATGCAATTTTTTACATTTGTGTGAA